>JBBRQL010000022.1:0-31697 GCA_038226425.1 Verrucomicrobiota bacterium
GAGGCGGTGCTCCTGGCAGAACTCCATCGATCCCGACAGGACGCCCGCCGCGTCCGCTCCCTCGTCTTCGACTGGCTCCTGGCTCAAGCAAACGCTTCTTCCAGACCCGTTGTACCAATCCATTAACGTAGTTGGTATTACGTCGCCTATTCGCCCTGCTTCCGCGCCGAGGCCGGTGCGGCGGGGCTCGGCACCCGCGGCATGATCCGCGTCCACCAGTTCGACAAGGTGGAGCTGATCAAAGTGGTCACGCCCGAGACCGGCTATGAGGAGCTCGAGAAGCTGGTCGGCAACGCGGAGAAGGTGCTCCAGCTGCTCGGCCTGCACTACCGCGTCATCAGCCTCTGCACCGGTGACATGGGGTTCGCCTCGGCCAAGACCTACGACATCGAGGTCTGGGCGCCCGGGCAGGGTAGCTATCTCGAGGTCTCCAGCTGCTCGAACTGCGAGGACTACCAGTCCCGCCGGATGAACCTCCGCTACAAGACCGAGACCGGCGAGAACCGCTTCCCGCACATCCTCAACGGCTCGGGCACCGCGCTCGCGCGGTTGTTCGTGGCGCTCGTCGAGACCCATCAGCAAGCCGACGGCAGCGTCCACATCCCCGAGCCGCTCCGGCCGTACTTGCGCGCCGATCGCATCCCGGCCTGAGCCGGTGATCCGCGCGGGACGCGGTGATCGGAGCGCGGACGGCCATGTCCGCGAGGTCCGCCCGCGGGCAAGACGGCGAAGTTTGCCGCGGGAAGGCTCCGATAGGGCCCGGTGCGTGGCCTGTTTGAGGGCCGACGCACGGCTCAGGGCGGTCTATCGGCCTTGTCTTTCGGCCGTCCGGGCACTTTGCCGTTCCGGTTCTCACCCTTGGGTTGGCGCGAAGGTTGTTTATCGCAGATGGATCTGCTTTTCTGCACACACCGTTGAACGCCATGAGCCGCCCCACCTTCCAGCTTACGTCACGTCGGTCGGTCCTGGCCTTGGCCGCGGCCGGCCTGGTCGCCGTCAACGAGGTGTCCGCCCAACCCGTGGTGGGTGAAGGCGGCGCTCGCATCGTCGCCATCGAGAACAAGGTCAAGGTCCAGCGCAAGGGCGCGAACGCCTATCTTGCTGGCCGGACCAACGACGTCCTGCAGCTCGGCGATGCCCTCAGCACCGGCGCGGATTGCGGCGCCACGCTCCGGATCGGCGACAAGGCCCTCTACCGCGTCGACGAGCTCACCGACATCGTCCTCTCGTCCGGCGGTGGGAACGCCGACCGTTTCCAGGTCGAGCTCCGCGAAGGCGGCTTCTACCTTCTCAACCGCGAGAAGACCGACGAGCACAAGTTCAAGACCCCGGTAGCGTCCGGGGCCATCCTCGGCACCGAGGTCGCCGTCCGCGTCGCCAAGGACGGACGCACGACCGTCGCCCTGCTCGAGGGCCGCGTGGACCTCAGCAACGAGCTGGGCAGCGTCCGGCTCGCCCCGGGCGAACAAGGCGACGTCGAACCCGGCAAGGCCCCGACCAAGACCGCGTTGCTCGATGCCGTCGCGCCGATCCAATGGGCGCTCTATTATCCGGGCATCCTGCACTTGGATGATGTCGCGCTCACCGACGTCAGCCGTGCCGCGCTTCAATCTTCGCTCGCGGCCTACGCCGCCGGTGATCTGCTCGGCGCTCTGGCCGCGTACCCGGACGGCCGTGTCCCGTCTGACGCCGCGGAGAAGACCTATCGCGCCGCGCTCAGTCTTTCCGTCGGCCAAGCCGCCAATGCCGAGGGCTTCCTCACCGGCGTCGATTCCGAGCCGGCGGCCGCGCTCCGGCAGGTCATCGACGTCGCCCGTGGAAATGCCGGTCCCGCGGGCGCGATGCCCAAGACGGCCACGGGCCTGCTCGCCGCGGCTTACGCGGCCCAGGCACGTTTCGATATCGCCGGCGCGCTCCGGCTGGCCCGCGCTTCCGCCGAGGCCGCGCCCGGTTCCGGTTTCGCCCAAGCGCGGATCGCCGAGCTGGAGTTCGGCACCGGGCGCATCGCCGCCGCCCGGACCGCCATCGTCCGCGCGCTCGAGCTCACGCCGCGGAACGCCCAGGTACACTCGCTCGACGGCTATCTCGCGGCCGCCGAGAACCGCACCGGTGCCGCGATCGCCGCCTTCGACCGCGCCATCGCCCTCGACGCCGACCTCGCACCGGCGCACCTCGGACGCGGCCTCTGCCTCATCCGCCAAGGCGATCTCGCCGCCGGACGTGCCGAGCTCCAGACGGCCGCCGCGATGGAACCCAGCCGCGCCATCTTCCGCAGCTACCTCGGGAAAGCGTGGAGCGAGGAGCACGACCTCGCCCGTTCCGACCGCGAGCTGGAGCGCGCCCGACAACTGGACGCGGCCGACCCGACCTCGTGGCTTTACCTGGCGTTGCTCCGTCAGCAGCAGAACCGCGTGAACGAAGCGGTCCAAGGGCTGGAAGAATCGAAGGCCCGCAACGAGAACCGCGCCGTCTACCGCTCGCGCCAGCTGCTCGACCAGGACCGCGCCGTCCGCGGCGCGAACCTCGCCAGCGTCTACCGCGACGCCGGCCTCACCGAGCCGTCGGTCCGCGAAGCGGCCCGGGCCGTCGCCTCCGACTACGGCAACGCCAGCGCGCACCTGTTCCTGGCGAACAGCTACGATTCGCTGCGCGACCCGCGGCTGTTCAACCTGCGCTACGAGACGCCGTGGTTCAGCGAGCTGCTGGTGGCGAACCTGCTCGCGCCGGTCGGCGTCGGATCGCTCTCGCAGAACGTGTCGCAACAGGAATACTCGCGTCTGTTCGACCGCGACCGGGCCGGCGTCAGCTCGACGACCGAATACCTCAGCAGCGGCACCTGGACGCAGCGGGGATCGCAGTTCGGCACGATAGGCAACTTCGGATACGCGCTCGACGTGGACTACCGCAGCGAGGCCGGTTTCGGTCCGAACACCGGGCTGGAGCAGCTCTCGCTGTACGGCAAGGCCAAGTGGCAGCTCTCGCCGGACGACAGCGTCTTCGCGCTCGTCAACTACAGCGACTACTCGAACGGCGACACGCGCCAGCTCTACGACCCGAACGCCACCAGCCCCGGGTTCCGTTCGACCGAGACCCAGTCGCCGAACGTCTTCGCCGGATGGCACCATCGGTGGGCGCCGGGCCAGGACACGCTCCTCCTGGTGAGCCGGCTCGACGACACTTTGGCGTTCAGCGACGCCCGTTCGACCGTGCCGTTCCTGCACCATCTGGTCGTGTTCGACCGCTACTCGACCCGGCCGTTCGCGGTGGACTACCGCAGCAAGCTGACGGCCTACGGGGTCGAGGCGATGCACATCGCCGCGATCGGCGACCACACGCTCGTCGCCGGCGCCCGCTACCAGAAGGGCGACCTCGAGACCCTCACCAGCCTCACCAACCGGTCGAACCTCAACCCTGGTTCGTTGGTGTTCGATCCGTCGACCGCTTCGGTCGCGAGCGACCTCGACCGCGTCAGCGTCTACGCCTACGACACTTGGCAGCTGCTTCCTTCCCTCCGGTTCACCGCGGGCGGGAGCTACGAACGGCTCTACTTCCCGGTCAACATCGACCAACCGCCGACCGATGCGGGCCAGCAGACCAAGGACAAGCTCTCGCCCAAGCTCGGTCTCGAATGGTCGCCGCTCACGAACGCCAACGTCCGCGCCGCTTGGACCCGTTCGCTCGGCGGCAGCTACTACGACACCAGCGTGCGCCTCGAACCCGTACAGGTCGCGGGCTTCACCCAAGCGTTCCGCAGCCTCGTGCCTGAATCGATCGAGAGCTTGGTCCCGGGCTCGGCGTTCGAGACGTTCGGGGCGGGCGTCGACTATCGGTTCCCCACCCGGACCTACCTCGACTTCAGCGGCGAACTGCTCCGCTCCGATGCGGGGCAGAACTACGGGGCCTACACCTACACCTCGGGCGACCCGCTCGCAGGACCGGCCACCTTCACCCGAGGCGTCCAGTTCGAGGAACGCACCTTGGCCGTCACGCTCAACCAGCTCATCGCCGACCGTTGGGCGGTCGGGGCCCGTTATCGCGTCAGCGAAGCGGCCCTCGACGAGAGCTATCCGCCGGCCATCAGCGCGCTGCCCACGTCGCCCGCCCGCGACGTCTCGGCGACCTTGCATCAGGTCACCGGGTTCGTCCGGTTCAACCACGAGTGCGGTTTCTTCGCGGAGTTCGCCGGGATGTGGACGCAGCAATCGAACCGCGGCTACGGCGTCGGTGCGAAGGACCTTCCGGGCGATGATTTCTGGCAGTTCAACCTCGTGGGCGGCTACCGCTTCCTCCAGCGCCGCTGCGAGGTGCGCTTGGGTGTGCTCAACCTCACCGGCCAGGACTACCGCCTCAACCCGCTCAACCTGCACGAGGAGTACCCGCGCGAGCGCACCCTCTACACGAGCCTGCGGCTGAACTTCTGAGCGCGGCATGAAGCGCCTCCTCGCCTTCTTCGACCGCTATGCCGTGGGGGCGCTGGTGCTCACGCTCGGCATCGGTTGGGTGTTCTGGCGGACGGATCTGGAGCACGAGGCCGACTACAAGCTGGACAAGAAGGACCGGCTCCCGAAGGGGGAGAAGGCCCGCCGTTGGCTGCGCGCGAGCTTCTGGCCGGAAGACGGCGAACCTGGCGTGCGCGGTCCGACCGTCGGCAACTTCGGCAACCCCATCCGCTATCGCAGCTACGATTGGCTGTTCCTGATGCGTGAACGGCTGAGGCAGCAGCAGCCGCCGCAAGAGGCGTGCATCGTCTATCTGGACGAGGCTTCCCACGCGCGGTTGGGACAGCCGATGAACGAACCTTGGGACCGTCGTCTCCATGCGCGACTGGTGGACCGGCTCGTCGCTGCCGGGGCCAAGGCCGTCGTGTTCGATATCATCTTCCTCGAGCAGAAACGTTTCGCCGACCCGGAAGGCGACAAAGCCCTGGCCGAAGCGGTCGCACGGGCCGGCGGCAAGGTGGTGGCAGCGATGAGCACCAAGATCACCGATGATGCTTTGGCCAATCGCGGCACGCCCGGGGCGATCCCGCCCTATCGTGCGCTGGTCCGGGCGCTCAAGGTCGCGGATCCGGACCGGTTGGAGGAGATCACCTTGGGATTGCCCCAACTCGTGCCCTCCTATGACCAGGTCGTCCGGCGCCATCCGCCCTCGTATCCGCCGAACAAGCACAGCCTCGAATGGTCGGTGTCCTCGTTGCTCCGCGCACCGGTCACCCAAGGCCGCGACGATGCCGCGACCCAGGAGGCCGAGAAGATGGAGCGCTGGGTGAACTACTACGGTCCTCCGGGGCGTGTCGCCAGCGTCTCGATGGCCGACGTGCTCAAGCCGGCGGAGGGCCGGGAGATCCCGGACGCCTATTTCCGCGACCGGATCGTCTTCATCGGGTCGTCCACGCTCACGAAGTTCAGCGGCGAACGGAAGGATTCCTACGTGAGCCCCTATGCCGCGCTGGCCGATGACCGCGAGCAGTTCATGGCCGGGGTCGAGATCCATGCCACGGTCGCGCTGAACCTGGTCCGGGGCGACTGGCTCATGCGCATGAACTTGCGCTGGATGCTCCTCATCGTGGTCGCTACCGGGCTGCTCGCCGGCCCCGGTCTGCTCCTGCTCCGGGCCGTGCCGGCCACGTGGGCCGCGTTCGGGGGGATCCTGCTGGTGACGGGCGCCAGCTACTGGGCCTTCGAATCGCAGCGCATCTGGTTCGGCTGGTTGATCCCGGTCGTGCAGATTGTCGTCGGCTGGCTCTATTCGATGGTCTTCAACTCGCTCCGGTTGTTCCTCCGCAACCAGCTCCTCCTCCAGTCCCTCTCGAGCTACCTTTCGCCGAAGCTCGCCCGGAAGTTCACCGGCGAGAAGGCCCAGGAGCTCATGCGGCCGGGCGCGACCAAGCACGAGGTGACGGTCTTCTTCAGCGACATCGCCGGCTTCACCAGCATCTCCGAAGGGCTGGATCCCGACGATCTGGCGCACATGATGAACCAGTACTTCGAGACCGCCGTGGGCCGGTGCGTGTTCCCCACCGACGGCACGGTCGTGAAGTTCATCGGCGACGCCATCTTCGCCATCTGGAACGCGCCGGACCCGCAGCCCGACCACGCCTACCGGGCCTGCGATGCCGCGCTGCGATTCCGCCAGCAGGTGGTGCAGGAGAGCAACGGCCGCAAGCTCATCACCCGGATCGGGCTCCACACCGGCGAGGCGAACGTCGGCAACTTCGGCAGCCGCGAGCGCTTCGACTACACGGCCTTCGGCGAGAACATCAACCTCGCCTCGCGCATGGAGAGCCTGAACAAGTACCTGGGCACGCTCACGCTCCTGACCGGCGCGACCTACGCCAAAGGAGGCGACCAGTTCCTGACACGCCCCATCGGTCGGCTGGTGTTGAAGGGCTTCGAGAAGGCGGTGGAGGTGCACGAACTCGTCGGCAAGCTCGAGCAGCGCGCGGAGTTTGCCGAGCTGCACGTCGCGTTCGCAGGCGCGCTCGCCAAGTTCCAGTCCGGTCAGCTCGATGCGGCAGAGGCGGCGTTCAAGGCGGTGGAAGAACGTTGGCCCGAGGACGGCCCGACGAAGTTCTACCTCAAGACCATCACCGAGCTCCGGGAACATCCGCCCAAGGGTGAGTGGAAGGGCGAGGTCGAGCTGAAGGAGAAATGAGCCGCGGCTCGCGCCGTGCGCTCAAAGCAGCCTGGCCTGCCCGGCCAGCGGCTTCAGGCCCAGCTTCTTGTAGCTGCGCTCGGTCGCGATGCGGCCTTGGGCGGTGCGGTTCAGATAGCCTTCCATGATGAGGTACGGCTCGTAGACCTCCTCGATCGTGTCCGGTTCCTCGCCGACCGCGACCGCGAGCGAGTTCACGCCCACCGGGCCGCCGCCGAACTTCAGGATCACCGTCTCCAGGATCCGCTTGTCCATCTCGTCGAGCCCGTTCTCGTCGATCTCGAGGATGCCCAGCGCCTTGTCCGCGAGCTGCGAGGTGATGCGGCCGTCGCCTCGGACCTCGGCGTAGTCGCGCACGCGGCGCAGCAGGTTGCCGGCGATGCGCGGTGTGCCGCGGCTGCGTCGGGCGATCTCGTGCGCGCCGGCGTCCTCGATGGCCACGCCGAGCAGCCCCGCCGCGCGGACCAGGATCTGCTGCAGCTGTTCGGCCGTGTAGTAGTCGAGCCGCTCGCGGATGCCGAAGCGCGTGAGCAACGGCGCGCTCAGCAGGCCGCTGCGCGTGGTCGCACCGATGAGCGTGAAGCGCGGCAGGTTCAGCCGGACGCTGCGGGCGTTCGGCCCCTGGTCGATGATGATGTCGAGCTTGAAGTCCTCCATCGCGGGATAGAGGTACTCTTCCACGGTCTTCTGCAGCCGATGGATCTCGTCGATGAACAGGACATCGCCCTCCTCCAGGTTCGTCAGGAGCCCGGCGAGGTCGGCGGCCTTCTCGATGGTGGGGCCGCTGGTGCATTTGACGTTCGCGCCCATCGCCTTGGCCAGGATGTTCGCGATGGTGGTCTTGCCCAACCCCGGCGGACCGCTGAGCAGGATGTGGTCGAGCGCCTCGCCGCGACGTTTCGCCGCCTCGACCGCGATCTCGAGGCGGTCCTTCACCTTGGCCTGGCCCGTGAAATCGTTGAACGCCGAGGGCCGGAGCGTCTGCTCGAGCGCCGGGTCGGGCTTCGTCATCACATCGGAGTTCAACCGTTCAGCCATGCGCGCGGAAGCATGGGCGGCACCGGACAGGATGCAAGGTGCGCGCGCCCTGGGGGGCTGGTCCGTTCGCCAGTCCGGCCTCGGACGCTCCGGCGCAGGCCTACCTTTCTCCCTCTCCCAGCGGGAGAGGGCCGGGGTGAGGGAGAAAGGAGCGTGTAAACCCTTGGCGCCACGATGAGTGGGCGGCATTCCCCCTCACCCTGGCCCTCTCCCTCCGGGCGAGGGGAAAGCTGCCGGATATCGTCAGGGGATCGGTCGTCGGTCCGGCCAGTTCCGCGACGGGCAACACTCCGCGGGCGTCCGCTAGGTCCGACCACGCCCGGGCTTCGTCGGACGCGCCGGGGCGGACTGGAAAGTCCGCCCTCCCGGGCCGCTGGCCGGTCCTCAGGCCCGGCGTTCTTTGATCGAGGCGAGGATGTCGGCGATGACCTCGGCGCGAGGTTTGGCGCCGAGGTTGCCCTTGCCGTGCAGGCGCACGCTGATCGCCCCGGCGTCCACGTCGCGGCCGCCGACCACCAGCATGGTGTGGACGCGTGCGTGCTCGGCGTCGGCGATCTTCGCTTTCACCGGGTTCGGGCCGTAGTCGCCCTCGACGCGGACGAAGTTCGAGCGCAGCTCGTTCGTGATGGCCTTGGCGTAGTCCACCAGCGGCGCGTCGTCGTTGAGCGTGACCACGCGGACTTGCTCGGGCGCGAGCCAGAGCGGGAAGTTCCCGGCGTAGTGCTCGATGAGGAAGCCGATGAAGCGCTCGTGCGTGCCCAGCGGCGCGCGATGGATGCACAGCGGCGTCTTGTCCGTGTTGTCGCGGTCGCGGTAGGTCAGGCCGAACTTGGCCGGCACGGCGAAGTCCACCTGGTTGGTCGCGATGGTGAACTCGCGTCCGATGGCGCTCCAGACCTGCACGTCGATCTTCGGGCCGTAGAAGGCGGCCTCGTTCGCCACCTCCACGTAGTGGATGCCCGAATCGATGAGGACCTGCCGGACCATGTCCTCGGTCTTCTTCCACAGCTCCGGCTCGTTGACGAACTTGACGCCGAGACGCGCGGGGTCGTGCGTGCTGAAGCGCATCTGATATTTCTCGATGCCGAAGATCTTGAAATATTTCAGGTACATGTCGTTCACCGCGCGGAACTCGTCGGCGAACTGCGCCTCGGTCATGTAGAGGTGCGCGTCGTTCATGTTCATGGCGCGGACGCGCATGAGACCGAAGAGCTCGCCGGACTGCTCGTAGCGGTAGTTGGTGCCGTACTCGGCGAGCCGCAGCGGCAGGTCGCGGTAGCTGCGCGGTTCCGCCGCGAAGATGCGGTGATGGTGCGGGCAGTTCATCGCCTTGAGGTAGTACGAATCGACAAGTTCGGCTCGAGCAGACTCCCGAAGCCGAACTTCCCTGTCAAGATCTTGCCACTCTAAAGTCGTCACTGCGGTCCCGTGGTTTGCTTGGAATAGTCGCAGTCTGAGCTGGGCCGTTTCCAAGTCATGAGACCGCTTGCGAACTTCATCGCGATTCTGTTCCTCGATCATCTCCATCGGCGGGAACATGCTTTCCGCGTAATACGGCAGATGCCCTGACGTCTTATACATCTTCTCCTTGGCGATGTGCGGCGTCTTCACGCGCACGTAGCCGGCGAGGAACTCGGTCTCCTTGGCCAGCTTCTCCAGCTCCTCGACCAGCACCGCGCCCTTGGGCAGCCACAGCGCGAGGCCCGGCCCCACGTATTCCGCGTCGAAGGCGAACAGGCCCATCTCGGCCCCGATCTTGCGGTGGTCGCGCTTCTTGGCCTCCTCCTGCATCAGGGTCCACTTATCCAGCTCCTCCTTGTTCTTGAAAGCCGTGCCGTAGAGGCGCTGGAGCTGCGGGTTCTTCTCGTTGCCGCGGAAGTAGGCGCTGGCGACCTTGAGCATCTTGATGCCGCCGGGCTTCACGTTGCCGGTGCGCATCACGTGCGGCCCGGCGCAGAGGTCCACGAAGTCGCCGTTCTGGTAGAAGCTGATGGCCTCGCCCTCGGGGATATCGCCGAGGCGCTCGACCTTGAACTTTTGGCCCTTGCCCGCGAAGTAGGCCAACGCCTCGTCGCGCGTCTTGATGGATTTCTCGAAGACTTGGTTCTCCTTGGTGATCTTGCGCATCTCCTCCTCGATCTTGGGGAAGTCGTCGGGGGTGAAGCGGTGCTGGAGATCGAAGTCGTAGTAGAAGCCCTCGTCGGTCGGCGGGCCGATGTCGAGCAGGGCGTCGGGCCACAGGCGAAGCACGGCGGTGGCGAGGATGTGCGCGCAGGAATGGCGCAGGCGCATCAGCTCGTCCATCTGGCCGCGCTGGTCGAGCGTCTTGCGCTGCACGTCGGTCTTGGAGGCCTCGAAGGCGGGTTGTTGTTCGTCGTTCATGGAAAAAGAGAAGAGTTAACCACAGATGGACACAGATGAACACAGATAGGGAGAAGACAGATCCTGATTCCTCTGCTTGCCCGACCGTCTTGTCGGGGCGCACATCCCACAGTGACGCGCTGCCGTGTCTTCATCTGTGTCCATCTGTGTCCATCTGTGGTTAAAAATTCTTCGGCTAATAACTGGATGCGCTCCCACTCCAGTCGGGCGTGCTTGAAGTTGAGGAGGAGGCCGACGCGGAGCCGGGTGATGCGGAGGTAGTTCAGCATCTGCCCCTTCTCATGGTCGGTGATGCGGTCGATGACCTTCGTGTCCACGACGCTCTTGCCGTCCAGGACCAGGTCGGGGACGAACTCGCCCACGTGCTCGCCGAGATAGAGCACCTCGAAACGGCGTTGCTGTTCGTGGGCGAGGCCGCGCGCCGGCGGAACTCCACGCACAGGGCGTTCTCGTAGAGCTTCTCGTGCAAGCCGTGGCCGAGACCGTTGAGCACGGCGAAGGCGCAGCCGATGACCTCGTGGGTCTCGGCCTTGTGCAGCGGCTCGGGAGCCTTCTGCAGATCGAGCGCTTGATCCGTGTCCATCGGCGGTCAATGGTGCTTCTTGTCATCGGCGTGGCAGACCATGTCGATGACCACGGCGGTGGCGAGGATGAGCACGTCGTCCTCGCCGGCGTCGATGTCCACGCCGTAGGTGTCGGTCCACGAGAACCACCGCTTGCTGACCTCGGCGATCCGGCGGCCGTGGCGTTCGATGGCGTATTCGCGGTCGATGAAATCGCCATGGGCCTCCAGGTCGTCGGGGCCGGGGACGTCCACGGTGAACTTGCAGCGGAAGAGCGTGAACAGGTGCTTGCGGACCTCGGCGAAGACGCGGCCGTCGCGCTCGATGGAGTAGGTCGGCCCCCAAGCGAGCAGCTTCTGCCGGATGAAGGCGAGCTCGTTGCCCTGCATGTCCTGGAACGACAGCTTGTCGCCCCAGCTGAAGGCACGGCCGTCCACGAAGAATACGTCGCGTCCCTCGGCGTCCCGGATCTTGAAGTCGTCGCCCCAGCTCCAGAATTTCTGCTTCAGCACGTAGCGCATACAGGGAAGAAGTTGACAGCGAAGGCGCGAAGGCGCGAAGGCGCGAAGAGAGGACAGAGAATGGATTTGGAAAGCAGGAAAACAGGAATGGAACAGGGATCTGCCTGTTCTCCTGTCTTCCGGATCTTTTCCTCCGGACCTCGCGGCTTGGCGTCTGGGTTGTTCATCGTCTCGGGAAATAAAAACGCCTCGGACCGGTTCAGGTGCGAGGCGTGGGGCGTCCGTCAGCCGGTGGCTGCGGACGCTAGGCAGTGGTGGTCGTGTCGACCGCGGCGAAAATCACTTCCGGATAGAGCCGGAAGCCGGCAGGGCAGGCAACGGGATTTTCGCGGGATGGGCGCAGAGGGGCGTATCTGGACACCGTGGTGGCCGGTGGCGCGGATGTGCTGCCATGCGTCTCGCCGGCAGAAAGCGCGGAGGGAGACACGCGGGAAGATTTCACCGCCCCCGGCTTCGGCGAGCCTCTGCCAGCAAGATGCTGGCAGCACGCTCGCCCATGCCGCTCGCCTCCACGTTGAAAAGCTGCGCCCGCCGCGGAGCGGTTCATTCGTCGTTCGACACCCGGACGACGATCGTGGTTCCTTTCGCGCCCATGAAACAGTCCCTCGTCACCCTCGACATGGAAGGCGTGCTCACGCCGGAGATCTGGATCGCCGTCGCCGAGAAGACGGGCATCCCCGAGCTGCGCCGCACCACCCGCGAGGAGCCGGACTACGACAAGCTCATGCGCTACCGGCTGGAGATCCTCGACCGCCACGGGATCCGGCTCTCGGACATCCAGGCCGTGATCGCCACCTTGCCGCCGCTGCCGGGCGCGCTCGAGTTCCTCCGGGAGCTGCGGACGCTGGCGCAGGTGATCATCCTTTCCGACACCTTCGAGCAGTTCGCGCAGCCGTTCATGCGCCAGCTCGAGTGGCCGTCGCTCTTCTGCCACCGGCTGGTGGTCGCGGACGACCGGATCACCGGCTACCAGCTCCGCATGGTCGACCAGAAGCGCCAGTCGGTGCGCGCGCTCCAGTTGCTGAACTACCGAGTGCTCGCGGCCGGCGATTCGTACAACGACACGACGATGCTGCTCCAGGCCGACCACGGGTACCTCTTCCACGCCCCGGAGAATGTCCGCCGCGAGTTCCCGCAGTTCCCGGCCTTCGACGCCTACGGCGATCTGCTCACGGCGATGAAGGCGAAGCTCTGAGCCGGAGCGGGTAGAAGAATTTTGGACAGAAGGGAACGAAGGAAACGAAGCGGCGACGGTGGGACGGCCCTGGCTCCGGCGACGGCCGTTCCACTATGGATCTGCGTCCCAAGCGTTCCGCATTCCGCGCTCCGCATTTCGACCGGTTCAGCCTTCGCCCTTCCACCTTGGAACGCGGCCGGCGTTCTGCATTCCGCATTCCGCAATCCACGCTCCGCATTTCCAGGGGTCAGCCTTCGGCCTTGGAATCGCGGCCCAGGAGATCGGCGACGGCATGGCGCGGTTCCTTGTCAGCGTAGAGCATGGCGCGGACCTCGGCGATGATGGGGCAGGGGACGCCGAGGCGGTCCGCCAACTCGCCCGCGCTGCGCGCGGTCGGATGCCCTTCGACGGCGGTCCGCGTGGCGGCGAGGATCTCGGCAGCCTTTTCGCCGCGGCCGATGCGTTCGCCGAAGGACCGGTTGCGGCTCAGCTTGCTGAAGCACGTCACGGTCAGGTCGCCCAAGCCGCTCAGGCCGGCGAAGGTCTCCGGCCGCGCCCCGCAGCTCACGCCCAGCCGCGACATCTCGGCGATGCCGCGCGTGATGAGCGCGGCCTTCGAGTTGTCGCCGAAGCCGAGCCCGTCGCAGACGCCGGCGGCGATGGCGATGACGTTCTTGAGCGCGCCGCCGAGTTCGACGCCGATGAGGTCGTTGCCCGTGTACACGCGGAACGCCGCCCGATGGAACACGCCTTGCACGGTCCGCGCCGCCTCGGCGTCGCGGCTCGCGGCCACCACGGCCGTGGGGATCCCGCGCGCCGCTTCCATGGCCAACGACGGCCCGGACAACGCCGCGAGCCGGGCCGCGGGCATCGTCTCCTCCAGCACGCCGCACATCGTCAGACCGCTGTGCGCCTCGATGCCCTTGGTGACGCTGACGACCAGGCGGTCGAAGCCGGACAGGCGCGTGGCCAGCTCGCGGAAGGCCTTGCTCGGCACGGCGAGCACCAGCAACTCCGCGTCCGCCGCGGCCGATGCGAGGTCCGGCTCGAAACGCAGGTCCGCCGGCAACGGGATGCCGGGGAGATAGCGCTCGTTGACGTGGTCGCGCGCGGCGTCGGCGAGATGCCCGGCGTCGTGTCCCCAGACGGTGACCGCGTGGCCGTTCTGCTGGGCGACCAAGGCGAGCGCGGTGCCCCACGCGCCGGCACCGATGACGGAGACCTTCATCGGACGACCTCCTCCGATGCGGCGGGCGCGGCGGGAATCGCGGGTTTCTTGACGAACCTGGCCTCGGTCCCGGCGACCAGGCGCTGGAGGTTCGGTTTGTGCTTCCAGATCGCGAGCAGCGACAGCACGAGGGTCAGCACGACGACGGGAAGGGGTTGGTGGGTAAGCGCCGCCGCGACCGGCAACGCGCCCGCGGCGCAGACGCTGGCGAGCGACACGTAGCGGCTGGCGGCGAAGACCAGCAACCATACGACGACTGTCGCCAGCAGCGCGCCCGGCACCAGGGCGGCGAAGGCCCCGGCGGAGGTCGCGACGCCTTTGCCTCCTTTGAACCCGAGCCAGCAGGTGTAGTTGTGGCCGAGCACGGCGCAGAGCGTGGCGACGAGCGCGATCCACGCGGGGTCCGGCGAGCCCAGCGCGGGCCGCGCCAGCAACGACGGCAGCAGGAGCACCGGCAGAGCGCCCTTCAGGGCGTCGACCAGCAGGACGAAGATGCCCGGGCCTTTGCCGAGCACACGGAAGACGTTCGTCGCCCCCATGTTGCCGGAGCCGGCCTTGCGGATGTCCACGCCTTTGGCGCGAGCGACGAGGAATCCTGTCGGCAGGGAGCCCGACAGATAAGCGATCAGAGCGGCCGAGAAGAGACCGAGAAACGACACGGCGGATTGGTACCGGTCGGACACGTTCGCTGCCAGCGCGGACTGATCCGCGGCCAAGGTCGGCGGGGCGACCGTCCGTCCATGTCCGACCGGTCGCTTGCCTCGGCAGCGACCGTTCCGTAACGTCCGCGCTTCTTTCTATGGCGTTCCTCAACGACAACTATCTCAAGCTCAAGGCCGGTTACCTCTTCCCCGAGATCGGGCGCCGGGTGAAGGCGTTCACCGAGGCGAACCCCGACGCCGCCAAGCGGCTCATCCGCTGCGGCATCGGCGATGTCACCGAACCGCTGCCGCCGGCCGTGATCGCCGCGTTGCACAAGGCCGTGGACGAGATGGGCGAGCGCTCGACCTTCCGCGGCTACGGCCCCGAGCAGGGCCATGATTTCCTCCGCGCCGCCATCGCACAGAACGACTACCGCGCCCACGGGCTGGATGTGGCGGACGACGAGATCTTCGTCAGCGACGGCTCGAAGTGCGACTGCGGGGCCATCCTCGACATCCTCGGCGACCGCAACGTCGTCGCCATCAGCGACCCGGTCTATCCGGTGTACGTGGACACCAACGTGATGGTCGGCCACACCGGCGACGCCGACGCGAACGGCGCCTACGCCGGTCTGGTGTACCTCCCGTGTACCGCGCAGAACGGATTCATCCCCGAGCCGCCGAAGGAGCACGCCGACGTCATCTATCTTTGCTCGCCGAACAACCCGACCGGCGCCGCGGCGACGCGCGCGCAGCTGGAGGCGTGGGTGGAGTACGCGCTGGCCCACAAGGCCGTGATCCTGTTCGACGCGGCCTACGAGGCCTACATCTCGGAGCCGGGGATCCCGCACTCGATCTACGAGATCCCGGGCGCGCGCGAGTGCGCCATCGAGTTCCGCAGCTTCTCCAAGAACGGCGGTTTCACCGGCACGCGCTGCGCCTTCACGGTGGTGCCGAAGACCCTGCATGCGACCACCGCGGACGGAGAGTCCAAGCCGCTCCATCCGCTCTGGAACCGCCGAATGAGCACGAAGTTCAACGGCGTCTCCTACATCGTCCAGCGCGCGGCCGAGGCGCTGTATTCGGCCGAGGGCAAGCAGCAGGTCCGCGGGCTCATCGAGCACTACATGGGCAACGCCAAGGTGCTCGTCGCGGGGGCGAAGGCCGCCGGGCTCAACGTCTTCGGCGGCGTGAACGCGCCGTATATCTGGGTCGGCACGCCGGCAGGCCATACCAGCTGGCAGGCCTTCGACAAGATCCTCGGCGAGGCCAACGTGGTGATCACGCCCGGGAGCGGCTTCGGTTCGAAGGGCGAGGGCTGGTTCCGCGTGAGCGCGTTCAATTCCCGCGCCAACGCCGAGGAAGTGTCCCGGCGCATCCAAGCCTTGAAGTGGTGACGGCAGCCTGTCCGTAGGCGGACGACCTTGGAAAACGAGACGGGCCGGAGACATCTCCGGCCCGTCGACGTTCCCTGCCTGCGGGTCCGGCTCAGGTCGTGAGCTGGCCGAGCCGGCCGGTGCTGTCGCCGAAGCGTTCGGCGGACATGCCCATGCGGTCCATCATCGAGAGGAACAGGTTCGCCATGGGCGTCTCCTTGGCGTAGCGGATGTGGCGTCCGGGCGCGATCGATCCACCGCCGCGGCCTGCGAGAAGGATCGGCAGGTCGTTGTGGGCATGCTGGTTGCCATCGGCGAGTCCGCTGCCGTAGACGATCATCGAGTTGTCCAAGAGCGTGCCTTCGCCTTCCTGGACGGACTTCAACTTGCCCAAGAGGTAGGAGAACTGCTCCATGTGGAAGCGGTTGATCTGGGCGATCTTCTTCCGCTTTTCCTCGTCGTTCTGGTGGTGGGAAAGCTCGTGGTGCCCGTCGCGGACGCCGATCTGCAGATACTTCTCCTCGCTGCCGTCATGCTTCATCACGAAGGTGGCCACGCGGGTCGAATCGGTCCGGAAAGCGAGGACCATGATGTCGAGCATCAGGCGGGAATGGGCCTGGAAATCGACCTTGCCGTCGGCATCGCGCGGGATGCCGGTCGGGCGTTGGGCGCCGGGGAGCTGCTGCTCGATTTTCTTCGCGGATTCGATGCGGCGCTCCAGGTCGCGGACTCCGGTGAGGTATTCGTCGAGCTTGCGCTGGTCGGTGCGGCCGAGCTTCGCGTTGAGCGTCTTCGCGTCCTTCATCACGTAGTCGAGGACGCTCTTCTGGTAGCGCACGCGACGAGCCCGCTGCTCCTCGGTCTCCTTGAGGTCCGTGCCGCCGAACAACCGCTCGAAGGCCAGCGCCGGATCCACCTCGGGCGGCAGCGGAGCGGACGGCGTGCGCCAGGCGATGTTGTAGGAATACGCGCAGCTGTAGCCGGAATCGCAGTTGCCCGAGGTCTGGCCGCGGTCGCAGCCGAGCTCGAGCGAGGCGAAGCGGGTCTCCTTGCCGACGTGCTGTGCGGCGACCTGGTCCGCCGAGATGCCTGCGTGGATGTCGACGCCGTTGGTCTTGCGGATGCGCGTCGAGGTGAGCCAGGTGGCCGATGCCCGCGCGTGGTCGCCGGCGCCGTCCTTGCCCGCCCGCCCGGCGTCCTGCGTGAGGCCGCTCAGCACGCTGAAATCGGAGCGGTGCTCCTTGAGCGGTTCCAAGATGAACGGGAGCTCGAAGCCTGCGCCGACCTGCTTGGGCGTCCAGTCCGGCATGTTCGCGCCGTTGGGCACATAGATGAAGGCCATGCGACGCGGCGCCGTGCCGGCGGCCGCGGCCGCTGGACTTCCGGCCGCCGCCAAAAGCGGGGACATCGCGACCGACTCCAACAACGGCAGCGCCATGAGCGTGCCGAGGCCTCTGAGAAATGTGCGCCGGGGTAGGGAGGTATCCATGGTCGGTAGCTTTTGCTGAGCCTGCGACGAAACTACGTAGACGTTGCTTCATGGCAAGTTGGGGATCCAGGAAATTTGGCCGAGGCCGCAACCGCCGGGGCTTGGCGGTGTTCGCCTTCATCGTCCGGTCTGCTAGCTTGCCCCTGCCGTCCATCATGTCGCGCCGCCCCCACCTCTTCCTGCTGATGCTCGTGTGCTGCGGTCTGGTGTCCGCGAGTGCGGCGGCACCGGGCCCGTTGCGCTGGCATGCCGGGTCGAACCGGGTGGACGCCGCGATCCAAGGAGTGCCGTTGCCCAAGGTCCTCGGCCGCGTCGCCCGGGCGACGGGCTGGAAGATCCTGATGGAACCGGGGACAGACCGCGTGGTCTCGGCCACCTTCACCAACCTGCCGGCGCGCGAGGCCTTGGGGCGGCTGCTCGGGCCGTTGAGCTTCGTGCTCGCCCCGCAGGCCAAGGGCCCGGCGCGGCTCTTGATCTACCGGTCGTCCGCCGATGCCGCCACCGAGGCGGTCGCGCCGTCGGACGACGAGTACACGCTCGAGCCCGGCCCGATCCCGAACGAGCTCATCGTCCGCCTCAAGCCCGGCGCCAAAATCACGCCGGAAGAACTCGCGAAGAAGCTCGGCGCGAAGCTGGTGGGCCGGCTCGAGGAGCTGAACGCGTACCGCCTGCGCTTCGAGACGCCGGAGGCGGCCTTGGCCGCGAGAGAGCTGCTGAAGGCCCGTGACGATGTGGCCGCGGTGGAGAACAACATCCGTCTGCCGGCGCCCGATCGCGGCGGACCGGTCGCGAAGGCGACCACCGAGCTCGGGCTCAAGCCGCGGGTGGTCGGCAGCAAGGACCGCGTCATCGTCGGGCTCATCGACACCAAGGTCCAACCGCTGCCGGCGGCGTACGAGCAGTTCATCATTTCAAGGAGTTCGGTCGTGGACCCGTCGGTCGCGGCCGACGCCGGCCCGACGCATGGGACGGTCATGGTCCAGAACATCCTGCAAGGCGTCTCGGTCGCCGACGATGCGGTCGCCGGCTCCCGCGTCCGCGTCGTCGCCGTGGATGTCTACGATCCGGCACCGGCCGGCCAAGAGCCGACGACCACCACCTGGAACGTCGCCCGCGGTCTCTATTCCGCGGCGGCGCAGGGCGCGACGGTCTTCAACCTGAGCCTCGGCGGGACCGATCCGAGCCCGATGCTCGACGACATCATCGCCTCGTTGCACAACCAAGGCGCGATCATCCCCGTGGCCACCGGCAACATGGGCGGCACGGCCCTGACCTTCCCGGCGGCGAGCCCCGGTGCGCTCGGCGTCACGGCGGTGGACCGCAGTGGCCAGCCGGCGCCCTACGCGAACACCGGACCCCAGGCCCAGTTGGCCGGCCCGGGCACGATGTATTTCCAGTACGGCGGGCAGACATGGGTGGCCCAAGGGACCTCCAGCGCGACGGCCTGGGTCTCCGGCGTCGCCGCGGGAGCGATGTCCGCCAGCGGCAAGACGGCCTCTCAGATCGAGCCCATGCTGCGCACCGAGCTGCCGTTCCGCCGCGGCAATCCGTGAACAATCGGAAGCGGTCGGTTTTCCGGATTTGAATCTGGAAGGCAGGAAAACAGGAAAGCGCCGAAGGCGGAGGGAGCGAGCAGGAGTCTCGCATCCGTTCCACCGGCCGGCCAAGAGCGACGGACGGCCCAGAGTTGAGGATCAGGAAAGTAGGAAAATGCTGAAGCCGGAGAGTCCGGCCTGCACGTCGACTCCGGTGCCATCGTCGGGACGCGAGTACGCTCCGAGATCAATCCGAGTCCGCCTTCTTGTTCTGGTTCCTGTTTTCCTGTTTTCCAGATTTTAGATCTACCGCTTCTGGTGCCGGAGCTTGCACCGTGCGGGTGCCCTTCGCACGCTGCGTCGCGTCCATGCCGTCCGAAACCGCGAAACCGTTGTCCGCCGCCACGCGCCTGTGCGCGGTGTTCGGCGCGCCGATCCGGCACTCCGCTTCGCCGGCGATGCACAACGCGGCGATGGCCCATCTCGGGCTCGACTGGTGCTACATCGGCTGCGAGGTCGCGCCAGAACGCCTGCGCGAAGCCATCGAGGGCGCGCGGCACATGGGCTTCGCCGGGCTCAACCTCACCGTGCCGCACAAGCTGCTCGCCGTCCCGCTCATGGACGAGCTGGACGCGTCGGCGATCGCGTGGGGCGCGGTGAACACGGTGGTGTTCGAGGCCGAGGACGCCGAAGGGCTGTGGCAGCCGGTCGGCCGTCTGCGCGAGATCCGGGGGCCGGTCCGTGCCAAGGGCCACAACACCGATGCGGACGCGATCATCCGGGCGTTGAACGAGGACCTCGCCATCCAGCCGCGGTCCGCCCGCGTGCTGCTGCTCGGTGCCGGCGGCGCAGGGCGGGCTGCCGCGCTGCGCCTGGCGGACGAAGGCGCGAACGAGCTGTGGCTGGTGAACCGGACGGAGTCGAAAGCCGAGGAGCTGGCCGCGGAGATCGGCGAACGTTTCCCGGCGGTCGACGTGCGCGCGGGTTATCCGTCGGAGGGCACCGACATCGAGATCGTGCTCAACGCGACCTCGCTCGGGCTGAAGCCCGGCGATCCGCTGCCGCTGGACATCTCGCGCTTCCCGCTGGGCCGGGCCGACGGCGTGTACGACATGGTCTACCGGCCTGCCGAGACGCCGTTGCTCCGGGCCGCCAAGGCCGCGGGATGCCGCACCGCGAACGGCCTCGGTATGCTGCTCTACCAAGGCGCCGCGGCGCTGGAGCTGTGGACCGGCAAGCCGGCGCCGATCGAGGTGATGCGCGAGGCGTTGGGGCGCGAGATCTACGGGGGCCAGCGATGAACGATACGACGACCATCTTGGGCTTGCCGTTGGAATTCTGGTTCGCGGGGCCGTTCGGCATCCCGTTCCACATCTGGTCCGCCTTCATCGCGGCGACGGGCCTGATCGTGGGCAGCTTCCTCAACGTGGTGATCCACCGGATGCCGCTCGACGAGAGCGTGGTCTCGCCACCGTCGCATTGCCCCAAGTGCGGCTACCAGATCCCGCTGCGGCACAACATGCCGGTGCTTTCGTGGCTGATCTTGCGGGGCAAGTGCGCCAACTGCGGTGCTCCGATCTCGCCGCGCTACATCGCGGTCGAGCTCTTCACCGGCCTGGTGTTCTTGGCCACGTGGCTGACCTTCGGCCGGGCCGAACCGCTGATGGCGGGCGCGCTGTGCCTGCTCTTCGCGGGCTTCATCGCGGCGACCTTCATCGACGTCGAGCACCTGATCATCCCGGACGAGATCACCATCGGCGGCATCGTCGTGGGATTGCTGCTGTCGGCGGCGGCACCGGCGTTGCAGGGAGCGGTGAACATCCCCGCCGCGATGAAAAGCAGCGCGCTGGGCATCGTCGTCGGCGGAGGTGTGGTGTACGCGGTGCTGCGGCTCGGGAAGCTGATGTTCGGCCGGCAGAAGGTGGAGCTGGAACCGGATTCGGTGGTCGTGTTCCACGAGGCCGGCGTGGTGCTGCCCTCGGAGACGGTGCCGTACGAGGAGCTGTTCTACCGCCGGTCGGACGCGGTGACCTTCCAAGCGAAGCGGCTCGAAATGTCCGACCGTTGCTTCATCGACCAGCCGGTGCGTCTGGAGCTCCGCCGCGAACCACCGGTGCTGCGCGTGGGCGACGAGATCTTCGAGGCGGAACACCAGCCGTGGATGTCGGCCGTGGTCGACCGGGTCGTGTTGCCCCGCGAAGCGATGGGCTTCGGCGACGTGAAGTTCATGGCGGCGATCGGCGCGTTCCTCGGCTGGCCGGCGACGGTCTTCGCGCTGATGGCCAGCTCGGTCCTCGGCGCGGTCGTCGCCTTGGCGCTCATCGCGGCGGGCCGGCAGAACTGGTCCGGCCGCCTCGGCTTCGGACCTTACCTGGCCGCGGCGGCGATGATCTGGGTCTTCGGTGGCCAGACCTTCGTCCGGCACTGGCTCGGCTACTGATCCGGCCAGCTCCTCACTGGACCCGCACGCGCACGAACTGGCTCTGCCCGGTCAGGTCCACAGCTCGGACGACCTTTCCGCCGCCGCTCGAAGCCGCGATGCTCGACATCGTGGCCCACGTCCCGGACGCCGCATCGGCTCGTGTCTCGATGACGTACGCGACTCCTGCGACCGCGGTGAAGGCCACCTGCAACTTCCCGTCCATGCCGAGGGCCGCGGTCACGCCGGGGGCCGTCGCCGGCGCGTCGGTGGTCCAGTTGGCGGCGGTGTTGCCGTAGGTTGCCGGATCCTGGCGTTTCAGGGCGACGCCGGTGCCGTCAGCGGCGACCGGCCACGGAGCGGTCGGCAGGTAATCGATCTTCTCGACCAAGATGTACGGCACATAGCCGGCGTCCGGATGCGGCGGCGTCTGCGGCGGATCCGGTTTGAAGAGCTGGAGCGAGTCGCCCGCGTTGTCCAAGACGTTCGTGTACGGACCGAACACCTGGACGTCGGCCGGGACCGTGTAGCGCGCCCGGAACGAGGCCGGCGTGATCGGCGCGACGATGGCCTTCGCCCCGGCGGCGAGTTGCGAACCCGACGGGAAATCGAAGTCGATCGCCTTGCGCAGGCGCCACGTGTTCGTCGGATAGAGCGGGTCCGAGAGCGGGACGTTGGTGGCCGCGATGTTGTGCACCTCGACGAACTCGTCCGCGTTCGTGAGCGGATGGTACATGATGCGGCTGAAGACGAGCGGTCCGATCTTGGGCAGCGCGTTCGACGCACCGGTGCCGAGACGGAACTCGGAGAGGAACTGCGGAGGGAACGTCGCGTCGATCGCCGAACCGAACGTGAGGCGCGACATCGCCACCAGCGGCCCGGTGAAATCGGGATGACGGCCGAAACTCACGCCGTTCTCGGCCGAGTCGAAGCTCACGGAATCGACCCAGTAGCGGACCACGCCGGACGCATCGGCCTTCACCAGCACGGCTTCGTCGCCTTGCGCGGAGTTGAAGGTGAACTCCGGCGTCCGCCCGGTGCCGAAGGAGTTGAACCCGGCCGGGCTGCCGGTGCCGCGCTGCTCGTAGAAGACCTTGAACGTGCGCGGCGGTACCACCGTGCCGGCGGGGACACGGAACTTCTTCGGCTCCGCCCGGGAATTGGAGATGTACCACCCGCCGATGTCGACGTTGGTGGAGGTCGTGTTGAAGAGCTCGATGGCGTCCTCCAGCGGTGGATCGGTGTGGGTGAGGACCTCGTTGATGACAATGGGCCGCCACGGCCCGACCCCGGCGACACCGGGCGAGCCGCCGTATTCGGTGCTGCTGCGCCAGTTGGCCGGGGTGTCGAGGTCGCCCGCCGGATCGACGCATTCGAGCGAGCTGCCGAGGCCGTTGGCGCGGGATGGCCAGGCGCCCTTGGTGCCGTAGGTGAACTCCAGGAGCAGCTTCCCCGCGGCATCGACGAGCGTGAGCGTCTCGCCGTCGTCGCTGAGCTTCCCGTCGAACGATCCCGCGAGCCGCGAACCGATGTCGCCGTGGCGCTCGGCGAACTTGGTCTTGCTGTTGCAGACCACGATCCGCCCGCCGGACGGGACCACCGTGCCGGCCTTGAACGGATAGACCACGCCGTTGGTGAACCGGGCGCCGCTCAGGTCGAACGGCGTCGGGCCGAGGTTCACGAGTTCTACGAACTCGTAGTCGGAACCGCCGACCGGGTTGTAGTCGACCTCGCTGACGGAGATCTGCCGGGCCGCCCAGAGCGGGGAGACGGCGAGCACGAGCAGCGCGAAGAAGGTCAGGAACGGCTTCATGGACGGAGGGAACGTGGCCGAAGGGACGGGTTACGAAAGTGAAACTTTCCAAGCCGAGAAGGGCGTCCCTGTGGGTCGCGGCTTGCCCCGTGGTCGCTGGCCGGGGCCAGACCTGGCGGCGGAGCCCGTGGATCGCGCCGCTACAGCCGGGTGAGCTTGCCGTCGCGGCCGACCCGGTAGGCCACGCCTCGCCAGACGACCTGGTCGCCGAAGAACGCGGCCGCCCAGATGGCGAGACCGAGCATGTCCTTCAAAAAGACCGCGCCGGCCCGTGAGCCGGTGGCCGGGATCCCGATCCGCGCTTGGAGCACCACCGCCGTGGTCGCGCGCAGGGCGAAGCCCGTCGCGAAGACCCATGGACCCCAGGGCCTCCCGAGAGCGATGGCGAAGGCCGAGACCCAGACCGTCTGGTCGCTGAGGATGCTCGCGGCGAACGGCACCGGCTGGCACACGCGGATCGTCCGCGCCCAGCGCAGCTGGTGCGCCCACACCTTTTGCCAACCCATCGGCGCATCCCAGCATTCCACCACGACCGGACAGAGCTCGATGCGATAGCCTAGCCGGGCGATGCGGTTGCCCAGTTGGTAGTCGTCGGCGAGGTGGTCGGCCAACGCGTGGAAGCCGCCGATCTCGGCGAGCCGCGCCTTGGGCAGCGCCATCGCCGCGCCCAGGGCGAAATCCTGGGCCTGGAGCGTCCGCGACTGGAGCACCTGGCTCCAAAAATCGGCGTTGATGGCGACGGCTTCCCAACGCATCGCGGCCGTCGTCGGGTTCGCCAGCCGGTAGAAGCAGTTCACCAGGCCGACCTGCGGGTCCTGCAGCGGCGCCAAGACCTGCGCGAGCAGGTCCGCGGGAGCCTTCACGTCGGCGTCGCTGATGACGACCAGTCCGTGCGCGATAAAGTTCTCGAGATGGGCTAGCTTGGAGACCTTGGCGTTCGCGCCGGCCAGGTGGGGGACGACCTCGAGCCGCACGTCAGCCGAGGGGAATTCGGTGGCCAGCCCGCGCACGATGTCGCAGACGGGGTCGGAGGAATCCTGCACAGCGAATAGGAACTGGACCGGTCCGCCGTGGTCCTGCGTGAACCAGCTGCGAAGGCAGTCCCGTGTGTGCGCGTCGCAGCCCTTGAGCGATTTGAGCAGCGTCACGCCCGGCGCCGGCACGGTCGGCGGCACCCGACGATGGAGCGGGAAGCGAAGCGCGGCGACGAACTGCCAACCGCCGATGAAGACGGTGAGCAGCGCGAAGCCGCCAAGGATCCAGCAGAGAAGCACGGGCGGATCGTCACCGGTCCGGCGGGTCCGGGGCAAGCGAGCGGAGGCCGGAAGTCCTGCCGCCACCCGGGGTATCCGTCGGCGTGGCTCCGCCGTCCCCGGCCTAGAACTCGGTGCCCAGCTTGAGCCGGATCTCGACGTGCTCGTGGCTGTCGAGATGCAGGCCGCCGGTGCCGGTCTTGTCCGGCCAGCCCCAGATCTGCGGCAGCACCGCGAGCGTGGCGAAGAACTTTTCGCCGGAGTAGTGCAGCGTCGGGCCGGCGGAGAAGGTGACGAACTTGCTGTCGCCCAGGTCGGCATCCCCGAACTCGGTGTCGAGCCGGGTCTCCGCGCCGATCCACCAGTGTCGTGCGAACTTCCAGGAAAGACCGGCGGTCCATTCCATGACGAGGTTCGTCTCCCAATCGTGGCCCGGCTCCTTCTCGAATTCTGGCTCTATCGTGTAGTTGAAGGCGGCGATCAGGCGGTCCTCGAAGAAGTTCTTCTGCACGATCAGCTTCATCTCCAGCTCGATCTCGCCCTCCTTGTCGCCGCTCACGCGGCCGCTGCTCCGGTAGCCGGGCTCGAAGTAGAGCGCGAGGCCGAAGGAGTCCTTGTACGGGTTGAGCAACTGGTACTTGAACTCGAGGGTCCCGCCGGTCACAGAGAAACGGTTGCGGTCGTCGAAAGACTTGGAACTGCCGACCGAGTCCTTGGCGAGCAGGTAGTTGCTGAGCACATAGGCGGCGACCTGGAAGCGGTCGGTGACGCCGTATTCCAGCTCGGTGGCGAGGTCGAGGCCGAGGTAACGGCCGGATTCCTTGCCGATGCGGGCGGTGCTCCACTGGGTGACCTCCCATTCGCCTTTGGCCTCGGTCTGCGCGCCGCGCAGATAGCCGAAGGGTTCGTCGTGGGCGAGGAGCGCCGTGGTGGTGGCGGCGAGCGCGAGGCCGCCGAGCAAGCATCTGGATTTCATGCGGACCCGACGGTGCCCGACATGCCGGTGCCCCGCTAACGGTGCATTGTCATTTCTTGGCGACGCGTTGCAGGCCTCCGGCGTGCGTCACTTCGCACCTTGGCCGACCCACTTCTTGACCAAGTCGAGCTGCTTCGGCGGAAGCTTGTGCTTCTCGGGCAGCGGCAGGTCTTCGTCGAGCCCGGCGACGATGGTGACGAGCGGCGACTTCGCGGGGGCACCCGGTGTCACGGCCTTGCCGTAGGTCTTGCCGCCCTTCAGCACCGCTTCGAGCGAAACGACGGAGAAGCCGCCCTTCGCGTCGGCGCCCGAATGGCAGGCGGCGCACGAGGCGGTCAACAGCGGCCCGATATCGACGGCGAAGGTGACCGGTTTCACGACGTCGGCGATCGGGCCGTCGGGCCAGACGGCACCTTGGTCGATCCACGCGCGCAGGACGCCGATCTGCGCGTCGCTGAGCTTCTCCGATTGGCCGGGCTTGTCGCTCGGCGGCGGCATGAGCATCTCGTCGATCAGCCCGCAGACCATGTGGACGAGCGAACTCTTCTCGCTGTGGCCCGGGACGATCGTGGGGCCGTGGTCGGTGTCCTTGAAGGCGCCGTCCTTGGTGTCGCAGCGGTATTTGCCCTTCTGCTTCTGCGCGCCGTGGCAGGAGAAGCAGGATTCCTTGAGCATCGGATAGACCTCCTGCGTGAAGTCGACCTTGCGCGGCGCGGGCAACGGCATCTTCGAGACGTCGACCGGTTTGGCCGGATCCGCGGCGGTGAGCGCGGACGGCAACAAGAAGGCGAGCGTCAGGATGCGAACGTGTTTCATGGAGACGCGGTGACCGTAGCAAATCCGGCGACGAAGCCAAGCCGCGGACTGTCGTGGGACGCGATCGGAAGCGGCGGACAGTTTTTGCAACGTTGTGCTCTGCCGTCTCGCCGAGTCGGGCTCGGCGTGGGGAGAGGCCGTGGCGCTCGGCAAGAGTCGGCGTCTGGTGATCGCAGATCCGAGATACCGCAGAGTGCCATCTGCTCTGTGGGGAAGATAAATCTGGAAAACAGGAAAGCAGAAAACCCAGACCTTTACCGGCTCCGTTCCTGTTTTCCTGTTTTCCAGATTTATCTCTCCGGCCGGTGTTTTCTACAGAGCAAGCGCGACTCCGCGCCGGCCGCCTTGTCCGCCCCTTCGGATCGCGCCCATGATCGTGGGATGCCCTCGGTCGACAGTCGTGTCGAGGGCGGGGTAGCGAGATTATCGCCGGACCTCGGAGAGGCTTCGCGCAAATCCCCCTCGTCCAACTCCCCGCGCGCTGCTATCGGTTGCCCCGTCGTATGAAAATGACCGCTGTGCTGCGCCGATTCCTCCTGTCAGGGCTGTTCCTCTCCTTGTCGCTGCGGGTCGCGTCGGCCGCGGAGCCGCCTCCGTTGCCTCCGCAGCCGCCGGCCGCACCGCAAGGGGGCTCGACGATCCCTCGCATCGTCAGCCGCCCGATCCGGCTCCGCACCAACCAGGTCGCCGGGACCGGCGCGGCGTCCGTCCAAGGTGCCATCGGGCTGCCGCCGTCCGCGCCGACGCTTGCCATCACGCCGACGGTCAACAATCCCGACGCGCTCGCGTGGGACTCCAAGCTCAAGGAATACGCCGCGAAAGCCGGCGAGACGGATGCGAAGTTCACCTTCGCGTTGACCAACGTCTCCAAGGAGACGGTCACGATCCAGAACGTCCACACCAGTTGCGGCTGCACGGCGGCGAAGCTTCCCCAGCAACCGTGGGCCATCGCTCCCGGCGAGCACGGCGAGATCGCTGTGACCGTCGATATGCGCAACAAGTACGGGACCATCACCAAGACCGCGACGATCAACTCGTCCGTGGGCCCCATCCCGTTGACCGTCCGCTGCATCATCCCCGCGCCCGACCTGAACGCTGCCCGCACCGGCGACCGCACCCGCAACATGCAGATCGCGGCGGCCGACCGGCAGGCCGTGTTCCGCGGCGATTGCGCGACCTGCCACGTCGCGCCGACGTTGGGCAAGACCGGCAAGGCCTTGTACGAGACCGCCTGCGGCATCTGCCACGAGGGCGAGCACCGGGCGACCATGGTGCCGTCGCTCCGGGCGCTCAACAAACCGACCGACCGCGCCTACTGGACGCAGTGGATCACCGGCGGTCGCGAAGGTTCCTTGATGCCCGCCTTCTCGCTGAAGCAGGGCGGCATCCTCAGCGACGACCAGGTCGGCTCGCTGGTCGAGTACCTGGGCGGCGAGTTCGCCCTGGAGGTCAAGCTGCCCGGCTCCGGCGCGGCTCCGGATGCCGGCACCAAGGTGAAGGCGCCGCCGTCGGCCCCTTGAGCGTCGTCATGGCACGCGGCCTCTTCATCACCTTCGAAGGCGGAGAAGCGTGCGGGAAGAGCACGCAGGTCCGCCTGCTCGCCGAGGCCCTGCGGGCGGGTGGTCATATCGTGCGCGAGCTCCGCGAACCCGGCGGCACTCCGCTCGGCGAGAAGCTCCGCCATCTGCTCAAGCATGATCCCGACGGACACGGCATGGCCCCGGAGACCGAGCTGCTCCTGATGAACGCCAGCCGCTCCGAGCTGGTGCGCCGGGTGGTCCGGCCGGCGCTGGAAAACGGCGAGATCGTGCTCTGCGACCGGTTCCACGATTCCACGACGGCGTACCAAGCGGGCGGGCGCGGCCTCGACGCCGAGGCCGTCCGCGCGGTCATCGAGCTCGCCGTGGCCGGCACGCGACCGGACCTGACGTTGCTCATCCGCGTCCCGAGGCCGGAAGCGCTGAGACGATTGGCCGCACGGAACGTGGCGACCGCACCGTTGGCCGACCGGTTCGAGGCCGAGCAGGACGCTTTCTTCGGCCGGGTCGACGCCGCGTACGATCAGCTCGCGGAAGCTTGGCCCGGACGCGTCCGCGTGGTCGACGGCACCGGATCACCGCACGCAATCGCGCTCCGCGTGCGGAGCGAGGTCGAGGCGCTGATGGCTAGGGCCGCGACGGCTTGATGGCCGGCTTCAGGGCGGCGGGCATCGTCGTCCGCGTGCGGAGGATTGCGGATGGCTTGGATTGACTCTGCCCGGTGGATGCCAACCTTCGGCGCGTGTCTGAATCTGTCCTGACTTTCCCGGCCTCGCGCTCCGGCGCCTTGGCCCGGTGGGAAGCGTTCCAACCCCTCGTCCCGGCGTACGGCGCCAAGCGCAATCTCGTCGCGCCGCGGCATCCCCATGTCTCGCGGCTCTCACCGGCGATCCGCAGCCGCTTGGTCACGGAGGACGAGATCACCGCCAGCTTGCTCGCGAAACATCCGGCCTCGGTCGCGCAGAAATTCCTGCAGGAGATCTTCTGGCGCCGCTACTGGAAGGGCTGGCTCGAGACACGGCCCGCCGTCTGGCGCGACTACGCGGACCGGTTGGCCGCCCTGAAAGGGACCCTGCACGAGGTCGTCCGCCAGCGCGCGGACGAGGTGATGGCCGGCCGGAGCGGCGTGGCGATCATGGACCGCTTCGCCCGCGAACTGGTCGAGACCGGATACCTGCACAACCACGCCCGCATGTGGTGGGCGAGTTTCTGGATCCATGTCGAACGCCTTCCGTGGGAGGTCGGCGCCGATTTTTTCCTCCGCCATCTGCTCGATGCCGATGCGGCCAGCAACACCTTGAACTGGCGCTGGGTCGCCGGGTTGCAGACCAAGGACAAGCCGTATCTCGTGAGCCGCGCGAACCTCGAGCAATGCTGCGCGCCCGAGCTGTTGGCCGACACGACCGGCCTCGAACGCCTCGACGAGAAGAAGGTGCGGGCGACCGTCTTCGACGTCGTCGGACCCGATGCGCCCACGCCGACCCCGGAGGCCAGCCGGTTCGCCACGTATCCGACGAGACCGGCCCAGCTCCCGGAACGCTCCGGGCTCTGGATCCACGAAGAGGACCTGACGCCCGAGATCGGCGAACTCCACGAGGCCGCCTTCGTCGCCGTCGCCGCCTTCACCAGCGCGACCGAAGACGTCGCAGCATCGCTTGGCGCGCCTCGCCGTCGTCATCGCGACGCGTCGTTCGGCGACGCGGTCGAGCGGGCCGGCGAGCACTTCGGCTGCACCGCGGAGGTGCTCCCGGCGACGACCTTGGCGGAAGGCCTGGCCGCATGGGCGGTGAAGGGGCGTCTCGGCGCCGTGGTCGCCTACGCGCCGGCCGTCGGGCCGTTGAACGACCGGTTGGAGGCGGTCCGTGCAGCGCTCACGGCGTCGGGTGTCGAATTGGTGCTGTGCCGCCGGCCCACCGACTTCCAGCTATGGCCCTATGCCCGGGGCGGTTATTTCGGGTTCATGGGGCAGGCCGAGAAATGGCTGAAGGCGCAGACCAAGGCCCAGGCCAAGGCCCGCGCCGCCACGGCGGGTTGAGCCCCGCCGACCCCGGGACAGACGGCGGTGCGCCCAGCATCTTGCCGCCTGCGCCCGATACCGCGGCGACGGCCGTCGCCTAGTGTGCGAGCGTCGGTCGGCTCGCACGGCCTTGCCACGAAAAGGTCCCGGGTGACTGTGCCGCTGTCGTGCGGAGGGTCCGCGCGGCGCCGGTCCGCGGTTCCCGACGGTGCTTCGTCCCCATCAGGGACAAGTTCTAAGAGCCTGTTTGAAAAGTGGGACAGGCATCCTGCCTGTCTGCGTGCGGGCTTCCAGCCCGCGTTGGTCTCCTTTGTGACCGCGGGCTGGAAGCCCACGGTCGGACAGGCTGGAAGCCTGTCCCACCACCCGAAGGTGAGTTTTCAAACAGGCTCTAATTCTAGTTCGCTTTCAAGATGAGCCTAATAAAACGACGGTAGGCCATCGGAAAAGCAACGGATGCACCGTCTTAGTATCATCTTGAACGCGACTTGGAACAAGCCGGGACGATGCAATCGGAGCGCGGACGGTCACGTCCGCGAGTGCCGCCTTCGGCCAGCGCTTGGAAGTCTTCGGTGTCCGGACACCAGCGGCCTTCCGGTCAGCGGCCTTCCCCGGTCTCGCCTCCGACCGCCAGCGCAGGTGTCCGCGCGGACGTGACCGTCCGCGCTCCGTTGGACTGCATCGTCCCGGCTAAGTTAGCGCCTTGCTGGGCACGGTCGGGATCACGGTGGATTTGTCCGAGCGCCGCTGACCGACCTCTCGCCCGCCATGAGGGGCAACGGTGTCATCACAGAGTTCTGTCCTCATTTTGGAACCGGTTGTGACACTGAACAACCGAGCCGTCGAAACCAGTCGATGTTGGGCACTGCAAGTTTACTGAATTCACTCCGCAAATTGAGGATTGCCCGAATCGCGGGTGCTCCGATCTCAAAATACTCTTCAGTGTTCTATTGGGTGATATGATCCCCACAGCGTGCCAATGCGGCTATAACTTTTTCAAAGCCGAAATCTGGTATAAGTTGATCGGAAAGCTGCAAATATGAGGGGAAGTCGTCGTCTTCTTCTAACGCCGGCAAACCTGTGTCTGTCTCCCTCGTTTCCTCGCGCCCGATCCACACCTACCACTCGGAGGGCGCCGGCGGCGGACACGCGCCGGACATCATCCGCATCTGCGGAGAACCGAACGTCCTGCCCAGCTCCACCAACCCGACGCGCCCCTACACGGTCAACACCATCGACGAGCATCTCGACATGCTCATGGTCTGCCACCATCTCGACCCGGGGCTGCCGGAGGACGTCGCCTTCGCCGAGAGCCGCATCCGCGGCGAGACCATCGCGGCCGAGGACATCCTCCACGACCTCGGCGCCATCAGCATGATGAGCAGCGATTCGCAGGCGATGGGCCGCATCGGCGAGGTCATCACCCGCACCTGGCAGACGGCGGACAAGATGAAGCAGCAGCGCGGACCGTTGAACGGCGAGACCGGCGCCAACGACAACCTCCGCATCAAGCGCTACATCTCAAAGTACACCATCAACCCCGCCCTCTCGCACGGCATGGCCCACGTCATCGGCTCCGTCGAGGTCGGCAAGCTCGCCGATCTCGTGCTCTGGCGGCCCGCGTTCTTCGGCGCGAAACCCGAGCAGGTGATCAAGGGCGGCGTCATCGCCTGGGCGCAGATGGGCGACCCGAACGCGAGCATCCCCACGCCGCAACCGGTCTTCATGCGCCCGATGTTCGGTGCCTTCGGCCATGCGCCCGGTGCCATCTCCATCGCGTTCGTCAGCCAGCTGTGCAAAGCGGAAGGCGTCGCCGCCGGCTACGGTCTGATCAAGCGCATCGAGGCGGTGCGCGGTTGCCGTTCGCTCGGCAAGAAGGACCTCAAGTGGAACGACGCCATGCCGGTGATCACCGTCGATCCCGAGACCTACGCCGTCACCGCAGACGGCGAGGCGCTCGTGTGCGAGCCGGCCAAGGTCCTGCCACTGGCCCAGCGGTATTCGTTGTTTTGACTTGGCTGGTCGCCACGAGACCGCCGGCGTCTCGCGTCTCGCAGGGCGTATCCCGACATTGCTCCCGGCCCGGGTCGGTGAATCGGTCGGAGCGCCGCTTTCCAACCGGCCCTCCCCGGACGCCGCCCCATCGCCCTCGCCGAGCCGGATACAATCCGGCGGCCCCCCGTTCCCGGATCGCCGCTTTCCAAGCGGCCCTCCCCGGACGCCGCCCCATCGCCCTCGCCGAGCCGGTTGAAAACCGGCGC
>JBBRQL010000023.1:0-30376 GCA_038226425.1 Verrucomicrobiota bacterium
CGGCCTTCTACTTTCCGCGCCTCTTAGAAGTCAGTTCCATCGAACCATGAGCGAAGAAACGTCAGACCCCACCACCGTGCAGCCCGGCGAGACCGCGCCCGAAGCCGCTCTGGAGGCGCTCACCCCCGCCCAGTTCACCGAGCTGAAGGCCAAGGCCGCGCAATCCACCGAGCTCTACGAGCGGTTGCTCCGCACGACGGCCGATTTCGACAACTTCAAGAAGCGCGCCGCCCGCGAGCGCGACGAGGCCCGGCGCTCCGGCGTCGAGGCCACGCTCGGCAAGCTGTTGCCGGTGCTCGACAACTTCGACATGGCGCTCGCCGCCACCGTGCAGCCGAACGCCACCGTCGAGACGCTGAAGGTCGGTGTCGCGATGATCCACGGCCAGCTGCGCGGCGTGATCGCCGATTCAGGGCTGGAGGAGGTCGACTCCCTCGGCCAGCTGTTCGACCCGGCGTTGCACGAGGCCGTGTCCCAGATCGAGACCGACGACGTGCCCGAAGGCCAGGTCGTGCAACAGCTCCGCAAAGGTTACCGGTTCCGCGAGCGCCTGCTCCGCCCTGCGAGCGTCGTCGTCGCCAAACGTCCGTCAGAGAACGCCGCCCAGGCCTGACATCCTCCGGTGCCGACGGCGCCGCAAGACGACCCTGCTTTGCAGGACCGTGCGCAATAAAGATAGAGCCCCACTTCCATGGCAGCCTCCAGCAAACGCGATTATTACGAAGTCCTCGGTGTCGAACGCGGTGTCTCCGCCGATGACCTGAAGAAGGCCTACCGCAAGCTCGCGGTGAAGTTCCATCCGGACAAGAACCCGGGGGACAAAGGCGCCGAGGACAAGTTCAAGGAGCTCGGCGAGGCCTACGAGGCGTTGAGCGATCCGCAGAAGCGCGCCGCCTACGACCAGCACGGGCACGCCGCCTTCGATCCGCGGGCGCGCGGCGGCGGCGGCGGACGCGGCGGTGGGTTCCACGACCCGAACGACATCTTCCGCTCCGCCTTCGGCGGACAAGGCGACCTCGGCTCGATCTTCGAGCAGTTCTTCGGCGGGAACACCGGCGGGGGAGAAGACCCCGAGGGGGGCGGACCGGCTCGCGGCTCGGACCTGCGCTACGACATGGAGATCACGCTGGCGGAGGCCGTGAACGGCACGGAGAAGCAGATCACCGTGACCAAGCCGGCCGCGTGCGACCCCTGCTCCGGGACCGGTGCCGAGAAGGGATCGAAGCGGATCCGCTGCATCCAATGCGCCGGCCGCGGCCGCGTCGTCGTCTCGCGCGGCATCTTCAGCATCCAGCAGACCTGTCCGCGCTGCGAAGGCGCCGGCGAGATCGTCGACAAGCCGTGCAAGGCCTGTTCCGGCGACGGCCGGGTCAACAAGCCTTCGACCATCACCCTGCGCATCCCGGCCGGCGTGGACAACGGCACGCGGCTGCGGTCCTCCGGCAACGGCGAGGCCGGCCACCGGGGCGGTCCGGCCGGCGACCTATACGTCGTGCTGCACCTGGGCGAGCACGACATCTTCCGGCGCGACGGCGACGACCTGCAATGCGAGGTGCCCGTCGCGTTCACCCAAGCCGCGCTCGGCGCCGACGTGGACGTTCCGACGATGACGGGCAAGGCGCAGATCCGCATCCCGGCCGGCACGCAGACCGGCACGACGTTCCGACTGAAGAGCAGGGGCGTGAAGAACATCCAGGGCCACGGTGTCGGCGACCTGCTCGTGAAGGTCGTGATCGAGACGCCGACCCGCCTCGACGCTGCCCAACGCGCGAAGCTCGAAGAGTTCGCGAAACTCTGCGACCCGAGCGTGAACCCGCAGAGCAAGGGCTTCTTCGATCGCGCGAAGGAGTTCTTCCGCTAACTGAGAGTGAACAGTGAACAGTGACCAGTAACCAGTGACCAGTCACGGAAACCCTGTTGCGCCTCCTCAGCATCAATCTCTTCAGCACTGACTACGGATCACTGATCACTGGCTCACTGCCCTACTGGCTCACTGGCTCACCGGCTCCCTGGCTCACCGGCCCCCGCTCCCGATCATGCACCGTTTCTTCCTCCCTCCCGATAGGACGCGCGGCGACGTGCTGGCCTTGTCGGAGGAGGATGCCCATCACGCAGCGCGGGTGCTGCGGGTCCAAGTCGGCGAGCCGGTCGTTGTGCTCGACGGCGCGGGCGGGGAACTGACCTGTGTCGTGGGATCCGCCGGGAAACGTGATGTCACGGTCCGGGTCCTGAAACGGACCATGCATCCGCCGAGGGCGGCCGAGGTGACCTTGGTCCAGGCCATCGCCAAGACCAAGGCGATGGACGGCATCCTCCAGAAATCGGTCGAACTCGGCGCCGCGCGCGTGGTGCCGCTCCTCGCCGACCGGAGCATCAGCGTGCCCGGTGATGCGGAGGACAAACGCGCCAAATGGCAGACCATCGCGACCGAGGCTGCCAAGCAATGCGGTGCGGTCTGGCTCACGCGCGTCGATGCGCCGCAGTCGCCGGCCAAGTGGATCCAGCGCGGTCAACGTTTCGATCTCGTGCTCATCGGGTCCTTGCTCGACGAACCCCGCCATGCACGGACGCACTTCGACCGGTTCGTCGTCGAGCACGGGCGCTTGCCTCGATCGGTCGCGGTCATCGTCGGACCTGAAGGCGATTTCACTGGCGAGGAATATGCCGCGTTCAAGGCCGCGGGCGCGAAGGCGATCACCCTAGGTCCGCTCGTTCTCCGCTGCGAGACGGCGGCGACGTATTGCCTAGCCGTGGTGAACCACGAGTTGTCGGCGGTTGCAGGGAAGTGACCAGTGATCCGAGATTGGTGATCAGTGATCGGTGGTCCGTCACGGATGGGGCGTGATATCACTGGCCGCAGTCCAAAGCCTACACTGACCTACTCACCTACTCACCTACTCGCTCACTGGCCCACTGGCTCACTGGCTCACTGGCTCAAAGCGCCCTCGTCCCCTTCGGCCAGCTCATCTCGACCCCTTCTTCGCGCAGCACCCGCTGGTACTCCGCGAGCCGCCGGGGGTCGCGCCGGATCTGGCGCGGCGGCTCCTTGGTCCGCAGGCTCTGCGCGATCAGCACGCCGACGGATTCGCCGATGTTCCACTCCACCGGATGCAGCCGGTAGCAGCCGTTGGTGATGTGGGTCACGCCGAGGTTCTTGCAGGCGGGCAGCAGGTTCTCCATCCGACGCGGCAGCAAGGCGCCGAGCGGGACCTGGAACGGCAGCGAGCTGAGGTCGATGTAGTTGTTCCCCGCCGTGTCCGGATGCAGGTCGATCCGGTACGCGCCGACCCCGACCGAGTCGTCGAACCGGGCGGCCGTCACCTCGGCCAACGTCTTGCCGGTCGCGTGCATCCGGGCTTCGGTGCCGACATGGAGTTCGGTGACCGTCAGGTCCGCGCGGATCCGCCGGGCCTCGCGGATGTAAGGAGATTTCGCCAACCCATCTGCGGTCCCGACCAGGTCGGGCCGGAGCCGGAGGCCCTTCCATCCGGTCCCGCCGTCGGGCCGCGGCGCCTCGGTCTGCATCCAGTAAGCCAGCGAGAGGCTGAGCTGCTTGGCCCGGGCGATATGGCCGGCGGCTTCGTCGGGCGGCACGCCGACGAGCGGGCCGAGCCAATAGTCGTTCTGCGGCCAGTTCACGAGCGAGACATCGCCCGGGAACGAGCCGGGCTCGCATCGCGCGGCGTCGAGGATCCGCCGGTAGGTCCAGAGGTTCAGGCCCTTCGCCCGCAGCGTCGGGTCGAAGACGAGGTTCCGCGGCTTCAACGTCTTCGGATCCGGGTTCTGCCAATCCAAGAGACGTCCGCTCCAAGGCGGGTCCATGGACGGAACGTAATCGCGCCAGAAGGTATACTCGTCGGGACGCGGGATGGTGTGGTCTTCACCGGCCCGATACTCGAGCGGGAAGCAGACGGTGAAGGCCTGTTGCGCGCGCGGATCGGCCTTCTCCGGGGCGTGGGGTTCGCCGGTCTCGGACCTGGATTCCGCGCCGACGACATGTTCCGTCCCGGTGAGCGGCAGCAAGTCGCCGAGCTCCGTGGCGTCGACGAAGTAGGGTGCCGAGACGGTGATCTGGCGATCGGCGTTCCGGTCGAGCAGGGTGACCGCCCGGACCCGGTCGCGGTCGGTGTCCGCGGCGACGGGCACGTGACCGTGGAGGATGCGCAGCCGGCCGTCGGCGACGTGCGGCGCCAGCATCGCTTCGATCACGGTGAGCGCGACGCGCGGTTCGTGGCAAAGGCGCGAGACCCAGCCGTTGCCGGGGTTGAGCCGCGGATCGGCGCGGGCCGCGGCGGTGAGCGGGAAATCGGCGCGGTAACGGGCGCGGACCCCTTCGCGGAAGGCGCGGTAGCTGCGGGTGCAGCCGAAGTCCTCGATCCATGGATGCTCATCCGGCGGCACCGCTTGCGATGTGAGCTGCCCGCCGATCCAATCGGTCTCCTCGGTCATCACGACACGCAGGCCGGCACGGCAGGCGGCGAGGGCCGCGGCGCATCCGCCGAGGCCGCCGCCGATGACGGCGACATCCGCCGAAAGCTCGCGGGCGGCGGTGGTCTTGGTCAGCGGTCCGGAACATCCGGCGACGATCCAAGGCGCGGACATCCCCGCCCAGCGGAGGAACGAACGGCGGTTCATGCCGGACGCTAGGCGGATGCGGCCGGACGCGGCCACGGAAAATTCCCTCCGCATGAACCGGACCGGAGCGCGGGCGGCTCGCCCGCGCGGATCTCGTGGCGGCCAGCATAGCGCGGGCGGGCCGCCCGTGCTCCTGCCACGCTTCGGTCCAAGGGCGCGATCCGCGGGTCTTGGCGTATCAGGCAGACTTTCCCCCGAGGTGACGGGTCGCCGTCGCGGAGTGGATGTCACGACGAGGTCGATCTTTGGGTGGAAGGTTCCAAATCATTGTCCATCGGTTCCGTTCGTGGTCTCCTCGACTCACGTGACCCACGATCCGTTCCGTCCTTTCATCCACGAGCTCGCCGCGGCCAGCGCGGAGGTGATCCTTCCGTATTTCGCGAACCGCGAGTTCGGCCTGGAGATGAAGGCCGATGAATCGCCGGTCACCTTGGCCGACCGGAACGCCGAGCTCGCGATGCGCCGGCTCATCGAGAAGAAGTTCCCGTCGCACGGGATCGTGGGCGAGGAGTTCGGCACGGTGCGGGGCGACGCGGAGTTCGTCTGGGTGCTCGACCCGATCGACGGCACGAAATCGTTCATCACCGCCGTGCCGTTGTTCGGCACGCTCATCGGGCTTCTGCATGAAGGACGACCGGTCCTCGGATGCATCCATCAGCCGGTGCTCAAGCAGCTGATGATCGGCGACGGCAAGCAGACGACGCTGAACGGCACGCCGGTGCGCTTCCGGCCCGCGCCGAAGCTCGACGCGGCGACGTTGTTGACGAGCGATCCGTTGTTCCCGGCGCGTTACCAGAACGGCGCGGCGTTCGACGCGCTCGCCCGTCGCGTCCGGCTCTACCGCACGTTCGGCGATTGCTACGCCTACCTGCTGCTCGCCAGCGGTTGGGCCGATATCATGGTCGATCCGATCATGAACCCGTGGGACCTGCTGCCGCTGATCCCGTGCATCGAAGGCGCCGGCGGCAAGATCACCGATTGGCAAGGTCTCGACGCCGCGCGCCCCGGGGCGACGTCCGCCGTGGCCTGCGCGCCCGAGCTGCATGACGAAGTCATCCGCTTGTTGAACCGTTGAGCGCGTCCGCCAAGCCCGCACGCACGCCCGAGCCGCCCTACCACGCGGTCATCTTCACCTCGACCCGTGCCGATGCGGACCGTGGCTATGGCGCGATGGCGGACCGCATGGTCGAGCTGGCCGCGTCGCAGCCGGGTTTTCTCGGCATCGAGAGCGTGCGGGATCCGGCGACCGGTCTCGGCATCACGGTGAGCTACTGGACCGACGGGGATGCCATCCGTGCATGGCGCGATCACGCCGAGCACCGCGTCGCCCAAGAGACGGGCAAGGCGGTCTGGTACCCCGACTATCAGGTGCGCATCGCCAAGGTGGAACGGGCCTACTGCAAGGACGGCTGAGCACGGCCCGACCGCTGTCGATGCGGGATGCCGCGGCCGGCAGCGCCGTCACTTCGCAGCGAGGTCGAAGCAGACGATCTCGCCGTCGTTCCTCACGTAGATGCGGCGTCCGGCGAACGCCGGATGCGACCACACCACCGGGCGTCCGGGATCGTGGTTCGCCGGATCGATGAGATGGGCCCGGCCGATCTCTTCGTAGCCCTTCGGCGACAGCTTCGCGATCGCGAGGTCGCCTTTCTCGCCGAAAAGGAAGAAGCGCGAGCCGTTCTTCACGGTGAAGCAGTTGCCCCAGCGCTCCGACTTGCCGCTGGTCGGCGCGAAGGTCTCCCACACGCGTTCGCCGGTGTCGGCGCGTATGCAGCGGTATTGTCCGTAGCTGCACGCGCCGTAGATGTGGCCGTCCTCGATGAACGGCGTGTTCATGGTGCAGTTGAGATGCGTGGTGTCCCGCTCGCTCATCTTCTGCGTGCGCCACGCGACGGTCGGCGCGTCCTTGCCCGCCTCGAAGCGCAGCATCAGCGAGCCGTTGTAGAAGCACGACAGGTACAAGCTGTCGCCGACCTTCCGCGGAGTGGCGATGGCCATGCCGTAGTTCAGCTTCCAAGGTTCGCTCCACAGCACGCGGCCGGTCTCCGGGTCCAGGCCGTTCACCGCCTCGGCGTGCCAGATGACGAGCTGCCGCCGCCCGCCGAGCTCGAGGATCGTCGGCGGGCAGTATCCCGGCTCCTTCGCGGACAGCGCGCGCCACAACTCCTTGCCGGTGTCCTTGTCGAACGCGACGGCGACCGTGCCTTCGCCACCGACCACACAGATGAGTTTCTGCCCGTCGAGCAACGGGTTCGCCGAGACGCCCCACACCGGGATCTTGAGGCCGTAGTCCTTCTTGAAGTCGCGCTGCCAGACCACGCGGCCATCAGACGCCCCGAGGCAGATCAGGTCGCCCATCGTGCCCAAGGTGAAGACGCGTCCGCCCGCGACCAGCGGCGTGGTGCGCGGCCCGGCCGCGTAGCTCACGGTGTACGGGCAATCGTGCTCGTGGCTCCAGACGACGTGGCCGTCCTTCGCGTCGAGGCAGAGCACGCGTTCGTTGCCGGGGATCTGCGAGGCGTCGAAGGCGTTCTTGGGTTTCGGCCCGTCCTTCGGCATCTGGCGGTCCATGACGTAGACGCGGTCTCCGACGACGGCCGGACCCGAGTAGCCGGCGCCGATCTCCGTCCGCCAGACCCGCGGCGGCCCGCCCGCGGGGAAGTTCTCGATGATGCCGGTCTCGCGCCAGACCGCGTCGCGCTGAGGTCCGAGCCACTGCGGCCAATCATCGGCGGAAGCCAGCTGCGCGGCGGCGCAAAGCAGCGGCAACAGCAGCGCGAGGAAAGGCCGGGGCAGGGAATGGGAGGACAGCGTCATCGTGGTGGTAACCACACCGGATCCGGCCGGTCGCGCGCAAGCGTGAAGGTCCCGCCCGTCGTCTGGCCGCCGGTTGGGTCAATCCGCGGACGGGCGTCGCCGGTTCGCCTTCTTGTCCGCCTGGCGGGACTTGTCGGCGAGCATCCGGCGCTTGGCGTTGCGGCTCGGCGCGCGCTTCTGCCGGCGCAGCTTCTCGGCCTGCGACCGCGCGGCGTCGGCGACCTCCCGTCGTCCGGACTCCAGCTTCGCGAGCAACATCTCGCGGGCGAGCAACCGGTTCTGAGCCTGGTGGCGGGTGGTCTGGCACTTCACCGAGATGCCGCTGGGTTTGTGCAGGAGCACGACGCAGGTCGCGACCTTGTTGACGTTCTGGCCGCCGTTGCCGCCCGAGCGCACGAACGACTCTTCCAAGTCGGAATCGCGCACGCCGAGGGCGGCCATGCGCAGGGCGATCGGATCCGACGGATCCGGGTTGGTCGGCGACGCGCTCACGGGAGCTCGCGGACGCGGATGCGCCGGTACTCCATCAGGCCGCGGTCGCCTTCGAGGCCGATGCGGCCGGTCGCCGGGACCTTGAACGCCGCCTCGAGCACCTCGCCGTTGCAGGTGCAGCGGGCGACGCCGCCGGTCACGGTGACGACCATCTCGTTCCACTCCATCGGCCGGTAGTTCTTCAGGTCCTTGTATGGACCGGCGATGGGATAGTCGCGGCACTGGAGCTGCGGTTGGCGGATGAAGACACCGCTGTCCGCGTTCGGGCTGGCGCGGAACTCGAGCTTGAGCACGAAATCCTTCGGGAACTCGCGGGTGGTCCACATCTGCTGGATGCGGCGCCCTTCGGGAGGCGGTGTGACGAGGATGCGCCCGTGCTTCGCCACGTAACGTCCGTCGATGCTCCGGGTCAGGCCGTCGAAGGCCAAGGCGCGCTCGACGACGGGCCAAGGCGGGGCGCTGGGATCGTTCTTCTTCCAGTTGGCCGCGGAGGCGATATCGGACGCCGGTGTCACCCGGAAGCTCCAGCCGGTGAGGTCGCGTCCGTTGAAGAGGCTGGTGAAACCCGGCTCCAGCACGAACCGGTCGTCCTCCAGCTCCATGAAGCCGAGCATCGCCAAGGTCGGTCGGAGCGCCGCCGCCCACTTCGCGTAGCCGGCCTTGTTCGGATGCAGCAGGTCGGGGAACTCGGCGGCGACGGCGTCGCCTTGCGCGTCGGCGAAGAGCGGCCACGTCTCGACGAGCGTCACCTGCGGGTCGTCCTTGATCGCCGCGGCGTAGAGCTGGTTGATCTTCTTGATGCTCGCGGCCGGCCGCTTCTTCGAGGCCGAGCTGGGAAACACCTCGCACAGGACCACCGGCATCTTCGGGTCGTGCCGCTTCAATGCCGCGAGGATGAGCTTCAGGTTGCCGGCGATCGTCTCCGGGTCGGCCTGTTCTTCGAGGTCGTTGGTGCCGAGGAGCAGCGCGACGCCGGTCGGATGCAGCGCGAGCACGTCCTCGTCGAGACGGAGCAACATGCCGCGCGTGGTGTCGCCGCTGATGCCGCGGTTGGCGAGCTTCATGCCAGGGAAGCTGCCGCCGAGATCATCGCCCCAGCCCTGCGTGATGGAATCGCCGAGGAAGACGAACGAATGCTGGTCGAGCTCGGCGCGGGCGGCCCAAGCGGCGCGGCGCTCGGCCCAGAGTCCCTTGAACCAATCCTGGCGCCGGATCGGTCCGGCCCCGGGCAACCCGTCGTCGGTCGCCGGGATCTGGAAGCGGGCAGCGGCCGAGGGCCGTGATGTTTGCGCGGAAGCGCCCGGCGCGAACAACGCGGCGGCCAAGACGAACGGGAGGAACGGGGATGATCTCATGGGCAGGATGTCGTTGAGCGTGAGCGGAAGGCCGCTCCGAGCCAAGCCAGGATTGGGACCGGTGGCACCAGAGGCGCCCCGGTATTGCAAGTTTGCGCGCCTGCGGGTCGCGTCGCTAGGTTCCTGCGCCTTCGCATCCCGCATGTCCTTTCGCACCTGCCGTCTCGTTTCTGTGCTTCGTCCTCGCTTCCGTGTCGCCCTGTATGGCGCGGCGGCCGGCGCGCTCGCGCTGCTGGCGATCTCCTGCGGAAAGGCGCCCGCGATGTCGTCGGTCTCGTACGAGACGCTGGCGCCCGGCGTCGAGTACGCGAACCAGCGGATGACCAACGTCCCGTGGTCCATCCACGTCGTGCGATTCGACCGGACCGATCCGGCCTTCGAGGTCCGCTCCGTCCACGCCGGCCAAGGCGCGCTCGGGCTCGCCACGTTGACCGACCAGATCAAACAGTTGCCGCCCGGGCTCGGCGCGCCGGTCGCGGCGGTGAACGGTGATTTCTATCAGCGCGACCGTGCCTACGCCGGTGATCCGCGCGGGCTCCAGATCATCGATGGCGACGTCGTCAGCGCGCCGGTGGGCGGCGTCGCGTTCTGGACGGATGCTGCCGGACAGCTCCACGCCACCAACGTCGTGTCGCGTCTCCAGGTCGCTTGGCCCGACGGCACGGCGACCTCGTTCGGCGTGAACCAGGACCGCGCACCGGACGCACTGGTGCTCTACACGCCGGCGATCGGCGCTTCCACCCGCACGGCCGGAGGACGCGAACTGGTCCTCGAAGCCGCGTCCGATGCGGGGGCCGCCGTCTTGGCGCCCGGATCGGATCTGCAGGCCCGCGTCGTCGAGGTCCGCGATGCCGGCGACACGGCGATGAAGCCCGGCCGGTTCGTGCTGTCGGCCGGTCCGCAACTGCTCAAGACGCTGCCGAAGCCCGCGGTCGGGGCGACGTTGCGCATCTCGACCGCGACGATCCCGGCGCTCCGCGACGTCCGCACCGCGCTCAGCGGCGGACCGGTGCTGGTCCGGGACGGCAAGGCGCTGAAGATCCAGCCGCCGGCGTCCGGTTCGTACGAGTCCAGCTCCATGACCGAGCGGCATCCGCGTTCGGCGATCGGCTGGGATGCGCGTCATTTCTATCTCGTCGAGGTCGATGGCCGGCAGGAACAGCTCTCCGTCGGGATGACCTTGGAGGAGCTGGCGGATCACATGGCGCGGCTCGGCTGCACCGACGCCATGAACCTTGATGGCGGTGGTTCCGCGACGCTGTGGTGCGCCGGGAAGGTCCGGAACAGTCCGTGCGATGGCCGTGAACGCCCGATCGCCAACGCGTTGGTCGTGTTGCGGAGGCCTTCCACACCGGCCGGATCCGGCCGATGACGGCGATGACCTTCCGTCGTTTGTCTTGGCGCGGGAACTGCATAGGTTCTATCGCGATGTCTCTTGCGCCGCTCTTCGGCCGATACCGGACCTTGGTGGCTCCGGTCCTTTTCTGGGCCGCGTCGATCGTGTCGGCGTCGTTGCTCGCTGCCAGCGGTCCGGTCGACGGCGCCACGCCTGTCGAGGCGCTTGTCCAACGCGACCACGGCTATGCCTATGTCCACGACGAGGTGAAGGAAGTCCCGTGGTCGGTCCACATCTTCAAGGTCGATCGTTCACGCCGCGACCTCGTGCTGGGCACTACTTCGGGCGAGGGCGCTGCCATCGGCATGGGCACGATCGCCGAGCAGGTGAAGACGTTGCCGCCCGCGCTCGGCACGCCGTTGGCCGCGGTGAACGGCGATTTCTACCTCACCGACCCGCGATACCCCGGCGATCCGCGGGACCTCCACATCCGCCAAGGCGAGCTCGTGAGCGCGCCGTCCGGTCACGCGTGTTTCTGGATCGATCAGGCGGGCGAGCCGTGCTCCACGAACGTCGTCTCGCGCTTCCGCGTCCAGTGGCCGGATGGATCGAGCACGCCGTTCGGGTTGAACGAGGCGCGACCGGATGACGGCGCGGTCCTGTACTCCGCCGCGGTGGGCGCCTCCACCCGGACCACCGGCGGCACGGAGATCATCCTAGAGGACGCGCGTGACGGACGTTGGTTGCCGTTGGCCGTCGGACAGACGGTCCGCGGGCGCGTCCGGCTGGTGCGCGACGCGGGTGATTCGCCGCTCAATTCCGACACGTTGGTCCTCTCGCTCGGACCGAAGCTCGCCGGTCGCGCGACCAAAATCGCGGCCGGCGCCGAGCTGCGCATCGTGACCGAGACCTTCCCGGACCTCACCGGCGTCGCCACCGCGATCGGCGGCGGGCCGACCTTGGTGCGGGACGGCAAGGCGATGACGTGGTCGGGCCTGCTGATGCGGCATCCGCGCACCGCGGTGGGCTGGGACAAGGACCACCTCTATCTCGTCGAGGTGGACGGCCGGCAGAGCGATATCTCCGTCGGTATGACGTTCCCCGAGCTCGCCGCCTACATGGCGAAACTCGGCTGCGAACAGGCGATGAACCTCGACGGCGGCGGCTCGGCGACGATGTGGGTCTTCGGCCAGGTGATGAACAGCCCGTCGGAAGGACGCGAACGGCCCGGAGCCAACGCGCTCGTCGTGCTCCGCCAGAAACGTCCGCAGGAACAGGTCCGCCGCCAACCGTGAGCCCCGCTTCTCCGTCCAAAGGTCTCGCGCTGCTGCTCGCCTTGGTGGTCGCCGGAGTCTCTTGGATTGCCGCGATGCCGCAGGTGGCGGCCGGGCCCGCGGACGGTTTGGCATCGGGTCCGGCCATCCACCTGATCCGCATCGCGCTCGGCCCCGACGGCGCGGCCGCGCTGCGCGGCGACCCGCGGGGATACGTCCGCGCCGATGTGGTCGCGGACGGCGAGGAGTTCCGTGGCGCGCGCATCCATCTGAAGGGCTCGACCGGCAGCTTCCGACCGTTGGACGAGAAGCCGTCGATCACCATCGACCTCGGAGCGATCGGCGGCGGACGCGCGTTCCGCGGCGTGGCAAAGTTCCACTTGGACAACTCGGTCGAGGACCCGAGCTATCTTTGCGAGCTCCTCGGCAGCGAGATCTTCCGGTCCGTCGGGATCCCGGCGCCGCAAGTCTCGCATGCACGCGTCACGCTCGATGGCCGCGACCTCGGGCTCTATGTGCTCAAAGAAGGGTTCACGCCGGACTTCCTCCGGCGGAGCTTCTCGGGCGTCGACAGCGCGCTGCTCGAACCCGGCCCGGGCCAGGACATCGACGGCCGCATGCAGGTCAAGTCGGGCAAGCCGGCGGCGCGGATCCACGCGCGACGGCGAGCGTTGGCCGCGGCCGCCTCGGAGACGGATCCGGCGACCCGCTGGCGACGGCTCGAAGAAACCTTGGACGTCGACCGGTTCATCACGTCGATGGCGGTCGAGGTGCTCATCGGTCATCGCGACGGCTACGCGCTCGCGAAGAACAATTTCCGCCTGCATATCGACGTCGCGACCGGCAAGGCCGTCTTCTTGCCGCAAGGGATGGACCAGCTGTTCGCACCGGCCGACCTGCCGCTCATGCCGCAGATGTCGGGGCTCGTCGCCCGCGCCGTGTTGGATTCGCCCGAGGGGCTCCGCCGCTACGAAGCGCGGGTCCGCGAGCTCGCGTCGCAGGTGCTCGACGTCGACGCGCTGGAGCATCGGGTGCGAGAGGCGGTCGATGCGTTGCGCCCGTCGGCGACGCGCCCGGAGATGGCGGGCATCACCGCAGCGGCGGCCGAGCTGGTCGAGCGGATCGGTCAGCGCGCGGAGGAGATCCGGCGGCGATCGGAACGCGCGGGGACCGCGGCCGTGGAGTTCGTCGATGGCGTCGCGTCCCTCGCGGGATGGGAAGCGGACCTAGCGCCCGAAGGCGGTCGTCTCGACCGGATCGCGGCGCCCGACGCGACGCCGGCGCTGCACATCGTCGCCGGCCCGGTGACGTCCGCCGCATGGCGCACGACGGTGAGGCTGCCGGCCGGGCGATATCGTCTCGAAGGCCGAGCCCGCACCGTCGGTGTGGCCGCGTTGCCGTTCGGCGACAACCACGGCGCCGTGTTGCGCATCGGCGGCGATCGCCCGAGGTCTTCGGCGTTGCTCGGAGGCTCGCCGTGGAGCGATCTGACCGCGGAGTTCGATGTCGGCCCCGGCGGAGGCGATGTCCTGCTGTTGTGCGAGCTCCGCGCGAGCCGTGGCGAAGCGTGGTTCGATGCCGGTTCGCTGCGTCTCCGGCGCCTCGGCTGAGGCGCCTGTCCGGTCAGAACGTTGCGATGGGATTGATCGGCGAACCGGTGCCGCCGGGCACGGCCAGCGGCGCGACGACGAGCAGGAAATCCTGGCGCTTCTGTTCCTCGGCGGCGGCGCTCAAGGCTTCGAGGTCGCAGTTGTCGAGGATCCACGTGCCCATGGCGACCAGGCACAGCTGGTGGACCGGCATCGCCACGCCCTCGACGCCGGACGGCAGGACATCGCTCGCCGCGTCGCTGCCGAGCACGGCCACGTCGCGTTGCTTGAGCCAGCGGGCGCAGGACGCGTGGAGCCCGGCGAATTTCCCGTCCCACGGGCCGAGCGCCGCGCGGCGGGCCCAACGACCGGTGCGGACCAGGACGACGTCGCCCGCGCTGATCCGGGTCCCGGTCGTCTTTTCCCATGCGTCGAGGTCCTCGGGATAGATCGCGGTGCCGGGCTCCAGATACGCGACGCCGCGGAGCTTCGGGATGTCGACCAGCACGCCGCGGGTCACGATGCCTTGCTTCAGGTTCCCGATCCCCAGTTTCGCCGCGCCGGCGGAGGTGACCTCCGTCTGCGAGAAGCCGTTGTACATCCGGCCCGCGTGGAACATGTGGCACAGGCTGTCGATGTGCGTGTGTGCCAGGCCGTGGTACGAGACCTTGTAGGTGTCGGCCACGGAGAAACCGGGGTTGTTCGTCCCGGCCCGGTCCACCACGTGGAAGAAGGGCGAGCCGTTGTCCACGGCCTTCTCCTTCTCGACGTCGCGGGCGACGGAGACCGACACGCCGGACCGGACCAGCGCCATCGCCGCCTTGCGCTTCGCCGGCGTCACGAGATTGAGCGCGCCGAGCTGGTCGTCGGCTCCCCAGCGGCCCCAGTTCGAGAGCTCGACGAGCGCCTTTTCAAAATCCTGGCGGGACCAAGGAGGGATGTTCCGCGCCGCGTCCTCAGCGGAAGCGGCCGCCGCTCCGCAGGCGAGCATCCACGCCAAGCCGATGGCGCGCACGGCACGCCGGGACCGGAGGAAGCCCGCGTTCACGCGTGCCAGCCCCGGCGGTAATCGCGGCGCAGGAACCTCGTCGCCTCGCGGCCGCCGCTGGTGAAACGGAACTTCGGCCCGTCCCAGACCAGCGGGACGCCAGCGCGGACGGCCACGTTGCCGAGCAGGATGGTCTCGGTGAGCAGCGACGAGTACTCGAAGTTGGAGAAGGCCTTGGGTCCGCCGCGGATGGCGGCGACCCATTCGTCCTTCATGCCCTGGTCGCCCTTGCCGTTGCGGGCGAGGACGGGCGTCGGATTGGGCATCTCGGCGAAGCGGTCGCCGGGGAGCAGCTTCCAGCTCGCGCCATAATCGGACGGCGAATACATCACGCCTTTGTCGCCGACCATCAGCGAGCCGCTGTCCGATGGAATCTCGCCGTGGAAGAGGTCGAGCGGCGGGAGATTCTTCTTACCGTCCGGCAGCTTGCCCTCGTACCAGGTCATCTTCACCGCCGGCATGTCGCCGCGGGCGGGGAACTCGTAATGGACCGTCGCCCAGCCGGGATAGGTCTCGCGGTTGAGCGCCTCGCTCTCGGCGCGGATGGCGGTGGGATGCTCCAGCTTGAGCGCCATGAAGGGCAGGTTGGCGGTGTGGCAACCCATGTCGCCGAGCGCGCCGGTGCCGAAGTCCCACCAACCGCGCCAAGCGAACGGATGGTACGATGGATGGTACGGCCGCATCGGCGCGGGCCCGATGAACTGTTCCCAGTGGACGGTCGAGGGGATCGGCGGCCGGTCGGCCGGTCGGGCGATGACGGACGGCGCCTGCGGCCAGACGGGGCGGTTTGTCCACACGTGGAACTCGCGCACCGGGCCGATCGTTCCGGCGCGGATGACCTCGACGCCGCGGCGCAGGCCGTTCTCGGCGGTCCCTTGGTTGCCCATCTGGGTCGCGACCTTGTGCTTGCGGGAAAGGTCGCGCAGCCAGCGCGCTTCCCACACGTCGTGGGTCATCGGCTTCTGCACGTAGACGTGGATGCCGCGCTTGATCGCGAGCGCGGCGGCGATGGCGTGGGTGTTGTCGGGCGTGCTGATGGTGACGGCGTCGACCTTGCCCTCCATCGCGTCGAACATCTTGCGGAAGTCGTGGAAGGTCCGCGCGCCGGGGAACTTCTTCAGCTTGGCGTCGAGCTTCGTGTCGTCGCAGTCGCACAGCGCCACCACATCGCCGAGGTTGCCGGCCTGGTCGATGTCGCCCGAGCCCTTGCCGCCGACGCCGACACCCGCGATGCGGAGACGGTCGTTGGCGCCGAAGACGCGCGACGGCAGGAAGGTGAACGCGAACGCCGCGGCGGCGCTCGTGCCGATGAAGCTGCGGCGGGAATAGTTCTGCGAGAAGGTGGGGCGCATGGCGTCGTGATGTGTGGACCGAGGGGACGCGCCGAGCTTGGGGGGCACCACCGCGGAGGACAAGCCCGCAGCCGGACGCGGTCGCGGTCCAAAGTGCCGGACAAGGGAGCCGCGCAGAGTGGTACTTGCTCTGTGGAAGACACTGGCCAGAGAGAGAATCTGGAAAACAGGAAAGCAGGAAAACTGGATCTTTGCCGGCTCGGTTCCTGTTTTCCTGCTTTCCAGATTTATCTTTTCCAAAGATCAGATGGCACTCCGCGGTATCGCGGGTCTGCGATCAGCAGACCCGCCTCTTGCCAAGCGCCAAGGTCTCTCCTGACGCCCTGCCAAGTCCGACATGGCGACACGGAAGAGCACAATTTTGCAAAAACTGTCCGCCACTTCCGATCGCGGCCGCTGCCGCGGTTGACCTCCGGAGCGTCCGGTGGCGAGACTGGCGCATGGCCAACACGGACCTCCAGATCGAGAAACTCGTCACCGGCACCGGACCCGCCGCCCAGAAGGGCCGGTCCGTCACCGTCCACTACACCGGCTGGTTCACCGACGGGCGCAAGTTCGACAGCTCGGTGGACCGCAAGGAGCCGTTCGTGTTCGTGCTCGGTGCCAAGCAGGTCATCTCGGGCTGGGACATCGGCGTCTCCACCATGTGTGTCGGCGACAAGGTGAAGCTCACCATCCCGCCCGACCTCGCCTACGGCCGCGCCGGCTATCCCGGAGCGATCCCGCCCGATTCGACCTTGGTCTTCGAGGTCGAGCTGCTCGCGGTCGGTTGATCCGCGGGGCCCGCGGTGCCGGCGTCGGACCTCAGCCGCGCCGTTTCGTCCATGCCGAGAACGGCGATGCTTCGCCGCAATCGGGGCACGGAGTGGTCGCCGCTACCGACATGCAGGTCGGGCAGGTGCCGTGTGTCGCGAAGGCGTCGGACGTGCCGCCGCAGGTCTCGCAGGTCCAGACCGGGCCGAGGATCGGCGACGTGCCGCACGCCGGGCAGGCGTAGCCGTCGCGGCGCGGGATCTTCGCCAGCCGCATCATCGCCCGCGCTTGCATCCAGCCTTGGCGGCAATTGAGCAGGATGAAACCCGACATCACGCCCATCCAGATCGACCGGTTGTTGATCGCCAGTGCGACCAATCCGGCCACGCCGGCGAAGCCGATCAACGTCGCCGTCAACAAGCTCTTCGCCGGTCCGACGACGAACCAGAGCAGCGACCGGAGGATCTGCCCGCCATCCAACGGATAGATCGGCAGCAAGTTGAACATCAGCAGGCCGGCGTTGAGATACACCATCGCCCAAAGGAACCCGAAGGCGTCCGGCGCCGAGCGTTCCCATCCTTGGCTCGCCGCGACCGATGCGAGCACGAAGAAGACCGGTAGGAGCACGACGTTGACCAGCGGGCCCGCCGCGATGCTCCAGAGGTTCGCTCCCGGTCTCGGCGGCGGCGCGACGTACGCCACGCCGCCCAACGGCCAGAGCACGATCTGGTCGGCCCGGCCGCCGACCTGACGGCAGGCGAGCGAATGCCCGAACTCGTGCATCAGCACCGTGACGAACAGGGCGAGGTACTCGGCGATGTTCCAGGCCATCGACGAGTACTCGTGGGAACGGTTCTGGATCGAGATCCACGCGACCAAGAACCAGGACCAATGCAGGTACACATCGCTCCCGGCGAAGCGGAACAGGCGGACGGAACCTTCTCGGGTCGGCGTCACGGGCGGAACGTCGCGGCAAAGTCCGCGACCGGCAAGCCCGGCGGCTCGTGGCGACGTGATCGCCCCCGACGGATCACGGTGTCGCCGCCGAGGTGTGGTCGTGGACGATACGCCAGCCTTCCGGCGTGAGCAGGAAGAGCAGCGTGAACAGGCCTTCGGGCCGGTCCTTCTCCCGCTCCAACCGCCAACGGCCGAAGACCAGCGCGCTCGTCGGCGAGAGCTCCGTGACCTCGACGTCCGAGAAGACCAGCCGGCCCATCGCCGCGCGGTCGCCGTAGCGTCTCACGTAGCGGTCGAAGACGGTCCGCCAACCGCGCGTGACCTCGCCGCCGGACGCGAAGCGCGTGCCGTCGGTCCGGGCATAGCCGCGCATGAAGCCGTCGATGCTGCCGGCGTTCCAGTCCGCGACCTGCTGGTCGAGCACCGCGCGGACGTGACCCTCGGGCGTGGTAGGCTGTGTACTTTTGCCGTGCTGACAACCGGTGGCGAGCAGCAGCGCGCCCAGGAGCGGCGCGAGGAGGGAGCGGTGGTTCATGATAAGATCCCGTGGACGACCTCGCCGTGGACGTCGGTGAGGCGGCGGTTGATGCCGTTGTGGTAGAACGTGAGCTTCTCGTGGTCGATCCCCAGGAGATGCAGGATCGTGGCATGGAAATCGGGGATGGTGACCTTGTCCTCCGCGGCGAAGTACCCGATTTCGTCGGACGAACCGTGGTGGTATCCGGGTTTCACGCCGGCGCCCGCGAGGAAGCATGTGAACGCGCTGGGATGATGGTCGCGGCCGGGCGAACCGATGCCCTGGGTCGCCGGGCTGCGGCCGAACTCGGTGGACCACACGAACAAGGTGTCGTCCAAGAGCCCGCGCTGCTTCAGGTCCTGGATGAGCGCGGCGACGGGCTTGTCCATCGTGGCGGCCTGGGTGTCGTGGTTCTGCTTCAGGTTCTCGTGGCCGTCCCAGTTGATGCGCGGGCTGCCGAAGGCCCCGCCGTTGATCACCTGCACGAAGCGCACACCGCGCTCCAGGAGCCGCCGGGCCATGAGGCAGTTCCGGCCGAACCCTTTGTTCGCCGCGTCGTCGATACCGTAGAGGCGTTTTGTCGCCTCGGATTCTCCGTCGAGATCCGTCGCCTCCGGGATGCTCGATTGCATGCGCGCCGCGAGTTCGTAGGACCGGAGCCGCGCGGCGAAACCGGCGTCGCCGGCGTTGGCCTCGGCGAAGCTCCGGTCCATCGCGCTGAGCATCTCGAGGTCGGCCGTGCGGGCCTTGGTCGTGACCGATGCGGGCGTGCGGAGATCGGCGATCGGGTCGCCGGACCGGGTGCGGAACGGGACGCCCTGGTGGTTCGCGGGCAGGAAACCCGAGGTCCAGTTGATCGATCCGCCGGCGGGCAATCCGCGCGGGTCGGGCAGCACGACGAACGCGGGCAGGTTCTCGTTCTCGGTGCCGAGCCCGTAGCTGAGCCAAGCGCCCATGCAGGGGAAGCCGTTCAAGGTGAACCCGCTGTTCATCTGGAAGGTCGCCGGCGTGTGGTTGTTGCTCTTGGCCGTCATCGAATGGATGAAGCAGAGGTCGTCGGCGCAGCGCGCGAGCTCCGGCAAGAGACTGCTCACCCAACTCCCGCTCCGGCCGTGCTGACGGAACTCGTAGACGCTCTTCATCAGCTTCCCCGGCTGGCCGAAGAACCCGAGGTTCTCGCCTTTCCCTTCGAGCGATCTGCCGTCCATCCGCACGAGCTCGGGCTTGTGGTCGAAGGTCTCGATGTGGCTCACGCCGCCGCAGCAGAAGATCTGCACGACGCGTTTGGCCTTGGGCGCGAAGCGCGGCGGACGGGACGCCGCCGGCGCGGGGGCGGGGATGCCGGCGCGGGCCTGTTCACGGCTGAGCAGCCAAGCGAGCGCCACGCTGCCGATGCCGTTCGCGCCGGCCGAGAGAAAGTGCCGTCGCGACAGGAGCGGCGACATCGCGCCGAGGTCGGGCGGCCGGTGGAGGCGTTCAGCGGACATAGACGAATTCGGTGGAGTTCAGAAGCACCCAGCACACGTTCGCCAGCCCGCGCTCCCGGGCGGCGACCACGGCGCGGGCCTGTTCGCCGGGTGTCGCGGAGCGTCCGAGCGCGAGCCGGTACGCGGCACCGACGGCTCGCGACAGATCGCCGCGGGCGAGGCGTCGCGAACGTTCGGCGAGGCCGCCGGCCTGGCGCTGGACGAACGAGCTGTTCATCAGCCCGAGCGCCTGCAAGGGCGTGGTGGTGATGCCGCGGCGCGGCGTCTTCACCGACGGGTCGGGACAATCGAACGCGTCGAGCAACGGTTCCTTCCCTGAGTTGATGTTCATCCGGTACACCGTCCGACGGTTGTACTCCGCGTCGCCCTGGTCGAAGAGGTGATAGAACGTCGCGCCGTAGTCGCTGGTGGTGAACGGGCGGAAGCTCGCGCCGCCGAGCTGGAGGTTGAGGTCCCCGCTGACCGAGAGCATGGAATCGCGCACGGCTTCCGCTTCCAGACGCCGCGGCGGGAACCGCCAGAGCAGCACGTTGTCGGCGTCCTTGGCCGCGGCTTCGGGCCGGGCCGCGGACGCCTGGCGGTACGCTGCCGAGGTCACGATGATCCGGTGCAGCGCCTTCAGGCTCCATCCGCCGGCGACGAGATCCGATGCGAGCCGGTCGAGCAGCTCCGGATGGCTCGGACGCGCGCCGCTCGCGCCGAGATCGCTCGGCGTCGTGACCAAGCCTTGGCCGAAGTGCGCCTGCCAGACGCGGTTGACCATCACGCGGGCGGGCAAGGGATTCCGCGGATCAGCCAGCCACGCGGCGAAGTGGACCCTGCGCACGGCCTCCGGCGCGTCGGGCGCGAGCCCCAGGTCCGCGGGCAAGGTCGCGACCGCGGAGAGCGCGGACGGCGCGACGGTCTCGCCGGGGCTCTTCACGTCGCCGCGTTTGAGCGCCTTCGTCGGCGCGGGTTGCTCGCGTCTCCCGGCGTAGGCCGTCACAGCGGGCTTCGCGCTGGCGGCGATCGCGTCGCGGGCCTTTTGGGCGCGGGCCACGGCTTCTTCGCGTGCGCGGCGCCCGGCCGGGTCGAGGCCGGCGAGGATCATGTCCTGCGTGGGCGAGGCGCCCTCCGCGCGGAACGAAGCCGCGACCTCGTCCGCGCTGAGCGCGCGGTCGTAGAGCGCGGCACGGCCGATCGCGCCGGTCAGCCACGGCGATCCACCGCCCTGGTGCCGACGCCCGAGCACGACGCGCGCATCGCCGGCCTTGAAGGTCCGCAATCCGCCGGACGGCTTGTAGGGCGCGCCATAGGGGACGCCGTCCCGGTAGAGAGCGATCCGGTCGTCCGCGGAATAGACCGCGGCGAGATGGATCATGGCGGCCGGTCCGGCCGGCTCGTCGGGGACGTCGAGGTCCTCGGTGCGGACGTGGCCCTCGCTGCCGGCCATCCAACGCCTCGGTCGGCGTTCGCCGAAGACGATCGCGTCGAACACGCTTCCGTCGGCTGTCTCGATGGAGATGGCCGCGCCGCCCCGCTGTTCGAGGTCGGCGAGCGCGACCCACGCTTCCAGCGTCTTCTCCCGCAGGTCGCGGTCCAAGGGCGGCGACCGGAGGAACGCGCCGGCCGCGGGCAACAGGAGGCGTCCGCCTGCGACCACGGCTCCGCCTTCGAGCTTTCCGTCGGTCACCGCCGCGGTGTCGGCACCGAAGGTCCATCGCGCGAGCGCCGCGGGTCCGGGCGGTCGCGTGCCCGCCGGCAGTTTCGCGGCGGCGGACTTCGCGCCTTCCGCCTCGATGCGCGCGATGGCGGCCTGCGCCTCGGCGAGATCGGCGCGGGCCTTGGACTGGGCGGCTTCGCGGACCTTTGCTTCTTCGGCGCCCTCGACGGATCGTTCACCGTGGCGGACACCGTCGAAGACCGCTTTCACACGGTAGTAATCGACCGAAGGGACCGGGTCGAACTTGTGGTCGTGGCAGCGGGCGCAGTTGATGGTGAGGCCGAGGAAAGTCTGCCCGACGACGCTGACGAGGTCCTCCATCTCCTCTTCGCGGGTGATGGCGCGCTGGGTCAGGTTGGCCTGCGAATTGCCGGCCTGGTCCCACGCGCCGCAGACGAGCAGGCTGGCGGCGATGATGCCGTCGGTCGTCACCGGCTCGATGACGTCGCCGGCGATCTGCTCGCGCATGAAGAGGTCGTACGGCTTGTCGGCGTTGAAGCTGCGGACGACGTAATCGCGGTACGGCCAGGCGTTGTCGCGGAGGCGGTCGTACTCGAAGCCCTGCGATTCGGTGAACCGGACGACATCGAGCCAATGGCGCGCCCACCGCTCGCCGTGGCGCGGAGAAGCCAGCAGCCGGTCGACCAGCCGTTCGTAGGCGTCGGGGCGCCGGTCACGTCCGAAGGCGTCGATCTCCTCCGGCGAAGGCGGCAGGCCGGTCAGGTCGAAGGTGACACGCCGGACCAAGGTGACGCGGTCCGCCGTCGGCGAAGGCGACAGGCCGGCCTCGCGCAGCCGCGCGAAGACGAACGCGTCGACGGGATTCCCGGTCCAACCGGGCGGCGCCTGCACCGCGGGGAGCGCGGGGCGGACGACGGGCTGGAGCGCCCATCGCGCGGACGGGTCCTGCACCGCCGGAGCCCCTTGCAGCAGCGGGAACAGGGCGAGCCACGACGCCATACGCGCCAGCCGAGCGATCCGGTTCCCGAGGGGCTTCACGCGGCGACTTTGGTAACGGCGCGGCGGGTTGGCACGACAAACTTGTGCTGCGGACCGGGCCGGGACGCGTGGTGCCCGCCTATCCATCGTGGTGGGGCGAGGCTTGGGCGAGCGTGCTGCCAGCATCTTGCTGGCTGGGGCTCGCCGAAGCCGGTGCCCGGGACAATCCTCCCGGCGTCTCGCTCCGCACCTTCTGCCGGCGAGACGCACGGCAGCACCTTGGCGCCACAGGCGACCACCGCGTCCAGATGCGCCCGGCCGTGTGGCGCGTCTCAGAAAATGTTCGCCCCGCCGCATCTTCTCTGGCACGTCAACCGGTCCGCGCGACGCGGGACGTCAGAGGTCCCGGGATGTCCGCACGGAAGCCAGACGAACGAAGCATTCCCGCCGATGAGCAAGAAGTCCGCAACGCCCGCCGCCCCGGTCCTGAAGCTCGGGCTGCCCAAAGGTTCCCTGCAGGACGCCACCTTGGAGAAGATGGCGAAGGCCGGCTGGAACATCACCGTGTCCAGCCGCAGCTACGAGCCCTACGTCGACGACGCGGAGCTCCAGATCCGCCTGATCCGCGCGCAGGAGATCAGCCGCTATGTCGAGCTCGGCTACCTCGACGCCGGCATCACCGGCCTCGACTGGATCCAGGAGAACCACAGCGACGTCCACGAGGTCGGCGAGTTCCTTTTCAGCAAGTCCACGCGCCAGCCGACCCGCTGGGTGCTCGCCGTGCCCGAGGAATCGACGATCAAGTCCGTGAAGGACCTCGAAGGGAAGCGCATCGCGACCGAGGTCGTCGGGTTGACGAAGCGTTGGCTGAAGAAGAACGAGGTGAAGGCCGAGGTGGAGTTCTCCTGGGGCGCGACCGAGGTGAAGGCCCGCGAGCTGGTCGACGCCATCGTCGAGGTGACCGAGACCGGCTCCTCGCTCCGCGCGAACAAGCTGCGGATCGTGGAGACCCTGCTCGTCTCCACGCCGCGTCTCATCGCCAACCACACCGCGTGGAAGGACAAGTGGAAGCGCAAGAAGGTCGAGACCCTCGCGCTGCTCCTGCGAGGCGCGATCGAGGCCGAGGCGAAGGTCGGGTTGAAGATGAACGTCCGCCAAGCCGACCTGCCAAAGCTGTTGCAATCGCTCCCGGCATTGCGTAATCCCACGGTGTCCAGCCTGAGCCTGGCAGGTTGGGTTGCTGTGGAGACCATCATCGACGAGTCCGTCGTCCGAGAGTTCATCCCGCAACTCAAGGCCGCCGGAGCCGAAGGCATCATCGAGTATCCGCTGAACAAAGTGGTTTACTGACACCGTCAGGACAGCAGCAACATAACACGCTATGGGTTCACTCAAGAAACGTCGGAAAGCCAAGATCAACAAGCACAAGCGGCGGAAGAAGCTCCGCAAGAACCGCCACAAGAAGCGCACTTGGGGCCAGTGACCGGTCACGACCGTCCACGGCCGTCGAGTCCAACGATGCTTCAACGACGCGGCTCCGATTCGTCGGGGCCGCGTTGTCTTTTTTCCGGATCCCATTTTCCCATGCGGCGCGGTCTGATCATCCACGGCCTCGCGGTCGCGGGAGCCTTGCTCCTGCTCCAAGGCTGTGCCCAAAGCCCAGCGAAAGGCGCGGCGTCTTCGCGGAAACCGCATCCGGGAACGTCGGCGTCGGACCGTTCGTCCATCCGTCCCGTCGGCACGCCCGAGATCTCCGAGGCGGAGCTGGAGCGCCGGGCCCAGGCGCACGCTGCGTTCGCTGCCGGTCTGGTCGCGCAGGACAACGATGCACCGGAAAAGGCGTACGAGTTCTTCGAGAAGTCGGTCGACAACGATCCTTCCAACGAGCCGCTCGTCCTCGACGTCGCCCGGCATCTCCTCGATCGCAAGCAACCCGAGCGCGCGGCGGCCCTGTTGAAACGCGCCGCGGCCGAGCCCGGCGCTTCCGGTGCGGTCAGGTCGCTGCTCGGCCTCAGCTATGCCCGCCTCGGCCGGACCCCGGAGGCGATGGCCGCCTATCGCGAGGCCTTGCGGGTCGCTCCGGACCTGCTCCCGACCACGCAGGCGCTCATGGACCTTCTCCTGACCGGGAAACGTGCCGACGAAGCGCTCAAGGTGCTCGACGACGCTGCCCGACAGGGGGCCGGCAACGCCGTCTACCAGGTCGATCTCGCGGATCTCTTCGCCCAGCTCGGCCGCCGCGAACCTAGGCTCAAGGACGCCGCGCGGACCCGCACGCTCGCGGCGTTGTCCAAGGCGGTCGCGGCCGCTCCGGATGATCCGGGCCTGCTGCAGAGGATGGGCGAACGCTTCGAATCCATCGGCGATACGACCAAGGCGGAGGAGCTCTTCAAGACGCTGCGCGACCGGTTCCCGCGGAATCCCGTCCCCACGGCGAAACTGGCCGAGCTCTATCTGCGCAACGGCCGGACCAAGGAAGCCCGCGAGCAGCTCGAGGCGCTCCGGCGCGAGAACCCGGCGAACCCGCTCCCGTTCTACTACCTCGGGCTCATCGCGCTCGAGGACAAGGAATATCCCCGGGCCGTCGAGCAGTTCGAGCGGGCGCTGCTGCTCGATTCCGGCTTCGAGCCGGTCTACGCCGATCTGGCGGCCGCCCAGCTGAGCACCGAGCAACCGGCCGAGGCGTTGGCGACCTTGGAGAAGGCGAAGGCGCGCTTCGTCCCCGATTTTCGCCGGCTCTACATCGCCGCGCTCGCCCACGGCCGGCTCAAGCGTCCTGACGAGGCGTTGGCGGATTTCCAGGGAGCTGAGAAGGCCGATGAAGGGAAGACCCCGAGACTGGTCGACCACCGGTTCTACTTCCAGGTCGGCGCGATGCTCGAGCAGGCGGGCCGGTACGAGGCGGCGGACACCTATCTCCAGAAGGCGCTCGTGCTCCAGCCTGATTTCGACGAGGCGCTGAACCACCTCGGCTACTCGTGGGCCGACCGAGGCATCCATCTCGACAAGGCGCTCGACATGATCGAGCGCGCGGTGAAGGCGGAACCCGAGAACCCCGCCTACCTCGACAGCCTCGGCTGGATCCGCTTCAAGACGGGCAAGTTCGCCGATGCGATCGAGCCGCTGGAGAAGGCCGTGAAGCTTCTCCCGCAGCCGGATGCCACCGTGCTCGACCACTTGGCCGACGTGCTCTCCGCGCTCGGACGCAAGGACGAGGCGAAGGAGTTGTGGCGCCGTTCGATCGCCATCGAGCCGAGCGACGCGGTGAAGCGGAAGCTGGAGGCGGCCCCGTGAAGACGACCACGCGCCGGTTCACCAAGCATTACACCGTCGCCGAGGCCCGCGCGGTCCTGCCGCAGGTCCGCGGTTGGCTGGTGGAACTGCGGCAGCTCGGCCCGGCCTTGGAGCGGGCGGACGAACGCAACGCCGCGCTGTTCGCCGAAGGACGCGACCTCGGCGGCGGACGCATCAACGACCTGTTGCGCAGCCAAGCGCGGTTGATCGAGGTCCAAGGCGAGATCGCGGCGCTGGCAATCCAGATCGAGGACCTCGGGCGGGGCCGGGTCGGGTTCCCGTCGCTCCGCGGCGACCGCGAGGTGCTGCTCTCTTGGCAGGAAGGCGATGAAAGCATCGGCTATTGGCACGAGGCCGACGGCAGCCGCGAGGGACGCGAGGGACGCGAGCAGCTCTGACACCCGGCCGGCGCCGGCTCACTTGTAGTGCGGCTCGTTGTCGCGGTTCCACAGGCGCGCCGCGTTCTGCCGGGCGCCCGGGTCCTTGAGCAGTTGCCCCACGAAGCTGGTCCGCTTCTTCCCCTCGACGTGCCCGTCGCAGAAGAGCAGTTCGGCGCGGCCGGAGTGCAGCTCGAGCGGCCATTGGCGCTCCTCGTACATGCCGATGAAGCCGCTCCAATCGCTGTCGCCCTTCTTCTTCAGGTCCCAGTTGCTGTCGCCGAACGAGATCATCTCCGACGGCCGCAGCACGGCGGATTCCTTGGTCTCGCCCCAGACCGGGTCGCCGAGGTAGACGCCGAGGCCGGTGTTCGGGTTCTCGCCGGCGAAGGCGCCCCAGACGTTGTAGCCGTAGCTCATGAAGGTCGCGCCGCCCGGTTTGAGCCGGACCTCGTCCTGGAGATAGCCCAGCTTGGCCGGCTGACCGCTGCCGAACTTCGGGATCCACTGCGATTTTTCCGGCGCGCTCGGACAATGGAAGACCTCGGTGTTCCGGCCGTCGTACATCGTCTTGCGGAGGAGCGAGGGCCAGATCCAGGCGGAGCCGTCCTTGCCGTCGATCCCCACCGGGTAGACGCCGTTGTCGCCGATGTAGATCGCGGTCGCGATGCCGAGCTGGCGGAGGTTGTTCAGGCACTTGGTCCCCTTGGCCTTCGCCTTCGCCTTGCCCAGCGCGGGAAGCAACATCCCGGCGAGGATCGCGATGATGGCGATGACCACGAGCAGCTCGATCAGCGTGAAGCCGCGGCGGCCGCGGAGAGGAAGGTGGAAGGGGAGATCCATGGCGCGGAGGAGTGGAGGACGACCGGTTGTCCCCCCGGACGGTCGGGGTGTCAAACCGCCTGTGCGGTCCGGATGCCGCCACCGGCGATGGCGCGCGTGGGTCGCGGCGGGAAAAAACCCGTTGGCGCGAGGGGAGGGGTTCCCTAAGTTCCGCCGCACTTTCGCCGCATGCCGAGCGTTTTCATCAAGACCTTTGGATGCCAGATGAACGAGCGCGACAGCGAGGCCGTCGCCGCCCAGCTCGTCGCGAAGGGCTACGTCCTGGCGCCTTCCGAGCTCGGCGCCGACGTCGTTCTGATCAACACGTGCAGCGTGCGCGACCTCGCCGAGCAGAAGGCGCTGGCCAAGATGGCCAACATCGCCGGCGTCGCCCGCAAGAACGGTCGCGCGCCGCTCCTCGGCTTCATGGGCTGCATGGCGCAGAGCCGCGGACGCCAGCTGGTCGAGACGCTGCCGGACGTGGACCTCGTGCTCGGCACGCAGAAGTTCCACCGTGCCGCGGGCTACATCGACGACCTGCTCGCCGGACGCCGCGACCAGGTCGTGGACACCGACGAGGAGCCGGGCAGCCAATCCGCCATCCGCGAGCACCTGCTCGCCGGCAACTCGGGCAAGGCGGTGACCGCGTTCGTGAGCATCATGCAGGGCTGCAACCAGCACTGCACCTTCTGCATCGTCCCGGCGACCCGCGGCGCCGAGCGCAGCCGGACCATCGATGACATCGTGTCCGAATGCCGCGAGCTGGTGGGGCGCGGCGTGCGCGAGGTGACCTTGCTCGGGCAGATCGTCACGAGCTTCGGCAAGCGGGAACATCCGGTGAAGGACGGCAAGAGTGCATTCGTGCAGCTGGTCGAGGCGGTCCACGCGATCGACGGACTCGAGCGCGTGCGCTTCACCTCGCCGCATCCGAAGGGCTACGGCGACGATCTTGTCGAGGCGTACGGCCGGTTGCCCAAGCTGGTCGAGTGCGCGCATCTGCCGGTGCAGAGCGGCAGCGACCGGTTGCTGAAGCTCATGCATCGCGGCTACACCCGGGAACGCTATCTCGGGATCATCGAGAAATTGCGGCGCGTCCACCCCGGCATGGGTCTCACCACGGACATCATCGTCGGGTTCCCGGGCGAGACGGAGGCGGATTTCGAGGACACCTTGTCGCTGGCGCGCGAGGTCGGGTTCGACCAGGCGTTCGTCTTCAAGTACTCGCAGCGCAAGGACACGCCGGCCGCGGCGATGCCGGACCAGCTGCCCGAGGAGCTCATCGAGGAGCGCCACGCCCGTCTGCTCGAGATGATCAACCGCATCGCCGCTGCGAAGTACGAGGCGCTCGTCGGGCAGACCGTCGAGATCCTGGTCGAAGGCCCGAGCCGGAAGAACCCCGCGCGCTTCCAAGGCCGGACGCGGTCCAACAAGCTCGTGCTTTTCTCCGGCTCCGAACGCCATCGTGGCCAGCTCATGGACCTGAGGATCGAACGCACCGGCTCGTTCACGCTCTATGGTGATCCCGCGGTGGTGGGCATGGATGATGCCCCGGAGACCGCGATCTCGGCCGGTCCGGCCCTCGCCTAGCCCGTCCCTGAACCCTTTTTGATGAAGCTCTCCCAACTCAGCTTGGTCCTCGGAATCGGAATGGTCCTGACGCACGCTTTGGCGCTGCTCCAGGTCTCGGCGGCGACCCGGTGGCTGCGGCGGTTCCCGCGCGACGTCCCGGCGGGCGTCGTCCTGATGCTGGTCGGGACCGTCTGGTTCGAGTGGAACCTGATGGCCGAGAACCTCGAGGACATCGCCAAGTACAAGACCCTGCTGCAGGTCTTCTTCGCCGTGCTCGGCGTGGCGTGCTGTTTCTTCGCCAAGGATTACCTCGCCGTCCGGGGGCTCTCGGTGGTGCTGCTGATGGCGGCGTTCGTGATGTGCGAGACGGCGCGATGGCACGAGAGCCTCTGGCGCGACGCCATCACCGGCTGGGCCTACGTGTGGGTGCTCGCGGCTCTCTGGCTGTCGGTGCAGCCGTGGCGCCTGCGCGACGGGATCGCCTGGGTCACCGCGACCGAAGGTCGGCTCAAGCTGACCGCCACCTCCGGCATCGTGTGGGGCCTGTTCGTGATCGCGCTGGGCCTCACGGTCCTGCGCTGAACGGTCGTTCGGGAGCGCAGGCCCGGCGACTGCGTGCGCTTACCGGACCGGATCCGGGCGGTATGACTTCAGGTCTTTACTGAAGCCATCTGGTCCTTCGCGCGGGCGGGCCGCCCGCGCTCCCGTCGCTGTGCGTCACTTCGTCCCGAGCCCGATCTCTTCGCGGAGGAAGCGGACGCTCTTCTCGAGCTCCTGCTTTTGGCGATCCTTTGATCCGCCGTCGTACTGCGCGATGGCTTTGCCGCGTTTGGCGACGGCGAGGAATTTGGCGAACTCGGCACCGGACTTCTTCGGGAACGCGCTCCAGAACGCCGGTTCCAGGTACGGGAACTCCACCACGAAGCCGCCGATGGTCTCGATGTTGACCGGGATGCCGGGGCACAGCTGCGCGTAGCGGGTGAAGTAGGCCTTCAGGTCGCAGGCGGTGCCGTCGCCGTGCGCGGTCCACTGTACTTTGCAGCCCTTCTCGGTCTCCCAGACGGTGCCGTCGCGGAGGCTGGTCGAGGCCGCGTAGGCACCGAGTTTCTCCAGGGAATCCATCGGGTCGTCGAGCGTCCAGAGCGCGTTGCCGGAATCCATGTTGGCGCCGACATAGTCGCGGCCCGCGTCCTCGATGAGACCGACCAGCTCGGTCGCGGTCATGTCGCCGGCGTGGTTCTCGACGGTGATGCGCACGCCGGAATCGACCGCGAGGCCTCGTTGGGACTTGAGCACCTTCACCGTGTCGGCGATGCGCGCATCGATCCCGCCCGGGGTCTTGCGGTCGTCGCGGGAGCCGAGGACGACGCGGAAGACGTCCGAACCGACGGCCTTCGCGAGCTTGATGCCGAGCGCCAGATGTTCCTCGGCGGTGCCCCAGTCCTTTTTGAAGCTCTTCGAGGTCGGGCAGATGCTCCAAGAGCCGAGCTGGATGCCGACCCCTTTGTCGGCGGCGTAGCGGCGCAGCTCCTGCGCGGGCGCGGTCTCGAGCGAGCCGAGGCCGGGCAGATCGGTGATGAAGAGCGTGTCGAGCTTGAGGCCGGCGGCGTAGTCGACGAGTTCGCTGCCTTTCCAACCGCAGGCGCGGACCGCGAAGTTGTCCATACCGAGCTTGATGCGGGCGCCCTTGGCATCGGTCAACGGCGCGGCGGCGGCGCGGGCGGGAAGCTGGGTGGCGGCGAGCCCGGCGGCGGCGAGCGTCGTGGTGGCGATGAAATCTCTGCGGTTCATAGGTGGCAGGCGGTTTGTCGCACGATGACGGCGCGGTGCGCAAGCGCCCGCCTCGGACCGGCCCGGGCTGCGGTTGCTTCACGGGAAATTCCGCGGCAAGATCCGGAAGTGCAGGCATCTCCTTCCGGCGACCACGATGTCGTCATCTGCGGCGGTTCGCTCGCGGGAGCGTCGACGGCGATCCTGCTGCTGCGGGCCCGGCCCGGGCTTCGCGTGGCCATCATCGAGAAATCGGTGCGGTTCCCCCGGCGGGTCGGCGAGGCGACGGTC
>JBBRQL010000024.1:0-30052 GCA_038226425.1 Verrucomicrobiota bacterium
GAATCGGTACAATTCTGGAGCATCATGTTCGGCCAGCTATTACAGACATTCGCCAATTGCTTCAAGATTCCTGAGCTCCGCTCAAGGATCATCTTCACGGCTTTGGTCCTCGGTGTCTGCCGGCTGATCGCCATGACGCCCATACCCGGGTTGGATGGCAATGCGCTGTCGGCCTTCTTTGAAAGCCAGTCGAAATCAGCGGGAGGGAACTCCGTGGTCGGCCTCTACAGCTTGTTCACCGGAGGCGCCTTGGAGAGGTGCGCTATCGGCGCATTGGGCATCATGCCCTACATCAGCGCGACCATCATCATCCAGTTGTTGACGGCGGTCGTCCCGGTGTTGAGCAAGTTGGCCCGTGAAGAGGGTGGCCGTGCCAAGATCATCGCCTACGGGCGCTATCTCACCGTGCTGCTTTGCCTTGGGCAAGGCTTGGTCATGACGTTGGGGTGGGAACATCCCGACAAAACGTTCTCCGGTTTCACCGGCACTTTGATACCGCCTGATGCCAACATATGGTGGTATCGTGTCCAGACTGTGGTGGTGCTCACCACCGGGACCATGCTGTTGATGTGGCTTGGCGAGCAGATCACGGAGCGTGGCGTCGGCAACGGTGTCTCGTTGATCATCACGATCGGCATCTTGGCCCGTCTCCCGCTTGCTCTGAAGTCGCTCCAAGTGATGTTCTTCCCACCGGAGGGCGTCGAGCAGGCCGCCCGGTGGCCGACCGCGTTCCTCTTGGTGGCGTGTCTCGGGGTCGTGGTTGCGGGTGTCATCGCGATCACCCAGGCCCAGCGGAAGATACCCGTCCAGTATGCCCAGCGGGCCGTCGGCCGGAAGGTTTTCTCGGGCGGGACCTCGTTCATGCCGCTCCGCGTCAATTACGCCGGGGTCATGCCGGTGATTTTCGCCCAAGCAATCTTGATGTTCCCGAGCATGATTTTCACGAAGCTCGGTGAGCTATACAAGATTAGTTTCTTGACCGCTTTGGGTGTCTCGTTGTCGGAACATGGGTGGCTGTATCTGTTCTTGTTCGCGTTGATGATCTTGTTCTTCTCATATTTCTGGGTGGCCACCCAGTTCAACGAGCTGCAGGTCTCCGACGACCTGAAGAAGCATGGCGGATACATCCCCGGCGTCCGTCCAGGCAACCAGACCAGCGACTTCCTCCACCGGACGATGAGCCGGATCACGTTGGCTGGAGCGGTCTTCTTGGTCATCATAGCGACCATACCGACCCTGATGTCCAAGTACCTGGGCATCGACTACAACGTCGCACAGTTTTTCGGTGGCACCTCCATGCTGATCACGGTCGGCGTCCTTTTGGACACGATGCGGCAGATGGAATCGTATCTCTTGATGCGGCACTATGACGGGTTCTTGAAAAAGGGTCGCGTCAAAGGCCGGATGGGCTGAGGTCCGCTAGTGTCTGTTCTTTTAATCTATCGGGTCGGGACGCGCCTTTGGATCGGCCTCGGGCATATCCGTTCGACGACCAAAGCGGGGTGACCATGGGGGGCGTAACCACCAAGAACCTTTCAGAGATCGCCGCCATGCGCGAAGCTGGAAGGCTGGCGGCGGTGGTGCTGAGGTCGGCCACAGCGCTCTTGGAGCCAGGCCTGACGACCTTGGAAGTCGATGCCAAAGTCGGTGCCTTGATCAAGGCCGAAGGGGCGGTGAGCGCATTCTTAGGGTATCGGGGGTTTCCTGGGCAATGCTGTATCTCGGTGAACGAAGCAGTGGTCCACGGAATCGGCAGCAGCCGTAGGCTACAGTTCGGGGACCTCGTCAAACTCGACATCGGGGTCCGGTACAAGGGTTTCGTTGGGGATGTAGCGATGTCGGTGGCGGTCGGAGGATGTCTGCCGGCAGGGCAGAAACTCATGGACGTGACGACGCAAGCGCTCTATGACGGTATTTCTGCGGCGCGAGCGGGTAGCCGGGTGAGCGATGTCTCGCGGGCGGTCCAGAGGCGGGTCGAGTCGGCCGGGTTCAGCGTTGTCCGAGAGTTCGTCGGGCACGGAGTCGGCCGGTCGGTCCACGAAGAACCACAAGTGCCGAACTATGTGGATCTGCGGAACGATGTGCGGCTCCGGGCCGGCATGACGATCGCCATCGAACCGATGGTGAACGCGGGCGGTGCGGCGGTGGAGGTGTTGGGCGACCGGTGGACGGTGGTGACGAAGGACCGGCAGTTGTCGGCCCACTTCGAGCACACAGTGCTGGTGACCGACGGGGAAGCGGAGATCCTGACGAAGGACGGATTGCCGCCGTTGTATTGAGATGGTCGGGGGAAAGAATTTAAGATGAAAGTCAGAGCATCAGTAAAAAAACTTTGTGAGAATTGCAAGATTGTGCGCCGAAAGGGCATCATCCGTGTGATCTGCTCCAACGCGCGCCACAAGCAGCGCCAAGGCTGAACCATTTGAGCTATGCCACGTATTCTAGGTGTTGATATTCCGGGTGACAAGCGGGTGGACATCTCCCTCCGCTACATCTACGGCATCGGTCCGGTGAACGCCAAGGTCATCTTGGCCAAGGCCGGGATCGATCCCGCGACCCGTGCCAAGACGTTGACCGAGCAGCAGATGTCGCTGATCGTGAACGCCATCCAAGACGGCAAATATGTCGTCGAGGGCGATTTGCGCAGGGAGCTCGGCATCAACCTCAAGCGGTTGCAGGCAATCAAGTGCTATCGCGGGCTGCGTCATCTCCGCAGCCTTCCGGTGCGCGGGCAACGCACCCAGACGAACTCTCGGACCCGCAAGGGCCCGCGGAAGACCGTCGGCGTGCAACGTGCGATGGCGGCCAAGGCGGCCGGCAAGTAAACTTATCTGACGAACGATTATGGCTGACGAGATTAAGCCCAAGAAGGCTCCTGCGAAGAAGGACGGCGTCGACGCCGCGGCGGTTCCTGCGGTGAAGCCCGCCAAGAAAACGGCTGGCGCAGCGGAAGAGACCACGGCGCCGGTCGCCGCGGGTCCTGCTGCAGCTCCTGTCCCTCCGACGGTTGCCACGCCCACAGCGGCGGAACTCCTCGGTGATGATCCCAACGCCAAGAAGATCGTCAGGGTCAAGGGCGCAAAGAACATATCGGTCGGCATCGCGAACGTGTTGGCCACCTTCAACAACACCCAGGTGTCCATCACGGACATGCAGGGCAACGTGATCGGCTGGAGCACCGCCGGTCGTGTCGGCTTCAAAGGCTCACGGAAGAGCACCGCTTTCGCCGCACAGCAGGCAGCTCAGGACGCTGCCCGTCAGGCGATGTCCCATGGGATGCGCGAGGTCGAAGTCAGGGTCAATGGCCCGGGTTCCGGTCGTGAATCCGCGATCCGCGCCCTGCAGGCCATCGGTCTCGAGATTTCTGCGATCAAGGACGTCACACCGGTCCCGCATAACGGCTGCCGTCCGCGCAAGAAGCGCCGCGTCTAGTCTTCGCTCCACCGCAATCGATAATCCGCACGTCTTATGGCTCGTTATACCGGCCCCCGTACCCGCATCAGCCGCCGTTTCGGCATCCCCATCTTCGGTCCGTCGAAGTACCTTGAACGCCGCAACTACGGCCCGGGCGTCCACGGGCCCAAGTCCCGGCGCAAGTTCAGCGACTACGCCCTAGGCCTTCTGGAGAAGCAGAAGTTCCGTTATTTTTACGGCCTCCAGGAGCGCCAGTTCCGCAATGTCTATGAGAAGGCGTTGCGCATGCGCGGTGTCACCGGCGAGAAGATGCTCCAGATCCTGGAGTGCCGGCTCGACAACTTGGTGTACCACGCAGGTTTCGCCCTGACCCGTCCTGCTGCGCGTCAGCTGGTCGGCCACGGGCACGTCAAGGTGAACGGCCGCAAGGTCAGCATCTCGAGCTACGCGGTGAAGGTGAACGACATCATCGAGGTCCGCGACCACACCGTCAGCAAGCAGCTGGCGAGCAAGAACGTCGAGGGCTCCACCAGCCGCGTGGTTCCGGATTGGCTGTCGGTCGACAAGGCCGCTTTGAAGGGCGTCCTGCTGCGCATCCCGTCCCGCGACGAGATCAACCCGATCGCCAACGAACAGGCGGTCGTCGAATTCTACTCCCGTTAACCCGTCCTCTCCTCAAACCGGGGGGACAAAAGCAATTATATGGGGCTGTTGCCGTGGGAGCATCAGAGACGGTCCGGCCCAGTTTAAAATTGCACCAAGATAAAATATGCCAGTTCGTCTAGGCCGTTTTGAGATGCCGAAGCGTTTGACCAAGGATGAGTCGAGCGCGTCGGACACCTATGCCAAGTTCGTCGCGGAGCCTTTCGAGACGGGCTTCGGGCACACCATCGGCAACTCGCTCCGACGGGTCCTGCTGAGCTCGTTGGAAGGAAGCGCCATCACGTCCGTCAAGGTCGACGGTGCGATGCATGAGTTCACGACCGTCGACGGCGTCGTCGAGGATGTCACCGACATCGTGCTGAACCTGAAGAAGATCAAGTTCAAGTCGACTTCCCGCGAGCCGGTGACCCTGTTGTTGACCGCCAACAAGGAGGGCGTCGTCACCGCGGGAGACATCCAGCTCAAGCAGAATATCGAAGTGGTCAACCCGACCCAGCCGATCTGCACGCTCGACCGGAAAAAGAAGTTCGAGATGGAGATCGAGGTCAAGGTCGGCCGTGGCTTCTGTCCTTGGGACGAGAACAAGAAGGTCGACCAGTCCATCGGTGTGATCGCGATCGATTCGCTGTTCTCGCCGGTGACCCGTGTCCGCTACGCGGTCGAGGCGGCCCGTGTCGGTCAACGGACCGACTACGACAAGCTTTTGATCGAGATCTGGACCGACGGACGCATCTCCCCGGATGACGCTCTGACCCAGGCCTCGGCGATCCTCCAACATCACCTCGATGTGTTCGTCGGCTACGACAAGAATGCTGTCGAGTTCGAGGAGGAGCAGAAGCCCCAGGACGATGAGAAGTCGAAGCTCCGGAAGCTGCTCAACATGAGCGTCAACGAGATCGAGCTGTCGGTCCGCGCGGCGAACTGCCTCAACAACGCCAACATCACCTCGGTCGGCCAGTTGGCCATGAAGTCCGAGGCGGAGATGCTGAAGTACCGTAACTTCGGCAAAAAGTCCTTGAACGAGATCAAAGAGAAGCTCACCGGTCTCGGCCTGTCTCTCGGAATGAACATCGACGCCGCTCTATTGGAGCCGTCGGTGGAACCCAAAACCATCTGACGTACCATGCGCCACCTTCGTCGAACCGCCAAACTCGGCCGCACCGGCTCACATCGCAACGCGATGTTGGCCAACATGATCTGCAGCCTCATCAAGCATAAGCGCATCACCACGACGCTTGCGAAAGCCAAGGCAGCCCGCCCGGTCGCCGAGAAGCTTCTGACCTTGGGCAAGCATGCCCAGGTGGCCATCGCCGATCTCGCCGCCGGGGGCGACGACAAGCAGAAGGCTCTGGCGACCGCCCAGAACGTCCACTACCGCCGTCTTGCCGCAGCTAAGCTCCGGCAGCAGCCGCGCACCCAGTTCAAGGGGACCAAGAAGTACCCGGGCAAGGTGGCGCGCGAGCTGTTCCGCGAGAACGAGGACGTCGTCCACATCTTGTTCGACAAGATCGCCCCGCTCTTCAAGGAGCGCTCCGGCGGCTACACCCGCATCGTCAAGCTCGGCCAACGCCGAGGCGACGTCGCCCACATGGCTATCCTAGAGTGGGTCGAGCAGCCGTCCACGGAAGCGGCGCCCGTCGTCGCGACGACTGAAGCGTCAAAGTAAAGGTTTCGCGGGCTCAAGCGGCTCGTGTCAAAGAAGGCGTCCCGGCTCATGCAGGGACGCCTTTTTATTGTCGCTGGTCAGCCGGAGGGTGGCGGACTTTGGACGCGGGTGGCCGTGGACGCAGCGGGTGCCTCCGGAGGGGGCATTGGTGGGCGGCGACCGATTTCTCCAGTCGGTTGAAAGATTTGGCCGGCAGGTGGATTATCCATCCGCGGACCATGATGACGCCACCTCCTTCTGATGATCCTTTCGCGACCAGGCAAAGCCTGTTGAGCCGGCTCAAGGACCTGGGTGACCAAGAGGGTTGGCAGGAGTTCTTCGAGACCTATTGGCGGCTGATCTACGCTGTGGCGCGGAAGGCCGGGTTGAGCGATGCCGAGGCCCAGGACTTGGTGCAGGAGACCATGGTGGTGGTCGCCCAACAGATGCCGGGGTTCCGTTACGACCCGGGCCGCGGGTCGTTCAAAGCTTGGCTCCATACGGTCATCCGAGGGCGTTTGTCGCGGCATTGGCGGAAGGCCCGGCGCCATCCCGCCGCTGCTGTGGCCGGTAACGCCGAAGTTCACCAGTCTGGAGAGGGCATCGATCGAGAAGCGCCTCCGGAGTTCGACGCCCTATGGCAGGCGGAATGGGAGCGCAACCTGCTCGACGCAGCCTTGCGGCGCGTCCAGACAAAGGTGAGCCCCAGGCAGTTCCTCTTGTTCAGCCTGACCGTGATCAAGCAGGTGCCCTTGGCGACCATCCGTGAGCGTTACGATGCCAACGTCGCCCAGATCTATCTCGCCAGGCATCGGGTCGGTCGTCTGGTGAAAGCGGAAGTCGCCAAACTCCGTTCGGAGGAGGCGGATTTCTAGTTCCCGGCGCCGCCTTTGACGGCAACTTAGAGGAATCTGCCGCTTGAGAGACCAGACTTCCAACGAAGGCCCGGGCGTGGACGTTCCCGACCATGTGCTGTCGAAGCGGGTCGGCCAAGGCAGCTACGGCGAGGTCTGGATGGCCCGGAATGTCATGGGGGCTTGGCGGGCGGTGAAGGTCGTCCGACGGGACCGGTTCTTGTCAGAGCGACCTTTCGACCGCGAGTTCAACGGCATCCGCCGTTACGAGCCGATCTCCCGCGGTGCCGAAGGGCTCGTGCCGGTCCTGCATGTCGGAAGAGATCCGGCGGCCGGTTGTTTCTACTACGTGATGGAGCTCGCCGACCCCGTCGCAGGCGAGAACCAAGCCTCCAAGGTGGATGTCCCCACCGCGCGAGGCGAGGGCGAGGCCCAGGAACCGGGGCGGGGCGGGGCGGTTCTTGATCCGGAAAGCTACACCCCGCGCACGCTCCGCTCGGACCTGGAGCGTCGCGGGCGGCTGCCGGTGGATCAGGTCATCGGGGTCGGGTTGGCGCTGACGGCTGGATTGGCGCATCTCCATCGCAACGGGTTGGTCCATCGCGATGTCAAGCCGGCCAACATCGTCTTCGTCCGTGGCCGGGCGAAACTCGCCGACCTCGGGCTGGTGGGAGATATCAGCGAGTCGCGGACCTTTGTCGGCACCGAGGGCTACATCCCGCCGGAGGGACCGGGAGCGCCGTCCGCTGATCTTTTCGCGCTGGGCAAGGTGCTCTACGAGGCGGTGACCGGGCTGCCTCCCGATGAATTCCCAAACCCGCCTCCGGATTGGTTGACCGGAGACGTGCCGCACGATGCGCTGGAACTTCATGAGGTGGTGCTGCGGGCCTGCGACAGCGACCTCGGTCGTCGCTACCGTACGGCGGCCGAACTCCAAGCGGATCTGGCCCTTCTGCAGAGCGGTCAATCGGTCCGGCGGGCCCGGAAGCTGGAGCGTCGGTTGCGGACACTGCGGCGGACCGGGATGGCCGCGGTGTCGGCGATGCTCTTGTTGGGCGCCTTCGGACTGTCCGCCGCCTATCGTGCGCGTCTGGAGCGGGCGAACGCGGCGAAGGCCGACGGGCTGCGGCAGCGGGCGGAGCAAGCCGAGCATGTGGCCCGTCAACGGTTGTCCGAAGCGCAGCTCGCGCAGGCCGGGTTGGAACGACGTTCCGGCCTCGCAGGACAACGGTTCCACGCGCTGGAGCTCATCCGCGAGGCCGCCTCCGTCTCCACCAACCTCGCCGAACTCCGCACCGAGGCCATCGCCGCCCGCGCGCTGCCGGACCTGCGCGAGCGTCGCCGGTCCCCGGTCGTCGGGCCGCCCGGGCGATGGTGCACGGCGGATGCGGGTTTCGACCGCTACACCCGGGCGAAGGCCGACGGTTCGGTGGGCATCCACGCGTGGTCGGATGACCGCGAGATCGTCGTGCTGGAAGGATCACGGGCCGAGGGGTTGCTCGTCTGGCCGTTCAGCGCGGACGGACGCCGCGTGGGCGCGCTCAGGGCCGACATGGCTTACGTGTGGGACACGGCCACCGGCCGCCTACTTTTCCAACGGGCCGTGTCCGGAGTCTCCGCCGTGGACCTCACGCCCGATGGCGAATCGGTCGTGCTCCAACTGGCGGACGGGGTGCTGCAACTGGTGCGGCTGGCCGACGGTTCGGCGGGACCGCGCCTCGATCGCGGCTTTGCGGACGGCGCGTTTTGGTTCAGCCCCGATGGCCGACGAGTGGCCTCCTACAGCCCGTCGCGCTGCGAAGTGCTGCTGTCCGATGCGGGCGGAGGGTCGCGCCAGACCCTGCGGTTGCCGCCGCCGGTCTGCCCGATCGGGCTGCTCTGGACGCCGGACAGCGGCGGCCTGGTGTTGGCGGGCGATGATTTCCGCGGCTATTCGTTCCGGCTCGGCGGACCTGATCCGCGGGCCATCCGGCTTGAAGGGCATCAGGCGGAGATCGTGGGCGGGGCGATGCACCCGACCCGGCCGTATGCTTTGTCCGCGAGTTGGGACGGCACGACGCGGCTTTGGGAATTGGAGACGGGAAGACAGATGCTCCGGATCAACCGGACCGCCACGGAGTTCCGCTGGAGGTCCGACGGTCGTCTGGGCGGGGTGCTGGAGCAAGGCAACGGGCGGTACGAGTTGATCGAATGGGAGTCCGCGTTGCCGGACGGTGCGCGGGTGTTGTCCGAACCGGTGCCGCTCCGCGCGCTGGCCGCGAACAAGGGAACTTGGGATCTTGCCTTCTTGGCGGAAGGCGAGGTCTTGGCCGTGGCCAGCTACGACGGGATCCGCCTGTGGCCGGTGGCCGGTGGCGAACCGCGTCTGCTCCCGCTGGGCTGGACCCGTTGGCTGGAGACGGAGCCCGGCGGCGAGGGGTTGTGGGCCAGCACGATGGAGAAGATCGTGCGTGTCCCGCTGCGTTGGGACGGGGCCGCACGTCGTCTGTCGGTGGGCGAGGCGCAGCCTTTGGGCGCGGCCGGGCGGGAACTTCCGCTCGCCGCGGCGACGGGAACCGAGATTCTCAGCGCGCGAGGACGCGAGCTGCTCCGCGTCTCGTCCGGCGGGGAACGGTCCGTGGGCACGCTCCCGGACGACACCACCCGCCTGCGGGCGAGCCCCGACGGGCGCTGGTTGCTGGCGGGCGATCGCCATGCCGAGGACCTGCTGCTGTTGTCCGCCCCGGATGTCCGGCTTGTGCGGCGCCTTGTGACCGGACCCAACGGACACGGGATCTTTCTCCGTGACGGGACCGACCTGGTGGTGGCCACCGCGACCGAGCTGCGCCGCGAACCGTGTGCCGGCGGGCCGCCGCGATGGGCGGTGCCGCGGCTCGGTTCCGCGACGGCGTCCGGCCCGCTGACGGTCTCTCCGGACGGCCGGACCTTGGCCGCGACGCTGGATGCGCAGCAAGTGGGCCTGCTGGATGCCGACAGCGGCGAGGTGTGGTGCCGGCTCGAAAACTCCGAGCGCGGCGAAGTGGTCGCGCTGCGCTTCAGCCCGGACGGACAGCACCTCGCCGTCGCGACCGGCAACCATACGGCCGTGCTCTGGGACCTGGCCGAGGTGCGCGCCGGCCTGCGTGGGATGGGTCTCGACTGGCCCGCGCCGGTGGCACAGGCGCCGCGGGCCGTCGGGCCGGTGACGTTCGCTTCGCTGAAGGAGGAATCCGCGCCGCCCTTCACGGGCCGGACCGGACCGCTGGATCTGTCCGGCCATCTCACTCATAGGCTCGCGAACTTCTCCTCCGGAGGGCCGCGCAACCAGCTCGATGGCCTGGTGCCCGGCCCGCTCATCGTCGGCGACATCCGCTTCGACATCCGCGGCGTCATCCAGTTGGGCGGCCAGATGGTCCCGGAGCTTCCACGCCGCGTGGAGGGGCTCCCGGTGAACCGCGTCTGCCGTCGGCTGCACTTTCTCCACGCGAGCGCTTGGGACGGTCCGCTGCTCGGGGAGATCGGCCGGTACACGGTGCGCTACGCTGACGGCACCAAGGAGGTGGTGCCGCTCCGGCATGGCGAGAACATCCGGGACTGGTGGATCGACCCGAAGGTCCCGGCGAAGCCCGCACCGGTCTGGACCGGCAGCAATCCCGTCGCGAAAGGGCTCGGCCGGGACATCGGTCTGTTCCACTTCGCCTGGGACAACCCGCGGCCCGACGTCCCGGTGGTCTCGCTGACCTTGGAGACGGAGGGGCAGGGGAGGCTGCCGTTCCTCGTGGCGGTCACGACCGAGTGAAGCGGCAGCGGGTTGTGCGGAAAGATTCCCATTTCGCTGAAAGAACGCTGCCACGTCCGGGTTATCCGTCTGTGTCATGAAGCCATCACGATTTCTTCCCGCCACCGCTGCGGCCTTGGCCTTGGCGCTGATGCCGGTCGCCCAACCGCTATCCGCCGCGCCGGTACCACCGCCTTCGTCCTCGGTGAACCTCAACGGCAAGCTGAACAGCGGCACGCTACCGGCCACCGGCGAGCACGAGTTCCGTTACCGGCTGTTCACCGACGCCACCGGGAACACCCCGGTCGCCAAGACCCAGACCATCGTCACGACGGCGAACATCACCGCCGGCAACTGGCAGACCGCGCTCGACCTGCGCCGGTTCGGTGGCGAGAAAAGCATCCTCGACAACACAGTTTTCCCGCCGGACCAAGCGGTGAGCATCCTCGACAACACCGTCATCCCGACCATCGGCGACCGCGCCATTCTCGATAACACCTTCCGCACGTCGCTCCAGCAGAATTGGCGTTCGGTCGAGGGCGGTTGGCTGGAGATCTCCGTGCGGAAGAAGGGCACGGCCGAGTTCGTGCCGCTCTCTCCGCGGCAGCAGCTCACCGCCGTCCCGCGCGCCGGCACGGCCTTCTCCGCGGAGCACGCGGTCGTGGCCGGCTCGGTGACCGAGGGCGGCGTGGATGCCCGCGCGCTCGCGCCGGGCATCATCACGGCCGAAAAGATCACGGCCGGCGCGATCGACAACCGCGCCTTGGCGAACTTGGCCATCACCGCGCCGAAGATCGCCCCGCTCACCGTGGTCCGTTCGCTCAACGGCCTGCGCGACGAGGTGACGCTGGCCGCCGGCACCGGCGTGTCGCTCCGCGCCTCCGGGAACACCATCACCATCGACGCCACCGCGACCGGTGGCGGCGGCGGCAGCCCACCGTTGCCGCGCGGCAATTTCCTCGGTGCGGACAACGACAACCTGTTCGGCGGCAGCGCCACCCACGGGGTGATCGGCGGCGGGTCGGTGAACAAGATCAGCGACGACAACTCCTACTCGGTCGTGGGCGGCGGCCAGTTGAACCGCATCTACGAGCGGTCGAGCTGGTCCTTCCTGGGCGGCGGCTACAACCAGCAGGTCGGCCCCGATGCGGCCTACGCCACCCTCGGGGGCGGGTACTCCCATGTCATGACCAACGGGAACAGCGCGACCATCGCAGGCGGCTACCAAAACGTGACGGGCGGTAGCTTCGCAACCATCGGCGGCGGCGCCTCCAACTTTGCGGTGCAGGATGCGACAGTGGCGGGCGGCAGCGGCAATCGTGCCGAGGGCGCCCATTCAGTGATCGGTGGTGGAAGCGGCAATTCGGTCCTGGCCCCCCAGTCTGTCGTGGGAGGCGGCGTCAACAACGCGGTCGAGAACTCGGCCGACGGCACGATCAGCGGCGGCGGCGGGAACCGGCTGCTGAACTCCGCCCACAGCACGATCGGCGGCGGCGATGCGAACCGTGTGGTTGATTCGTTCGGTTCGGTGGTCGCCGGCGGCCTTGGCAACGTGGTCGCCTCCCAGGCATCGGCCATCCTTGGCGGCCAGGAGAATCGGATCGAGGGAACTCAGGGCTATGCGACGGTGCTGGGCGGCAGCTTGAACCTCGCGGCCGGCATGCACAGCCTCGCGGCCGGCACCCGCGCCAGCGCGACGCACAACGGGTCGTTCGTCTGGAACGCCTGGCCGGGCCGGAGCGACAGCGTGCCTTTCATCAGCGAACGGGACGGCGAGTTCGCCGCCCGCGCCTATGGCGGTTTCCGGTTCGTGACCGCTGGCACGGACGTGGGGGCGGGCGACATCACTCTCGATGCCGGTGACGCCGCGCTGAGGGCTTCGGGCAAGAGCGCCAATTTCAACTTCGGGCAGTCGTTCAGTGTCACCGCCGGCGGCGGCGTGAACTTCACCACCGGCGGCAAGGGCCTGTTCGTGGACGGCCAGAAGGTCGCCACGGGCACCGCTTCCGGAGGCGGAGGCGGACAGTCCGGCACCGGCCCGATCGTGGTCTCGACCGGCGGCGGACAAGCCGAGCCACAGGTCCGTATCGAGCAGACCAATCCCGACGACTACGTGCGGATCATGGCGAACACGCCGCGCAGCTTCTGGACGTTCGGCGCTGGCGGACCTGACGGTTCGTTCAGTTTCTACGTGCCCGGCCAAAGCCCGGCCAACACCGTGGATGCGGGCGCGAACCGCTTCATCATCACCCCCAACGGCGAGGTGGGCGTGGGTAGCGACCGGCCGTTCGGGCAGTTCCATGTGCGCGGGCGCGGCGGGTTCGATCTGCCGCAGATCCGAGCGACCCAACAGAATCCGCAGGACTTCGCCCGCCTCCGTCTGGAGACCGGGAAGCAGGCGTGGGACATCGCCGCCGGTCCGGACGGCTCGCTGCGGTTCTTCGGAGGCGGCGCGGATCGCCTGGTCCTTGGCACGGACGGCGTCCGGATCAGCACCGGCGCGGCCGGCCTGAGCGTGAACGGCCGGCCGGTGGCTTACGCGGATCAACTTGGTCAGGGCGGTGGACAAGGCGGAACCGGTGGGGCGGTGTCGGCGACCGTCGCACAGGGCGTGGCGGTGTCCGCCGTGTCGGAGGACCAGCAGGGCGGCGTGGGTGTCTCGGCCACGGGCCGTGTGGGCGTGCGGGCCACGAGCAGCAGCGCGCAGGGCGCGGCGCTCCAAGCCATCCAACTGAACGGGAGCGGCTACGCGGGTGATTTCGCCGGCAAGGTCAAGGTCTCCAGCACGCTGGAGGCGAACGGTGGCGTCCGGGTCACCGGGGCGGTCAATGTGTCCGGGGCCGGCGACAACACGCCGACCGCGGCGTTCCGGTTGCTCCCGGACCGGTTGACGGTCGTCAGCGGCAATGTCCCGGGCAGCTTCCCGACCTTGCTCGCGGTGATCGACCATCCGTCGCTCAACGAACGGCCGGACGCGCTCCTGATGCTCACGCCGGTGAACGCCGGGGCCTATAAGCTGATGCAACGCAACTCCGACGTGATGCGGGGGGACTTCCTTCGCTATGTCCCGTCGACCGACACCGGTCCGGCGGCGATGCGCGGGCGCTGGGTGGTCGACATCACACCGGTCCCGCCGGGCATCGGCCAACCGACCATCAGCCAACTGGCCGTCTTCAACGCGCTCGTCGTCACCCCATGAACACGGCCATCGCGCGTCTCCGGGGCTTCGCCCTGCTGCTCGCCCTCTCGCTCCCGGTGATGGCGCGGGCGCAGGGCGGGTTCACCTTGGTCGACCTAGGCGTCGGACCGGTCCTTCCGCCGATGACGGGAGAGGGGTTCACGATGGTGGTCGAGCGCGTCGGCGACACGCCGATCGCGGCGCAGGGCGGAGGCTTCTCGCTGGTCGCGGAGGTCGCTCAGGTCGCGGTCTTCGTCATGCCGGGCGACGTGGCTGTCTCCATCGCGATCGAGGGCGATGCCGTGGTCCTGACCTGGTCGGACGCCGGAGAAGCGCTCGTGCTGGAGACGGCGTCCGCGCTCGGTGGAGCGCCGGATTGGCGACCGGTCTTCCCGGCTCCAGCGGGGCGGCGTTTCGCCACGCCGACGGCGGGAGGCGCGGTCTTCTTCCGCCTGCGCGCCCCATGAGCCCTCGGTTCACTCGAACGGCTCGACCCGGATCATCACCGGCGCGTCCTTCACGGCGCTGAGCTTCGCGATCTGCGCGAGGGCACGCTTCATCGCGGCGTTCGGGGCGTCGTGGATCATCAGGATCACCGGCACGGTCTCGCCGGCATGGCCTTCGGGCTGGATGATGGACGAGATGCCGATGCGGGCCTTGGCGAGCAGGTTGGCGATGCGGGCGAAGACGCCGGGCCGGTCCGCGACCGTGAGGCGCACGTAGTAGCGGGAGACCACGTCGTCCATCGGCACCACGCAGCCGTCGCCGGAATGGGCGACGAAGCAGGGGACGCGGTTGTGCGAACCGTGCTTGAGGTCGAGCGCGGCGTCGGCGAGGTCGCTGAGGACGGCGCTCGCGGTCGGCTCGGCGCCGGCGCCGCGGCCGTAGAAGAGCGTGTCGCCCACGACATCGCCGCGGACGGAGATGGCGTTGAACGCATGGTTCACCGAGGCGAGCACATGGGTGTCCGGCACGAGCGCGGGATACACGGCGACCTGGATCGCGGACCGCGGATGGCGGGCCGCGGATCGGGATGAGCGGCCTTGGACCTTGGACCTTGGACCTTGGACCTCGGACTTAACCACCCCGAGCAGCTTGATGGTGTAGCCGAGCCTCGCGGCGAACTGGATGTCCAGCTTGCTGATGCCGCGGATGCCCTCCGTGTGGATCTGGCCGGGCTTCACCCAGAAGCCGTGCGCCAACGAGGCGAGGATGCCCGTCTTGTGCGCGGCGTCGTGGCCGTCGATGTCGAGCGAGGGCTCGGCCTCCGCGTAGCCGAGGCGCTGGGCGTCGGCGAGAACGTCGGCGAACTCCGCGCCCTCCAGCTTCATCCGGGTGAGGATGTAGTTGCAGGTGCCGTTGACGATGCCGTGGACGGAGATCAACCGGTTCCCGACCAGCGATTCGCGCAGGACCTTGATGACCGGGATGCCGCCGGCGACCGACGCCTCGTAGTAGAGGTTCGCTCCATGCTTGGCCGCGGCGGCGAACAGCTCCGGTCCGTGCGTCGAGAGCAGGGCCTTGTTCGCGGTCACCACCGGTTTGCCCAAGCGCAGCGCGGCGAGCACGACGTCCTTCGCGGTGGTCGTCCCGCCCATCAACTCGACGATCACCTGCACCGCGGGGTCCTGGACGACGCCGCGCCAATCGTCGGTCAGCAGACCGGCTGGGATCGCGGCGGCGCGAGCCTTCTTGAGGTCGCGGACGGCGACCTTGGCGACGGTCAACCCGATGCCGAGCCGCGAGGCCATGAGCGCGCCGTTGCGCTGCAGAGCCTGGTGGACGCCGCCGCCCACGGTGCCGCCTCCGATGAGCCCGAATGTGACCTGTTGCATACGAAGCGCGGAGCGTGCCGATGCACCGTGGACGGGACAACGCGATTCTGATCCGGGCCGCTGAGAGCGGCCCATCTCTTCAACGGGGTGACGAGAGGCCAGGGCGAGCGTGCTGCCAGCATCTTGCTGGCAGCGGCTCGCCGAAGCCGGCGCCCGGGAAAATCCCCCCCGCGCGTCTCCTTCCGCACCCTTTGCCGGCGAGACGCACGGCAGCACCTTGACCACACGTGCGGCCACGATGTCGAGAGGCGCCCGCCCGGCCTTCCCCGGTTTCGCCGTCGTTGCGCGGCGGGCTGCCGATCCGCTAGCTTGCCCGTCCTGTGACCGTGAAGAAAAAGACCGCCGCACCTGTCGCTCCTGCGCCACCGACCCGCCGCCGCACCGTGGGACTCATCTCGTTGGGCTGCGCCAAGAACCTCGTCGATGCCGAGATCATGCTCGGGTCGTTGCTCAAGGGCGGCGTCGAGATCGTGAACGATCCGGCCGAGGCGGACGCCGTCATCGTCAACACCTGCTCCTTCATCGATGCGGCGCAGGAGGAGAGCGTCGACACCATCTTCGAGTCGACCGAGTTCCGCGAGAAGACGCGGCCGGGCCAAGCGGTGATCGTCTCCGGCTGCATGCCGCAGCGGTTCCGCGAGGAGCTGCCTAAGCTGATGCCCGAGGTGGATGTCTTCATGGGCATCGACCAGGTCGAGCAGGTCGGCCAGCTGGTCGAGCAGGCCATCGCCAGCCGGGCGCTCAAGCTCCAGGACCCCAAGGCCGTCACGTCCGCCGCCAAGGCCGCGCTCAAGGCCAAGCTCGCCGAGCTCGATGGAGCGAAGGCGCAGCATGACCATGACCATGACCACGGCCACGGGCCGTCGTCCGGAACGGGCGGGAAACCGGGCAAGACCAAGAAGGTCATCGAGCCCAAGGCCGCGCCGGCGAAGCCCCTCGTCGATGTCACGTCGCGCCCGCTGTACATCCCGCAGTTCGAGACGCCGCGGTTCCGGCTCACGCCGAAACATTTCGCCTACGTGAAGATCGCCGAGGGCTGCAACCATCCGTGCAGCTTCTGCATCATCCCGCGCATGCGCGGCTCGCACCGCAGCCGCACCCAGGCCGACGTCGTCGCCGAGGCCAAGGCGTTGATCAAGGACGGCGTCAAGGAGCTGAACCTGATCTCTCAGGACTCCACCTATTACGGGCTCGACCTGCGCCCGGGACATTCCCGCGCCATCGCGTCGCCGGAGAAGTTCACCGCGGCCACCAAGGCGCTGGCGGCGGACGCGACCACGCTCAGCTCCTTGCTGCGCGAGCTGGACGCGATCAAGGGCGATTTCTGGATCCGCCTGCTCTACACGCATCCGGCGCACTGGACCGACGAGCTCATCCGCACCATCGCCGACTGCCCGAAGGTGGCGCGCTACGTGGACATGCCGCTCCAGCACATCCACGACGACCTGCTCGCCCGCATGCGCCGCGAGACGACCGGCGATCACATCCGCGAACTGATCGCGAAGATCCGCGCCGGCGTCCCCGGGATCGCCTTGCGCACGACCTTCATCGTCGGTTTCCCGGGCGAGACCGAGGCGCATCTACGGACGCTGCTGGATTTCATCCGCGACACGAAGTTCGAGCGGCTCGGCGTGTTCGCCTACTCGCAGGAGGACGGGACCATCGCGGGCAAGATGGCAGGGCAGCTCACGCCGAAGCAGCGCCAGAAGCGCCGCGGACAGGCGATGGCGGCGCAGCACGAGGTCGCGGTCGCGGTCGCGGAATCCTTCGTCGGTCGCACGCTCAAGGTGCTGGTCGAGGGCGAGGCCACGGCCAAGCAGGTCGAGGCGGCGCGCGTGCAGTCGTGGGAACACGGCCTGATGCGCGACGGCGCGGCCGGCGACGCGAAGCTCGGCACGCGGAAGTACCTGGTCGCTCGCGGCGAGGCCGACGCGCCGGACATCGACGGCCGGGTGTACATCCGGGGCAAGCTGCCGGTCGGCCAGTTCGCGCAGGTCAAGGTCGTCGGCCACACCGATTACGACTTGGTCGCGGAGCCGGCTTGAGCGGTCGGAGCGCCAAGCCCGCGTTGGTGGGCGACGCGGGGAGGCGCTGATGTTCTCGGGAGACGACCGGGCTCGTTGGCCCGGGTCCCGTGACGAAACAACCACCGCCGGGCACCGGCCTCAGCGTCGGCGCAAGCGCAGCGCGTTCCCGATCACCACCACATCGCTCAGGCCCATGGCCAGCGCGCACACGACCGGGCTGAGGAAACCGAGCGCCGCGAGCGGGATCGCGGCCGCGTTGTAGAAGAAGGCCCAGAACAGGTTCTGGCGGATCACCCGCAACGTCGCTTGCGCGAGGTCGAGCGCGGCGGGGATCGCGGCGAGATCCGCGCGGAGAAGCACGATGTCCGCCGCTTCGCGCGCCACGTCGGTGGCACGGGACACCGCGATACCGAGATCGGCCTGCGCGAGCGCCGGACCGTCGTTCAAACCGTCGCCGATGAAGGCCACCCGCCGGCCCTCGTCTTGGAGGCGCCGGATGTGCTCCGCCTTTTGTTCGGGATGCACCTCGGCGAAGACGTCCGCCGCGGCGATCCCGATCTCGCGAGCGATGGCGTCGGCGGTCCGGCGGTTGTCGCCCGTGAGCAGGAAGATCCGGCGTCCGCCGCTCGCGAGCCGGGCCACGACCTCGGCGGCCTGCGGCTTCAGCTCGTCGCGTAGAGCGAAGGCGCCCCACACCTCGCGGTCCGCCACCAGCAGGGCCACGGTCGCGCCCTCCGCCAACCAGTGGTCGAGGAACGCCTGGACCCGTGCGAGGTCGACGCCTTCGTCGCGGAACCACGCCACCGACCCGACCCGCAGGCCGCGTCCCCACCAGCGCGCCGAGACACCGGAGCCGCGCACCTCCTGCCACGCCTCGACCGGCAGGTCGCCGGGCGCGAGCGCCGCGAGACCGCGGCTGAGCGGATGCTGCGAACGTCGCGCCATCGACGCGACGATCTCGGCCACCGGGACGGTTCGTCCGGACGCGGGCCGGTAGTCCTCGCTCGCGACGACCTTCGGGCGGCCTTCGGTGAGCGTGCCGGTCTTGTCGAAGACGAGCGTCGTGATGTCGCCGGACTTCTCCAACGCCTGTGCGTCGCGGATCAATATGCCGTGCCGCGCCGCCGCGTCGACGCCCGCCATGAGCGCGGCCGGCGTCGCGAGCCCCATCGCGCACGGGCACGCCACGATGAGCACCGCGCACGCGATGCCCACGGCCGTCGCGAGCGGCGAGCCGTCGACCTGCGCGTGCCAAAGGAACGCGGCCAACGCGTCGTGGATGCCCCGCGCCGATGCCGGGGCGAGACCCCACCACGCGGCCGCCGCCACCGCGACCAGCAGCACGACCGGCACGAAGACCGAGCTGACGCGGTCGGCGAGGCGCTGGATGTCCGCGCGGCTCGACTGCGCGCGCTGCACGGCGGCGACGATATGGGCGAGCGCCGTGGCCTCGCCGGTGGCGGTGACGCGCCCGACGAGCTGGCCGGTCTGGTTGATGGTGCCGGCGAACAGCTTCGCGCCCGCGGCCTTGTCGACTGGCAACGGTTCGCCGGTCAGCATCGCCTCGTCCACGGCCGACGCGCCGCTCGCGACCTCGGCGTCGACGGGCACGCGGTCGCCGGGCTTGAGCACGATGAGGTCGCCGGACCGCAGATCGGCGACGGGCACCTCGGTCTCGGTGCTGCCGGAGAGCTTCCGCGCCATCTTCGGCGCGAGATCGAGCAACGAGCGCATCGACGCGCCGGCCTTGGCGCTCATCCGTGCCTCGACCCAATGCCCGACGCTGACCAGCGTGAGGATCGACGCGGATTCCATGAAGTACAGATGTCCGGGCTGCCCGGTGAGCACGCCCCACACGCTGAACGCGAACGCCGCGGTGGACCCGAGCGCGACGAGCGTGTCCATGTTCGCCTGACGCACTCGCAACTGTCGCCACGCGCCGCGGTAGAACCCGGCGCCGACCACGATCTGCACCGGCAGGGCGAGCGCGAACCCGACCCAATGGAACGTGCGGTCCATGCCCAGGCCGAGGAACCACTCCGCGATGATGAACGCGAGCGTGACCGGTCCGCCGAGCAGCACGGCGCGCTTCCAAGCGGTCTCGGCCGACGACGGCAGGACGGGGCCGGCTGCGGCCGCGGAGACGCTCGCAGCCCGATATCCCGCTTTCGCCACGGCGGCGACGACGGCTCCGGCATCCGCGCGGGCCGGGTCCGACCAGACCACCTTCGCGCGTCCGCTCGCGAGGTCGACCTGCGCGCTGGCGACACCGGGGACATCGCTGAGCGCCTTCCGCACCGCTTGCGCGCAGTTGCCGCAGGTCATGCCTTCGACGAGGAACTCGTCCGGGGCCGACGGAGCGACCGGTCGCGCATCGTAGCCGGCGCGCTTCACCGACCGGACCAGCGTCTCTGTGTCGGCCGTGGCGCCGGTTTTCCACACGACCGTGGCCCGGGCCTTCGTCAGCTCCACCTGTGCCGACGCGACACCATCGACCTCGCGTAGAGCCTTCACGACATGCTGGACGCAGCTGCCGCAATCCATGCCATCGACCGCCAGTTCCGTGCGCACGACCGCCGCGGGCTCGACCGTTGGCGGTGTGGGCCGAGGGCGGAACTGGATCGGAGCGGTAGCCATCGGAGGACAGCGTCGGTCGCGGCGAGGAGACGGGCAAATCGTTTGCTGGCGACAGCCGGCTGCGGATGGATCTTCCGGGAGGATGCGATCAGAATTGGCGGACAGTCGTGGGGGAGCGGCAACGAAACGCCCCGATCTCCTGCATGCCCGGCCCGGGCTGCCTTGTCTGCGGACTGGCATCGGGCCTGTTCCGTCCGTCGGTCGACCACGGAAGCTCCAGCGCTGCGCTTCGATTCTCCCCCTCCCGGCGAGATAGCACTGTCGGGTATCGCTCAGCTGTTCAATCCGATGCGTCCGAGAGCCCGGGATAAGCCGAAGACGATGCCGAAAGCCGTTTCCAAAGAACTCAAGATTTCCCGGCGTCGCATCGCGGGTCCGCCGGATCGAGCTCGGCATGACACAGCGCAAACTCGCTGTCCTGTTGAAGGTTCCGCTTCGGCAGGATTCGGCATGAGAAAGGGATGAGTCCGCAACGTCCCCGGCCGACTGGTGGAGCCTCGTCGAGCGCTAAGTCACGAGAGACACCAGAGGCAGCCAGATCCAACATTTGAGCGTGGTGTTGGTGACCACCCATCTTGGAACAAGTCGCCCTTTACCCCCAGACGGTCGAACGCAGTTCGGTACTGATCGGCGGCCGTTCGGTCGGATCAGTTTCCACTTCGGCAGACGAAGACAGGTCGCACTCCGGACTTTGTCCTATCGTTTCCTGACGCGATAAAATGCTGAGCTGGAGCCAGCTGGGATGATCTCTGTGGTGATGAACGACGGGAGTGCGAAAACGAAGGTAGTGACGGGGGTCCAGCCGAGCGGACCGGCGGCTGCGGGATCGGCCGAGCGTTCGAGCACGTAGCTGGAGCCAGGCTGGGCGACGACCTTGAGGCGGACCTTGTCGGCCGCAACCTGGTCGATGGAGAGCAGCGGGAGCGGGTCGCCGACGACCTCGAACACGATGTCCTGGGAGAAGGTCTTCGGGGTCTTGGAATCGAGCCCGTTGGCGCGGAAGTCGAAGTGGTTGGTCTGGAAACCCGGCGCCAGGGGCCGGAGCAGGAGTTCCACCGCGACCGGCCTTGCCACGCTCAGCCGGCCCAAGCGGAAGGTGACGATGCCATCGGTCTCGCTGACCTCGCCCTGGGGAGTGGTGGCCCCGATGAACTGGAGCCCGGCGGCCAGCCGGATCTCCGCGCTGACGCCCGTGGCCGGGCATTCGGCGGTCTGCGCGATCACGGGAGTCCACTTGAGCAGTTCGCCGGTCCGGGGCGGTGCCGGTTCGTAGAGGACCTCGTCCTCCAGCACGGCGATGTTGATGACCGCGCACCGGATGCAATCCAGCAGCCAGCACACCGCGTTCTTGAAGAGGAGCTTCCTTTCGGTCACCGACGCTTCATCGCCCGCCGCTGCGAGCGGGACCGTCTGGGTGAAGCTTCGCGCGATACCAGAATCGGCCGCCGTCAGCGCCGGATGGCTCAACAGCACGTCGGCCGTGCCGAGCCGCCCGACGGGGTCGGCATCGGCGGTGGCCCGGGAATCCGCGACCGCAGCACCGACCTGGAACGGCCCGACCGCTCCGTAGGTTCCGTTGAGGATGGCGGTGTGCTCGTCGGCGCCGACCAGTTCCACGCTTCTGCCGGACACGGTCCCGGTCGCCTTTTGCAGATGGACCAGGTCCTGCCACTGGGCTTGGAGGTCGGGCGACAGAGGGTCGGCGGCGGCTCTCAACCGCGGACCCAGGAAGTAGAGAGGGATGCCCACGTCGTGGAGCCGGCGCAGCAGCGCGATCTCGCCGGCATCAACCGTTCGCGAGGGAGCCGGGTCGTCCCAGACCACCAGCCGGTAGCGGTAGAGCACATCGAAGCTCAGCGCCGAGCGGGTGAAGCTCCGCCAAGTCAATCCGTCGACCTGCCCGGGCAGATGCACCTCCGTCAACGCCTCGGTCAGCCGGTCGAAGTCCGAGTCCTCGGAGGCCCGGATGACAGCCACGTCGCGCGGCTCACCCACCACATCGATCCGCACCGCCACCGATGTGGTGGCAAGGCCTTGAGGGTCGGTGGCCACGGCCGTCAGCGTGTGCGGTCCTTCGGCAAGGTCCGCCACCGGGATCTGGTACGGAGCGGCGGTGTCCGTCCCGAGACGGATGCCTCCTTCGCGGAAGAACTCCACCTTCGCCACCGGACCTTCTTTGTCGGCTGCTTCGGCCTCGATGGAGATCGGGCTGCCGACCACGTAGACCTGCCCGTCGCCAGGGCTGGTCAGCCGCACGGTCGGGGCCGTGTTCGCCACCGATGTCACCGTGACATGGATGGCCGCGGATGTGGCCGTCGCACCGCCGTCGTCGGTTGCTTTGGCCGTCAACGTGTGCCCGCCGACAGACGCAGCGGTCCATGTGAAGGTGTACGGAGCCCTCAGGTCCTCGCCGATCTTGGCGGCACCGTCGAAGAACTCCACCCGTGCCACCTGCCCGTCGATGTCCGCTGCCGTCGCCGTGAGCGAGATGCTGTTCCCGGAAGCGAACACCGCACCCTCCAGCGGAGCGGTCAGCGCCACTGTCGGCGGGTCGTTCACCGGTGTCACCGTCACCTTGAACTGACGGATGATCGTGTCCTGCCCGCCGTTGGCCGTGCCTCCGTCGTCTTTCACGGTCACCGTGATAGTGGCAATGCCGCTCGCATCGGCGACCGGTCGGAAGCTGAGTGTACCCGTCGCTCTCGGGCTCGTGTAGGCGACCACCGGCGGGAGGATCAGGGCGGAGTTGTCCGACGCTGCCGTCACCGTCAGCTTCTGGAGTTCATCCGTTGCGCCCGTCGTGATGCCCGTGAGGTCGATCGTCTTGGCCGGCGCATCTTCCAGTACGGTCAGGTCTCCGATAGGGTCCAGTGTCGGTCGAGTGTTCACCGAGAGCACCGTGATGAAATCCGGCTTCACGACCCAATTGGTCCTTCCGGATGTGACCACGGTGAGCCCTACCGTGAAAGTGCCCGGCCGATTGTAGATCTTCACGGGGTCCGCCTCCGTGCTGGATGTGCCATCGCCGAAGTCCCACGCATAGCTGGCATCCGTCGGCGGGCTCGCCGGGGCACCCCGATTTCGGGTCGCCTTGGGTCCGGCCAGCGGTACCTCTTGGGCGGTCGGCGTGGCCGGCTGGGTCTCCGACAACCGGTTCACGACCGTCAACGCGCGCGTCGCCCCGTCGATGTCGCACACATGCCAGAAGGTCCCGGTCCCGGTGGTGGGCACGATGACGGACTGCACCTCGCCGGCTTCGGTATAGATCTTGATGGTCGCCCCTGAACCGGCGAGTCCACCCACGCCATCAAACTTGCGGACGAAGCAACGATACGTCCCGGCGTTGAGCTGCTTGATGGAGATCGTCTCCGGGCCGAGGCCGTTCGTCCGGTCGATGTCCAGGCTGGCGAACGGTGGTGCCGCCAAGTTGCCGCGGCTTCCTGGTGGGTAGAAAATGTGGTGCCGGGTGCCTGCAATCGCTGGCGTCAGTAGATGCACGTCGAGGTCACGCGGTTGAGTGCCCCAGTTCAGGACCAGTCGCATCGCTCCAGGATCGAGGATCGGGGACATCGAGAAGCTCAACGACACCGGTTCGTTGGAGACGATGACGAGGTCGGTGTTGCGATACGGCGCGTAGCCGTTGGTGACCGCGTTCAGGAGCAGGCTGTTCGTGGTGAGACGGCTGGAGAAATGGACCGTGTGCGGGGCGATACCTCGACGGATGTCTGCATCGAAGTCCGCTGAGAAGCCGTTTGGGACCACCCCAGCGATGAGGTAGTTGCCGCCTGTATCGGTGAAGACGGTCTTGCCTTGGATGCTGACTGCTACGCCCGACAGATTGTGCCCGTCGATGGCGTCGGTCACTTGGCCTTTCACGACATTTGTCGCAGGCGAGGGAGGCTCATCAACCTGCTTGAGGGTGAAGCGGACCGGGCCGCCGCTGCCGTCGTTGCTGCCGACGCGCAGCACGTAGGTGGTGCCGGCCACGGCCACGAAGCGCGCCTTGCCGGTGCCGTCGGGGTTGCTGCCGTAGCTGGCGGCCACGGGCGTCAGCGAAGGCAGCGCGAGCCCGGTGAAGACCTCCGCCCTGTCCGCCGCGTAGCTGGTCAGGCAGTCCAGGACGACCGGCCCCGGAGCGGGTGCGGTCCACGTCCACCACACCGTGTTGTTATCGCCGCCGCTCGGACCGGAACCCGTTTCGCCACCGGCGTCCTGCCGCGTCGCATATAGGTTGTGCCCAAGGACCCTCAGGTTGTTCTCCTCGGCGAGGGCGATGCGGTCGGCGAAGTCGTCGTTCAGAGGCCGGGCATGCACGACGACCACGGCCTTGCGGCTCTCCACTTTCCCGCCCTCGTTGGTCGCCACCACCGAATACAACCCGGCCTGGTCCTGCCGCACCACGGGCAGCGTCAGCGTCTGCGACGTCGCCCCGGGGATGTCCGCACCGTTGAAGCGCCATTGATACGTCACCGGCGTCGCGCTCCGTACCTCCACGCTGAACATCGGGCTGTCCCGCCGCTCCACCGCGTCCACGTCCGCAGGCTGGCCCGCAAGCTCGGGTTCAAATCCTGTAGCAGCGAAGCGGAGGTGAAGACGGATCAGTCCCACCGCACCGCCCGGGTAAGTGTCCGCCACGATCTGGTATGTCTTGCCGGATTCCACCGCGAGGCGGATCCGTCCGGTTCCATCGGTGTTGCCGAAGGCGTTGCTGCCCACCGAAACCAGTTCATTGAGATACTTGCCGGTATAAACCTCGATCAGGGCCCCGTTGAAACTCCCTTTGAGATCGATGATCACCTCACCTTGGGTCGGCGCAGTCCATGTCCACCAGACCGAGTGCGTGGCAGCGTAGCCTGCGTGGGCCGGTTCGCCGGTCTCAGCCTTGGCTTTGTCGTTCGCGACGGAGTCCGTGACGTCGGTCCCGTTGAGCAACTTGGCATCGGCCAGGTTGTCGTTGGCCTGCGTTTGTGCCTGCAGCAGGCACCTGGAAGACAGGAGGCACAGCAGCCAGAGGACCGAGCAAAGGCGCGAGTTCGGAAAGGTTCGCATGACGTGGAAGATTCTCCCTGCGTCGGCACGGAGAATGGTGTTGGGAGGTGAACTGGATTCAGTCCGTCAGCAATATCCCGAAACCACAAGCGAACAGTTCGTGCCGATCGGCTTCGAGTGATTACCCGCCAACGCGCCAAAAACCTCCGGAACGGCTCCACCGCCACCGGACGCGATGCACATTCTCGACCGGCGGACGCGCCCGGTCTGGGAGATCGACACCGGACGCCGCAAACGTCACCACGGCTGCCGCCAAGAAAATTGCATGGATTTGACCCTGTCTTCGACCGGGTGCCAGGATCAGCCTTGACGGCCAAGGAAGCCTGCGGACCTGCCCGCGACCTTCCAGCTCGACGGCATTCCTCTGCTGCCTCACAAGCTCGCCCATGAAAACTAGATCCCTGTTCTCGCTCTTTCTTTTCCTCGCGCTGCTGTCCGCGGTGAGCGGTGTCCAAGCGCAGACGGCCTTCACCTACCAAGGCCAGCTCCGCGACGGCGTCGCCAACGCCGACGGCAGCTACACGATGGTGTTCCGGCTATACGATGCCGTGAGCGGAGGCAACCCGATCGGCGGTGCGGTCACCAAGAGCCCGACCCTTGCGAACGGGCTCTTCTACGTGGATCTGGACTTTGGGTCGGGCGCGTTCAATGGCAGCGCGCGCTGGCTGGAGATCAGCGTCACGAAGGGCGGGACCGCCGAAACGCTCGCGCCGCGCGCGCAGATCATGGCCGCTCCGTATGCGCTCTACGCGATGACCCCCGCCGGTCCGCAGGGGCCGCGAGGAATCAAAGGCGACACCGGCGCGACCGGACCACAAGGACCGCTTGGCCAGACCGGGGCCACCGGCCCGCAGGGCCCGCAAGGGATCAAGGGGGACACGGGTGCGGCCGGAGCTGCCGGGGCTCGTGGACCGACCGGCCCGCAGGGAGTCAAAGGGGACAACGGCCCGACCGGCGCAACGGGACCGCAAGGAACCAACGGCTTGGTTGGAGCCGTTGGCCCGCTGGGACCGCCGGGCGTCAAGGGCGACGTTGGTGCGACCGGGCCACAAGGCCCACAAGGGCCGATCGGCCTGACCGGAGCCATCGGCCTGACCGGCGCTGTCGGCTCGCAAGGGCCGCAGGGCATCCAAGGTCCATCAGGGACGAATGCTTATGGAATCACCGCTGGGGCCAACATCCTTTTGGCAACCAACGGCAACACGGTTCAAATCTCCGCCACCGCCACCATCACCAACTCCACCGTCATCGGCCCTTGGACGATTGAAACCGGGAGTTTTGCTGGTTCCAGTGGTGTCTTGCTGTTCTCCGCCCATGGGGGGGCGCGGTTTGGTCTTGGTCCCAATGGCGAGGGCGCATCTTTCTTTGGCGCGGGTAATAGCCTAAGTGTTGGGGGTAATTTAGAAGTTGGTGGTGAAATTGCTGCCGCTGGATTAGTAGTGGGCTTGGCGTTCAATACTACGAGCGACCGCAACGCCAAACAGGATTTCGCACCGGTGAATCCGCGCGAGGTGTTGGCGCGCGTCACGGAACTACCCCTCCAGACCTGGACGTTCAGACAAGACACCGGCACGCGGCACATCGGCCCGATGGCGCAGGATTTCTTCGCCGCGTTCCATCTGGGCACGGATGACAAGCACATCGCCACCGTGGACGCCGATGGCGTGGCGCTGGCGGCCATCCAAGGGCTGCATTCCCTTGTGAAAGACAAGGACACCGAGATCACCGACCTGAAAAAGCGGCTGGAGACATTGGAGAAAATCGTCCTCCGACAGAATGGAGGCGGGCGATGAAACACGCGCTCTGGACCTTGCTGGCCCTGTCCGGTTGTCTCGGTGCTCAAGCCCAAAGCAGCGGGCGCTTCACGATGGTTCGCAGCGTCATCGCCGGCGGCGGCACGACGTTCAGCACCGGCGGCAGCTTCACGCTCGGCAGCACCCTCGGCCAGCCTACCGCCGGTCTGCTCACCGGCAGCCGCTCCTCGCTCCAAGGCGGCTTTTGGATTGTGCCGCCCTTCCTGCTCTTCGCGCCGGTCAGGAGCGGCGGCGGTTTCAGTTTCTCCTTTGAAACCACCGCGGGGCGCACCTACAACGTCGAATCCACCGATTCACTGCTGAACCTGTCTTGGCAACCGCTCCAAGATGTCGCCGGCGACGGCACGTTGATGACCGTGACCGATCCGGTCGCGGGTACTGCCGAGCGCTATTACCGCGTGCGCTTCAGTGGTCTCTGATGGCTGAAAGATCGAACCGTGATCGGTGAGCGGCCTTCCCCCTCACCCTGACCCTGACCCTCTCTCTTGGGAGAGGGGAAAGCCGCCGGATGTCGTCGGTGCATCGGCGGCCCGTCCGGCCAGGTCCGCGCCGGGGAACACCCCCGCCGGCATCCCTCCGCGGGTTTACGCCACCTTTGTCGGCACCTCGTCTGCGCGCCCTGCTTGTGCCGCGCGTGAAGGCGGTCCACCTTCCGGCCGTCACACACCCGCCTATGACCCGCCAGCAAGTGCTCGACCTTTATTTCATGGACGCCCGGTGCAAGCTCATCGAGCTCGCGGCGTTCCTCGACCGCGTGGACCGCGGCACCGGCGACGCCGATTTCCGCCTGGCGGCCTTCCGCGACGCCATGAAGCATCTCGCCGGCGGCGACCCGAAGCGCGCCGAGACCGTTCTCCTCGCCTTCAGCGACCCGACGGTCCAACCCATCGCCAAAGCGCCGGGCAAAGGTGCGGTCGGCGCGTGGCCGGGAAAGCCGAGTTGATCCGCCATAGGCTCGGCCTCCGGCATCTCCTCACCTTCGATGAACGATCGCATCGGCCCGCTAGGCCCCGTGGGCTGAAGTCCGTTGACCTCTGAGCCATGCCCTCCACCCGCTCCGCCTCTAAGACCGCCGCGAACTTCCGGATCGTGTGCGAAGGCATCCCGTCGCACCGCTTCGAAGGTTGCGATGGACGCCACGATATCCGCGTCGCGTTGCAGACCCAGGACGGTCACATCGCAGGGATTCCGGCAGGTCCCGACGCGCTCGCCTGGATGACGGAGGTCGCGGTGAAAGCAGGACCCGACGGGGCGCCGGACTTCGCAGGCCCCGCGGTACACGGCAAACGCGGCGAGCGGTTTTTCTACCTGAGCTGGTCGAGCGAGAAGCATGGACACCGCGAGAGGTTCCGGCGGATCAAGGTCCACTTGCGCGATGTGACGTCCGAGCAGATCGGGCGGGCCACGACGACCGATGGTGTCTTGGAAGCCCGCGTCCATGCGGTCGCGAAGGACGGCGGTCCGGCCTGCGCCTCGGTGCCGCTGCTGGGGGGCGGTTGGACGGTCAAGCCGGTCTGATCTCCGCCACGGGCGCGGGCACTCAGCCTCGAGGTGGTTGGTTCCGGGTGGAGCGGCCAACCTGGCCGTTCTCGGCGGCAACTTGCCGCCGAGCTTCGGCACGACGGCGCGCGACCGGAGGGTGCGTGCCCGGCGCACCCGACACGGCGGGCTGGTAGCCCGCCCAAACGGGCCGGTGGCCCGTTCCCCCCAAGCCTTTGACTCAATGGTTCCGGCTCAGCGCTTCACGCATCGGTAGACGCGCTGCGCGTTTTTCCGGAAGACCTTCGCCGCGGCCGCCGGCCCTTTCCCTGCGACGTGGTCCTGCGTGATGCGCTGGACCGTGGCGTAGGATGCGAAGAGGTCGCTCACCGGCCAGTTGCTCGCGTAGAGCAGGCGGTCCTCGCCGAAGATGTTCCAGACGACCTCCAGCACGGGCCGGTAGAAGCCCGGATCGGTCGGCGCCTTCCCGCCGCGGCGGCCGGAGCCTTCGACGAGGCCGGAGATCTTCATGACCACGTTGGGCGTGTAGTGGCATGCGGCGAGACCGGAGACCCAAGCCTTCGGATGCGGGCCCGTCGTGACCGGGACGTTCCCGACGTGGTCCACGACGATCGTCAGGGAGCGCAACGTGTCCGCGAGCGTCGCGACCGCGGGCATCTGGTCCGGTCCGGCGAGCACGTCGAGGGCGAGGCCGCGGTCGGCGAGGCGCCGCAGGTCGTCCAGCGTCCCGGCGTCGCGCAGCGCCTGCTGGACGAGGTCGCCGCCGATGCGGATGCCGCGGTAGAGCGGGTTCTTGGCGAAGCGCGCGAGCTGGCCGGCGAACTCCGGAGTGCCGGGCGTGAGATGGCCGACGAAGCCGATTATGAACGGCTCGCGCTCGGCGATGTCGAGGATCCACTGGTTGTCCTCGACCCAGGCGCTCGCCTCGACGACGACGGTGCCGGTGACGCCGTGCGGTCGCGCCATGGCGATGTACTCCGCGGGCAGCACAGGGCGGTAGAGCGTCGGGTCGTCCTTCGACGGCCACGGCACTCCTTGCGGCCGGGTCGGGTCGTAGAAGTGCGTGTGCGTGTCGATGATCCCGGCCGACAGGCCGTCGCCGGTCGCGCATCCGGCGAGCGTGCCCGCGGCGGCGAGCCCGGTGGTCGTGAGGAATCCGCGGCGGCTGACGGCGGGCGTGGTCATGCGCTGAACATGCCGGGACCTGCCGTCCGGGCTCAACCGGCTTTCTCGGAACGGCTTTCTCCGACCGCCGGTCACCGCGGCCAGAACAGATGCGGCACGAAGCGGCTCAGGTTCCCGGTGATCAACCGGGTGTCCTCGCGGATGCCGAGGCCCGCGGCTTCGCCGGCCACGATCCACGATCCGAGCACCGGGTGGTTGCCGTTGAAATCCGCCTTCGGCGCGAGCGCTTGGTAGATGAAGCCTTCTCGACCGTACCCGCCGCCGGTCTCGGCGAGCGGGCGTCCACCGACGACGAGCGACACGTTCGCGCCTTCGCGGCTGAGCAGCGGCTTGCGCGCGAAGTTCCCGCCGAGCGGCTCGGGCGAGGTGTGGGCGGGCAGCAGGTTCGGATGGTCGGGGAAGAGTTCCCAGAGCACGGGCAGGAGGCCTTTGTTGCTGAGCAGCATCTTCCAGCACGGTTCGATGAGGTTCGCCCGGCGCGCCGCGAGATGGAC
>JBBRQL010000025.1:0-30003 GCA_038226425.1 Verrucomicrobiota bacterium
CCAGGAGGGCCACCCAGCGCTCCGTCAAATTCCTCCGCTGGCTACGCCTCGCCCTCAGAGAACAACTCGCGGAAACCATCGCCCTGCCTCGCCTCGCCCAGCTCTATGCCTCCCTTTAGTTCCCTTGGATGGACACCCATGCATCATTTCATCCATTTCACTCGCGATGTTTGCGTGAGGATGCTGTCAGATCAACCCCTTAACGATGCCCTGCCGGCGATAGCGGGTGGTCGGGATGTTCCTCCCGCTCACCCAGTGATGGAGCATTTCAGGCCGGCAATTGGTACGATTTTGAACACGATTGTCGACGTGTTTAACCGTTTGCTGGTGGAATCCGGCGCGAAGGTATGGGTGAGTTTGCGAGATCGTAGAGCCGATGGAAAATTTCATACATTCGACCGGGCCGGCTTCTACAATCCCAACAGGGCTGGAACCTCACAACCGCTGGAGGAAAATTGGGCCACTATACAACTCCTGAAGGAAAGGTTCAGTTCCGGTGACTGTGTGATAATGACGGGAATTGGGAAGAAGGGTTGGCATCAATTACAAAACGATGGAATTTACGAGGAAAACAAATCAGTCCTTATGGGTGCTGTTATTGCTAAAGAAGTAAAGGGGGACTTAATCACAAACGGACCTCTATGCTGGGTTCTTTGCGTCAATTCCGCTACTCCGGACATCTTTACCGCTTCACATAAGCGCATCTTGCAAGGATGTAATGACAGTCTTTCGGCTATTCTAAATGTGATGTTGCGATCCACCCAACTAAAGAAGCGGAAATGAGGGGGCAGCGCAATTTCGAATTGCAGCCGGCTAAGTCCAAAAATGGCGCGAGGTCAGTGTTTTTCGCAGTCATCTTATTCCCATGACCCGGACGTGGTCGCTGCTCCGGCAGGCTCGACGTGCGGCGCATTGCCTCGATCGCTCGGCGCGCTACTGCGTGAGTGCGCTCTCCGGCCCGGCTGAGACAGCGCAGCGACGGCACTGTGGACGGAGTTCCGTCGGCGGGCTGTTTCCCGCCGTTCACGGCCTCACCCAGACGCTGCGGAACGTGCGATGGGCCGACGCCTTCGCCTCGTTGACCTGATGGCTGCCGTCGTCGCTGACGAGCAGGAGCCGCGGCTTCGACGGCGTCCCGAAGATGGCGATGCCTTCGGGATTGAGCCCCCGGAGACCGTGGTGATCCACTTGTCGCGGTGCGGCCGTCCCGCCCGCCCAGCGGTAGAGCCGCGTGGAACCGCCGCTGCCGCCACGCCCGGCGAGGATGAAATACTCGCGGCCCGACCATGCGATGTCGCGGATCCCGAGGCCGTCGAGATCGAGCAACCGCGGCTCGCCGAACCGCGGCGGCTTGCCGGTCACCGCCTCGGCTGGGTTCAACAACGGCACCAGCAGCGCGTTGTCCTTCGGGATCGGGCTGCGGAAGCCGATCAACAGTCCGCCGTCCGGCATCGCCGCGAGGCCCTCGATGTTCAGTCCGCCCTCGACCTCCGGGGGCAGGCCGGCCGCATCGGCCAATCCGAAGCGCGCCAGCTGCGGCGCGGCGATCATCGCTTCGAGCAAGCCCGTGCAGGGCTGCCCGACCGGTGACAGCGCGAAACCGTTCGTGCCTTCGCTCAGCCGTGTCGCGATGAGACGCTGCCGGGTCGGACGATACCGGCCGTCCTTGTTGCGGCTGTGCGAACCCATCCAATAGATGACATCGCCGATCCGCGCGGCGCCTTCGAGGTCCCCGTCCGCTTGGCGGTCCGCGGGCGCGAGCCAAGGCGTCACGTCGAACCGCGCCAACGGACCGCCCGCGACATCGGCGCGGTAGAGCTTCAGGACGTTGTCGTCGTCGCTCCCGGCGAGGAACAGGTCCTTGCCCACCGGCACCGCCGCCGAGGCGTTGGCCATGCCCGTGTGGACGCGCACGCCATGTTCGGCGCGCGCCATGGCGAGACCGAGCAGCACCAGCGACAAGGTCCCGTAGCGGCAGGCCACGGTGGGGAAAGACATGGTGCGAACGTGCTCTCGTCGGGACGGTCCGTCAAAGCCCGGCATCATCCTTGAAATTACGTGCGTGAACGTCTATAGTCCTGCAAAGCTCCCTCCGCCACCAATCGCCAGCCAGAAAGCCGTCATGCCAGAGAAACCGATGAGCCAGGTCCCGTTCGCGCAACGGGACCTCTACGAGAAGGGCGTCGCCGCGCTGCAGAAGAACAACTTCGACTACGCGCTCACCCTGTTCGGCACGGCGCTCCGGGCCGAGCCCGGCTTCTACGAGGCGCGCGAGGCGCTGCGGGCCACGCAGCACCGGCGCGCCGGCGGCAAGACGAGCTTCTTCCGGAAGTTTGTCGGCTCCGCCAGCACGCTCACCCGCGGCCAGGTCGCGCTCCGATCGGATCCGCTCGAGGCCATCCAGATCGCCGAGGAGGCGCTGAACGACGATCCCGGGAACAGCGCCGCCCATGAGCTGCTCGCTGCCGCTGCCTTGGCCGCCGGCCTCCCGAAGACCGCCCTGCTCTCGCTCGAGGTCGCCTTCAAGCACAAGCCGACCGACCGGAAACTCGCCCTCGAACTGGCCACCGCGCTCGGCCAGACCGGCAACCGCGCCCGCGCCGAGAAGATCCTCCGCGACCTGCTCCAGGCCGATCCCGGCGACCCGTCGCTCAACGAACACCTCAAGAACCTGCTCGCCAACCGCACGCTCCACGAAGGCTACGGTGCGATCAAGGACGGCCAGGGCAGCTACCGCGACATCATCCGCGACAAGCAGGAGGCCGTGGTCCTGGAACAGGAGAACCGCTCGGTGAAGGACGCCGACGTGGCCGGCAAGCTGATCGACGACTATGAGCGCCGGCTCGCCGCCGAGGGCGACAACCTCAAGCTGATGCGCGACATCGCCGACCTCTGCCGCAAGAGGCAAGATTTCGACCGCGCCATCGGGTACTACGAGCGGATCATCGCCACGAGCGGCATCAACGACCCGGTGATCCTCCAGGCCATCCGCGACACGCGGCTTTCGCAGTTCACCCACCAGGAACAGTCGCTCGATCCCACCGCGCCCGACCATGAGGCCCGGCTTGCCGAGCTCCGCTCGCAGCGCGCCGGATGGCAGCTCGACGACGCCAAGCGCCGCGCCGAGCAGAACCCGACCGACCTCCATCTGCGCTTCGAGCTGGGCGACCTTTATCTGAAGGCCGGCAAGGTCGGCGAAGCCATCGCCGAGCTGCAGAAGGCGCAGAACAACCCGAACAAGCGCATCCCGGCGATGAACCTGCTCGCCCAAGCCTTCGCCAAGCGGGGAATGAACGACCTGGCTGCCCGCAAGTTCCAGGAGGCGCTGAAGGAGAAGCTGGTGTTCGACGACGAGGCCAAGGAGCTGCGCTATCAGCTCGGCTGTGTGCTGGAGAAGGTCGGCAAGCCCGCCGAGGCCATCGAGCAGTTCAAGCTCATCTACGAGCAGGACGTCGGCTACCGCGACGTGATGGCCAAGGTGGACGCGTACTATGCGACGCAGGGCTAGGTTCGGATCCGTGCTGTGCGACCATTTTCGGGTTGGCCCATCACGGATGGAGATCCACGCGGACCCGGAAATAACCGTTGGGCGCGGTGTTGGTTCCGCCGGGCAACCAATAGACGGCTGAAACCCGCTCCAGAGGACCACTGGTGGGTAAGCGCCACGCGCCACGCGTGACGCTTACGTGGCGCAAGCGACCCTTTCAAACCGGCTCTCAACCGGGATCAAGCAGTCGCATCCGGGTGGAACGGCCAACTTGGCCGTTCTCGGCGGCAACTTGCCGCCGAGCTTCGGCACGAGGACGCACCCACCGGAAGGTGCGCTCCCGGCGCACCCAACGCGGCGGGCTGGTAGCCCGCTCAAACGGGCCGGTGGCCCGTTCCCCCCGGCGTTTGACTGAACGGTTTCGGCTGAGGCGGGCCGGGAATCCTTTGCCTCGCCCGACGGGCCTCCTTAGCCTGTGAGGAAGAACTCATGTGGCGGCTTTTCCGAGAGTTCCTCGCGTTCCTGCGCGAGGAGAAGAAGTGGTGGATGCTCCCGCTGGTGGTGGTGCTGTTGCTGCTCGCGGTGCTGGTGCTCTTCAGCTCCAGCCCGGTGCTGGCGCCGTTCATGTACCCGTTCATGTGACCCTGGGGAATGCGCTCCATCCTCGGCATCTCCGCTTACTACCACGATTCCGCCGCGGCGCTGCTGCATGACGGCGGCATCGTCGCGGCGGCGCAGGAGGAGCGCTTCAGCCGGATCAAGAACGACGAGCGCTTCCCGGCCGAGGCCGTCGCCTTCTGCCTGCGGCAAGGCGGCATCGCCGCCAAGGACCTCGATGCGGTCGTCTTCTACGACAAGCCCGTCGTCAAGTTCGCCCGGATGCTCGAGACCTACCTCGCCGTCGCGCCGGCAGGGTTAGGCACGTTCCTCGACGTGCTGCCGTCGTGGCTGGGCGGGAAGCTCGACCTGCGCGGCACCATCCGGGAGGCGATGCCGGGATTGTCCGACGCATGCCCCGTGCTCTTCACGCAGCATCATCAGGCGCATGCGGCCAGCGCCTTCTTCCCGTCGCCGTTCGACGAGGCGGCGGTGCTGACGGTCGACGGCGTCGGCGAATACGCGACGACCACCATCGGGCAAGGGAAGGGCGATGCGCTGGAACCGCTGGTCGAGCTGGGATTCCCGCATTCGCTCGGGCTGCTGTACTCGGCCTTCACGGCGTACTGCGGGTTCCGGGTCAATTCCGGCGAGTACAAGCTCATGGGCCTCGCGCCGTTCGGCGAACCGACCTACGCCGCGGCGATCCGGGACCATCTGATCGACCTCAAGGCCGACGGCTCGTTCCGGTTGGACATGGATTTCTTCGGCTTCCTGCGCGGCTGGAGCATGACGAACGACCGGTTCCACCGGCTCTTCGGCGGACCGCCGCGCGATCCGGACTCGCTGCTGGAACAGCGCCACATGGATGTCGCCCGGTCGGTCCAGGTGGTCACCGAGGAGGTGATGCTCCGGCTCGCGCGGCACGCGAAGGCGCTGACCGGCCAGCGCCATCTGTGCATGGCCGGCGGGGTCGCGCTGAACTGCGTCGCCAACGGCCGCATCCACCGCGAGGGCCTCTTCGAACGCATCTGGATCCAGCCAGCGGCGGGCGACGCGGGCGGAGCGCTGGGAGCCGCGTTGGCCGCGTGGCACCGGACGCCGGTTGGCGGAGCGGGCCAGCGTCCGCCGCGACAGGCCGCGGCCGGGGACTCGATGCGTGGATTGCTGCTGGGACCGGAGTGGAGCGACGACGAGATCGAGGCGGTGCTGCGCGGCCATGGCGCGGCGTACGAGAAGCTGGACCGGACGGCGCTGGTCACGCGCACGGCGGCCTTGCTCGCGGACGAGAAGGTCGTCGGCTGGGTGCAAGGGCGGATGGAGTTCGGGCCGCGGGCGCTGGGCAACCGGTCCATCTTGGGCGACCCGCGTTCGCCGAAGATGCAGTCGATGATGAACCTGAAGATCAAGTTCCGGGAATCCTTCCGGCCGTTCGCCCCGGTGGTCCGCCGCGAACGCGTGCAGGACTACTTCGAGCTCGATGCCGATTCACCGTACATGCTGCTGGTCGCGCCGGTGCGGGAAGAGCTGCGCGTCCAGCAGACCGAGACGCTCTCGGGCATCGACCGTCTTCGCCAGATCCGCTCGACGCTTCCGGCGGTGACGCACGTGGACCACTCGGCCCGCGTGCAGACGGTGACGTGCGAGCAGAACGGGCTGCTGTACGCCTTGCTGGGGGAGTTCGAGCGCGTGACCGGATGCGGCGTGCTGGTGAACACCTCGTTCAACGTCCGCGGCGAACCGGTCGTCTGCGCGCCCGATGATGCGTACCGTTGCTTCGTCGGCACCGAGATGGACCACTTGGCCATCGGATCGTTCCTCTTGTCGCGGAGCGCGCAGCCGCAGCAGAACTTGGCGCGCAGGGTCGCGCCGCGGCCCGACTGAACCATGCGCCCGAAGCTCAAAGAAGATCCGTGCGAGTGGCGAAAGTTCGCGCTGTCGAGCACCGCGGCGGCGGCGCTCTTCACGGGCCTGATGCTTTATCGGGGCAAGGTCGCGCCGGCGACGGCTTCGACGGTCTTTGCCGTGCTCGGGGCGGTCGCTTTGGCGGCGTGGTCCCGGCCGGCGTGGTTCCGGCGGTTCTATCGGGTCGGCATGTCCATCGGGGCCGCCATCGGACACGTGGTCGGCCGGATCCTGCTGACGCTGTTCTTCCTGCTCGCCTTGACGCCGATGGCCGTGGTCTTCCGCGTGCTGGGCAAGGATCCGTTGGCGCTCCGGTGGGACAAGTCGGCGACGACCTACTGGCGGACCGCGAAACCGTACGGCGACCTCGACCGGTCGTTCTGAGCACGGCTTTTCTTCCATGCGACGCGCCTTCTTACTCCGTGTGGTCGCGGTGATCGCGGCGGCCTTCGCGGTTGCGGCGGTGGTCGGGCTCCGCGCGGACGTCCCTCGGGTCTGGGAAGGCGGTCCGGGCTATCGCAGCGCTCCGTTGGCGATCGCGCCGGGCGGGACGAACGGCTTCGCGCGGATCCTCCCGTCGGCGAGCGGGATCACCTTCACCAACTTCCTCCCGGAATCACGGCATCTCACCAACCAGGTCCTGCTCAACGGCGCTGGCGTCGCCGCGGGCGACGTGGACGGCGACGGGCGGTGCGACCTGTTCTTCGCCGGATCGGACGGACGCAGCGCGCTGTTCCGCAACCTCGGCGACTGGAAGTTCACAGATGTGACCGAAGCGGCCGGCGTCGCCTGCGCGGGGCTCACGGCGACGGGATGCGCCCTGGCCGACCTCGACGGCGACGGCGACCTCGACCTCGTCGTCAACACCCTCGGCCAGGGCACGCACGTGTTCTTCAACGACGGCAAGGGCCGCTTCACGCGCGCGCCGTCCGTGCTCAACGAAGGCAGGGGCGGCATGTCGCTCGCGCTCGGCGACCTCGACGGCGACGGCTTCCTCGACCTCTACGTCGCGAACTACCGGACCTCCGGCTTCATGGACATCCCGAACAAGCGGGCCACGTTCAAGAAGATCAACGGCAAGGTCGAGATGGACACGCTGAACGGCCGCTCGACCACCGAGCCGGACTTGGCGGACCGCTTCGTCGTCGGGCCGCGCGGCAACATCGAGGAACGTGGCGAGCCCGACCTCGTGCTGCGCAACGTCGGCGGCACGAACTTCACCGCGATGCGCTTCACCGATGGCACCTTCCTCGACGAGGCCGGCCGGCCGCTGCTCAAGGCGCCGATGGACTGGGGCCTGTCGGTGATGATCCGCGACATCGACCAGGACGGCTTTCCGGACATCTACGTCTGCGACGATTTCCAGAGCGAGGACCGGTTGTGGATCAACCAAGGGCGCGGGCGTTTCCGTCTCGCGCCGAAGACCGCGCTGCGCCGCACCAGCCTCTACTCGATGGGCGTGGATTTCGCCGACATCGACCACGACGGGCGCGATGACTTCTTCGTCGTGGACATGCTCAGCCGCGACCATGCGCAGCGAATGCGCGACCTGCACGACGCGACGCCGTCGGTCACGCCCGTCGGCGTCTTCGACGACCGTCCTCAGAACAGCCTCAACACCCTGTTCCTCAACCGCGGCGGCGGCCACTACTCGGAGATCTCGCAGCTGGCCGGGCTCGACGCGTCGGGATGGTCGTGGTCGTGCATCTTCCTCGATGTGGACCTCGACGGCTGGGAAGACCTGCTCGTGACCAACGGCATGGAACGCGCCGCGCGCGACCTGGACGTGGCGGACCAGATGAAGGCGCTGCGCGCGTCGCGCAAGCTGACGGACGCCGAGGTGTTCGCGGAGCGGCGGAAGTTCCCGCGGCTCGCCACGGCGAACCTCGCCTTCCGCAACCGCGGCGACCTGACGTTCGAGGAGGTCGGGCACGCGTGGGGGTTCGACACCGCGGGCGTCTCGCACGGAATGGCCTTGGCCGATCTCGACGGCGACGGCGACCTCGACGTCGTCACGAACGACCTCAACGCGCCCGCCGGCATCTACCGCAACGACAGCCCCGCGCCGCGGATCGCGGTCCGGTTGAAGGGCGTCGCGCCGAACACGCGCGGCATCGGCGCGCGGATCACGGTGACCGGCGGCGCCGTGCCGAGCCAAGCGCAGGAGATCATCGCCGGCGGGCGCTACCTGTCGTCGGACGACCCGATGCGCACGTTCGCCGCGGGCTCCGCGACGAACCGCCTCACCGTCGAGGTCCGGTGGCGCAGCGGGCGCCGCAGCCGGGCCGCGGGATTGGCTGCGGACCGCATCTACGAGTTCGACGAGTCGGCGGCCGAAGTGGTCGCGCCGGTCCCTCCGGCGGTGCCGGCACCGTTGTTCGAGGACGTCTCGGCACGGCTTTCACACCGCCATCACGAGGAGGATTTCGACGACTTCGCGCGGCAGCCGCTCTTGCCGCGCAAGTTCAGCCAGCTCGGACCCGAGGTCGCGTGGTTCGATTGCGACGACGACGGTCTGGACGACCTCGTCATCGGCTCGGGTTCGGGCGGCGCGATGTCGATCTACCGCAACGACGGCAAGGGCGGTTTCGCTCGCTGGGAGAACGACGCGACGGCCGGCACGTTGCCGCGCGACCAGGCCGGCTTGGCCGCGTGGCACGCGGCGCGCGGCGACGGACGCATCATCGCGGCGTTGGCCAATCATGAGGACGGTCTGACGCAAGGCGCGCTCGTCCGCCAGTACGGGCTCAAGTCGAAGACGGTCGAGGAACCCATCGGAGCGGTCGCGTCATCGCCCGGATCCGTGGCGCTGGCGGACATCGATGGCGACGGCGACCTGGACCTGTTCGTCGGCGGCCGGGTCGTGCCCGGCCGTTATCCGTCGGCGGCGATCTCGCAGGTCTTCCGCAACGAGGGCGGCCGATGGGTGCCCGATGCCGCGAACACCCAGGTGCTCGCCCAGGTCGGGATGGTGAGCGGCGCGGTGTTCTCCGATCTCGACGGCGATGGCTGGCCTGATCTCATCCTGGCCTGTGATTGGGGCCCGGTCCGTGTCTTCCACAACGACCACGGCAAACTCATCGAGACCACCCGCTCGCTCGGCCTCGCGGAGCTCACGGGCTGGTGGAACGGCGTCGCGGTCGGCGACTTCGACGAGGACGGCCGGATGGACATCGTCGCCAGCAATTGGGGCCGGAACACGCCGTACCAGTCCGGCCGCGCCCGGCCGTTGCGGATCTATCACGGCGACTTCGACGACGACGGCATCCATGACCTCGTCGAGGCCCGCCACGATGCAGGGCTGGGCAAGTACGTCCCGGAACGCCAGCTCGGCGTGCTCGTGAAGGCGATGCCGTTCCTCGCCGGTCGCTTCCGCTCGAACGCCGCGTACAGCACCGCGGGCATCGAGGAGGTCTTGGGCGACCACCTGGCCCGCGCGGCGGTGGTCGAGGCGACCTGCTTGGAGACGACCCTCTTCCTCAACCGAGGCGACCACTTCGAGGCCCATGCGTTGCCCGTCGAGGCGCAGATGTCGCCGGCTTTCGGAATCGCCATCGCCGACCTCGACGGCGACGGCCACGACGACGTGGCGCTGGCGCAGAACTTCTTCGGCGTGCAGCCGGAACTGCCGCGCCACGACGCCGGCAGCGGCCTTGTGTTGAAAGGCGACGGCCGCGGCGGTCTCCGCGCGATGGATGCCGCCTTGAGCGGCATCCAGGTCTTCGGCGAGCAACGCGGTGTCGCCGTGTCCGATCACGATCGTGACGGCCGGCTGGACCTCGTCATCACCCAGAACGGCGGAGCGACGCGGTTGTTCCACAACGTCGCCGCCAAGCCCGGGCTGCGGGTCCGTCTCGACGGTCCCGATGCGAACCCCGATGCCATCGGTGCGTCGCTGCGGCTGCGGTCCGGCTCGCACGTAGGACCCCGGCATGAGCTGCACGCCGGATCGGGATCAGGTTCGCAGGACGGTCTCGTGTCGGTGCTCGGCGGTCCCTCGCCCGCGACCGAGGTCCTGGTGCGCTGGCCCGGCGGCAAGGAGACGGTCTCATCCGTCCCGGCCGGAGCCGCGGAGATCCGCGTGCGCCTCGACGGACAGGTCGAGGCTGTCCGTCGCTGAACTTCCTCGGCGCTTCCGCTTCGCCCGTCGTCACGCGGCAAGAATCCGAAAACGCGCGTTGACGCGGCTATCCCGACGACATATCAACGCATCGAGATACGTCAATACGTTGGCGTCCGAGTCCGTCACATCTAACAAAACAGTCATGAGCAAACGCTTCATCTTCTCCTCCGAATCCGTCGGCGAAGGCCATCCCGACAAGGTCGCCGACACCATCTCCGATGCCGTCCTGGACGCCTGCCTCACGCAGGACAAGTTCAGCCGCGTCGCCTGCGAGACCTATGTGAAGTCGAACGTGGTGGTCGTCGGCGGCGAGATCACGACCAAGGCGAAGCTCGACTACGTGCAGATCGCCCGCGAGGCGATCCGCGAGATCGGCTACGTGAACGACGACGACGTGTTCCACGCGGACAAGGTGTTCGTGAACCTGCTCATCACGCAGCAGTCGCCCGATATCTCCCAGGGCGTCGATGCCAAGGCGGCGAAGGGCAAGAAGAAGGCCGAGCAGGGCGCTGGCGACCAGGGCCTGATGTTCGGTTACGCGTGCAACGAGACGCCCGAGCTGATGCCGACGCCGATCATGTTCGCGCACCACCTCGGCCGCGAGCTCACCCGCATCCGCAAGGCCGGCAAGCTCGCCAAGTGGCTCCGCCCGGACGCGAAGTCGCAGGTCTCCGTCGTGTACGAGGACGACAAGCCGGTCGCCATCTCCAACGTCGTCATCTCCACGCAGCACTCGTCGGACGTCGAGCACGCCGAGATCGAGGCGTTCTGCATCGAGCAGGTGATCAAGAAGGTCCTGCCGAAGAGCATGCTGACCAAGGACACCCAGTTCCTCATCAACCCGACCGGCAAGTTCGTCGTCGGCGGGCCGCAGGGCGACACCGGGCTCACCGGCCGCAAGATCATCGTCGACAGCTACGGCGGCTGGGGCCGCCACGGCGGCGGAGCCTTCTCGGGCAAGGACCCGAGCAAGGTCGACCGCAGCGCCGCCTACATGGGCCGCTACGTCGCCAAGAACATCGTGGCCGCCGGCTTGGCGACCCACGCGGAGATCCAGTTCGCCTACGCCATCGGCTACCCGGAACCCGTCAGCGTGTACGTGAACACCTTCGGCACCGCTCAGGGCGGCCTGTCCGACCAGGCGATCACCGACGCCGTGCAGGAGGTCTTCAGCTTCAAGCCCGCCGACATCGTGAAGCACCTCAACCTGCTCCGCCCGATCTACGGCAAGACCACGAACTACGGGCACTTCGGCAAGGTCGACGCCGACCTGCCGTGGGAGAAGACCGACAAGGTCGCCGCGCTCAAGAAAGCGGTCCGCTGATCACCGGACACTGATCACTGTTTACTCTCTCAAACTTATGGCCAAACCGAAGAAATCCGTCGCCGCCGTCGCCCTCGCCGAGGTCGCTTCCGCGCTCCCCAACTACGCCGCCTACGCCGCGCTCACGCCGGCCGGCAAGGACTACGTCGTCCGCGACATCAGCCTCGCCGAATGGGGCCGCAAGGAGATCGCCGTCGCCGAGCATGAGATGCCCGGCCTCATGTCCGTGCGCAAGAAGTACGCGAAGCAGAAGCCCCTCAAGGGCGTCCGCATCACGGGCTCCCTGCACATGACCATCCAGACCGCGGTGCTCATCGAGACGCTCGTGGCGCTCGGTGCGACCGTCCGCTGGGCCTCCTGCAACATCTTCTCCACGCAGGACCATGCCGCCTCGGCCATCGCCGTGACCGGCACGCCCGTCTTCGCCTGGAAGGGCGAGACCTTGGAAGAATACTGGGAACTCACCCTCAAGGCCGTGCTCTTCCCGGGCGACAACGGTCCCGAGCTCGTCGTCGATGACGGCGGCGACGTCACGCTGCTCATCCACAAGGGCTACGAGCTCGAGAAGGGCGACAAGTGGGTCGACTCCAAGAGCGGTTCGCACGAGGAGCAGGTCATCAAGAACCTGCTCAAGCGCGTCGCCAAGGAGAAGCCCGGCATCTGGACCAAGATCGTGAAGTCCTGGAAGGGCGTCTCCGAGGAGACCACCACCGGCGTCCACCGCCTCTACAAGTTCGCCGAGCAGGGCAAGCTGCTCGTCCCGGCGATCAACGTGAACGATTCCGTCACCAAGTCGAAGTTCGACAACCTCTACGGTTGCCGCGAATCGCTGGCCGACGGCCTCAAGCGCGCCACCGACGTCATGATCGCCGGCAAGGTCGCCGTCGTCTGCGGCTACGGCGACGTCGGCAAGGGCAGCGCCCACTCGCTCCGCGCCTACGGCGCCCGCGTCATCGTCACCGAGATCGACCCCATCAACGCCCTGCAGGCCGCGATGGAGGGCTTCCAGGTCAACACCATCGAGAGCACGCTCGGTGTCGGCGACATCTATGTCACCACCACCGGCAATTGCGACATCATCACCGTCGAGCACGTGCTCGCTATGAAGGACCAGGCGATCGTCTGCAACATCGGCCACTTCGACAACGAGATCCAGGTCGACAAGCTCAAGGCCGCCAAGGGCGTGGTCATCGAGAACATCAAGCCGCAGTACGACCGCTACCACCTGCCGGGGAACAAGAGCATCTACCTGCTCGCCGAAGGCCGGCTCGTGAACCTCGGCTGCGCCACAGGGCATCCGTCGTTCGTCATGTCCAACTCGTTCACCAACCAGACGCTCGCGCAGCTGGACCTCTGGCAGAACAAGGACAAGTACGACAAGACCGTCTATCGCCTGCCCAAGAAGCTGGACGAGGAGGTCGCCCGTCTGCACCTCGAGAAGATCGGCGTCGTGCTGACCAAGCTCACCAAGTCGCAGGCCGAGTACCTCGGCGTGGCCTCGGACGGCCCGTACAAGCCCGAGCATTACCGCTACTGAGCGGTGGGGCTGCGCGCAGCGCAGCCGTGAATTTGGGCGGCGCAGCAACGCCACCCTATCAAAGGCGGACGGACTCCAGTCCGTCCGCCTTTTTGTTTGCCGGCATGTCCCGGCTTGCCTCGTCTCCCGCCTGTGACTACCAACCGGGCGAAGCCAGCCGTTTCCCACCATGTCGCAAAAGCCTCCCCGACTCAGCGCCTACCTGCTGCCGGCAGCCCTGTTCACGGGCGGAACTGCCCTTGCCTCCGCAGCCGGCGGCGACCTTATGACGGTGGGCCCCGTCATCGCTTCCGTCGCCGCAGTGGGGCAGTTCCTGGCGAATCTCGGCCCCAATCTGGTTTCCAATCTTTTCCAGAAGAGCGCCGACGCGCGGGCCGAGGCATATGACTTTGCGATCAATGACTTGCTGGCGCGGGCGTTTGCTCGCGCCGTTGCGGGCCAGATGCAAGATGTGGCCGGTCAAGCCGGGGCCGAGGGCGACCAAGCGGCGGCGAAGCTGCTCCGCCAATCCGCTGAAGTGTTTCCTGAAAGTTGGCTGGAACAGCTTCGGAAAGGTGATCGTGAAGGACTGAAAGGTGTGGACGGACAGGCGCTCGCCGAAGCCTTCTCCGAAGCGCTGGCCAATGATGGCGCGCTCCGGCTCGACCGGCATGTCTGGGAATTCGTCCTCAAACAGGCGGGCCTCGGCGATGTCTGGGGAGCCTGGCACAAAGAATTGGATGACCGCTGGAGCAAAGCCCTGCTCGACCGCCTGACCGGACGTGAACTGCCTCAGGGGTTCCTGCATGAACTGGCATTAGATCCGGCAGCAAGCCGCAAGATGACGTTGCGGCTCCTGACAGCGCTGAATCATGGCTCCGAATCGGAGGCGGTCAGGGAAGGCTTGTCCGTTCAGGACATCGGCAAGCTCGACACTGCGTTGAAAGGTTTGGCCACCGAACTGGCATCCCTTCACACCAAAGTTGATGAGCTTCCTGCCGCGTTGGTGAGGGAACTGAGGAAAGAACGGCTTCTTGTCGAGCAGCACACTTTCAAGACAGACCTCTCCCGCATCCTCCAATACGCCCCCGCCGAACTCATCGGCCGTGACGAGGAAAAGAAGCTTCTCTCCGAGGCATGGGACAAAGCTGTGCGCGAGGAGAAGTCCCGCCCTCACATCCTCACGTTCGTTGCCTTGGGTGGCGAGGGGAAAACTTCTCTCATCGCGAAATGGGCGGTGGACGTGATGCTCGCCAAAGGTTGGCCGGGGTGCGCCGCCGCCTTTGCGTGGTCCTTCTACAGCCAGGGCACGCGCGAGCAACTGGCCGCGTCCTCCGACCTATTCCTCAAGGAAGCGCTCACCTTCTTCGCCGAAGGCGACCCAAAGGAAGCGGAAATCAAAGCCTTCGCCGCCAGCCCCGCCGGCGCGTTCGAGAAGGGCAAGCGCCTCGCCCGCATCGTGGGCCAGCGGCGTTGCCTGCTCATCCTGGACGGCCTCGAGCCGCTGCAATACGCGCCCACCTCGCCCACGCCGGGCCAGCTCAAGGACCAGGGCCTCGCCGCGCTGCTGAAGGGACTGGCCGCCGCCAGCCACGGCCTGTGCGTCGTCACCACCCGGTATTCGGTGCCGGACCTAAAGGCGTTCTGGCAGACCACCGCGCCGGAGGTGAAGCTCCTGCGCCTGTCCCGCGAGGCCGGTGTGCATCTGCTGAAAACCCTCGGCGTGAAGGGCAGCGAAACCCGGAACATCCCGTTCACTCCGAGTCCCGGTTCGGAAGTCCCGAAGACGTCCCACGCCGGTCCAGCCCCGAAGGGGGCGCCACAAGCCAGCCCAGGGCAACGCCCTGGGTTGACGGATGAAAACGATCCAGCCCTGAAGGGGCGGGACAAGGCGCCGCCGCACGATGGCGCCGCCCCTACAGGGCTTGGTGCGGATGGGGCCAAAACCCAGGGCGATGCCCTGGGCTGGCCTGTCTCAGGCCGTTGGCCTGCAAGCGCGGGAACCGGAGACCTCGGCGGTTCGGCGTTTGGCGGCACGCAGTTGCTCAACGAGTTCGAGAAACTGGTCGAAGACGTGAAAGGCCACGCTCTCACGCTGACCCTGCTCGGTAACTACCTTCGGACTGCTCGCGCTGGAAATATTGGTGAAAGCTGGCGAATTGCAGTCGTTGCGATTGACCGCGAGTTTGAAACATTCAACGCGCCGGCTCGCGCAGCTTTTAGGCAGAGGCTAGTGGCCACGCTTGGTATCCCAGCGGAAACGGTCAGGATTCATGAAGTCGTCAAGGGAAGCTGTGTCATCGTGCTCGAATTCGAATCGAAGGAAGCGTTTGCACGGTTTGTCACCGCTGCCGCAAATCAAGACCCGCGGCTGAAAGGATTCCAAGACGAGTGGACGGTAACCGAAATGAGAATGGTTGCTGACCTTCTTGCTTCAAAGTCATCCGCGCCCATCACGCCGATTGCAGCCACACTTTCCGACAAAGAAAAGCAGCCACGAATGAAGATTCCAAACTCCCTGATTTATGTGATTGGCGATGTGCTCGGTGAGTGGTATTTCAGCCACACTAAGCTCAACACCCTTTTTGGAGGCAACGGATTTCCTGGCGAGCCGCCGCCCGGAAACTGCGTTCACAAGTGTCAGGAGTGGTTGCGACGCGCTAACGAATCCGAGGAATCTGATCCGCTTGCTCTACTCGGTAGTGTTCTAGTTGAGTTCATGAACTACGATGGTCGCGACGATCCAAAATGGCAGGAGGGTTATCGCCGAATCACAGAGACACTCGCAAAAAACGGCTTCACGTTTGATTTGAACGGAACAATTTCGCCAATTGCGCCCAATACCAATGCGTCAACATCTGTGTCGGTTGCGGCCTTATCGCCGCCGACAGAATCTTTAGTTGTGTCCCACACAGGCGCGGCATCATCACAGGTAGGGCGCAGTATCATCCTGTTCCTCGCAGCCAATCCCGATGGCGTGACAAAACTTGCTCTTGACAAGGAATGCCGAGCAATTCGAGAGCGAATCCGGGCAAGCGGTTTTCCGTTTTCGCTCGAACTGAAAACTGAGTGGGCGGTTCGGCCAGACGACCTGCTTCAATACCTGAACGAATACCGCCCGCACATTGTTCATTTCAGCGGCCACGGCAGCAAGAACGAGGAATTGATACTCCACGGACTTACCGACCAACCAAAGCCAGTAAGTATGCCGGCGCTGCGGGCGCTTTTCTCGACTCTGAAAGACAACATCCGCCTCGTTGTGCTGAATGCTTGCTATTCTCGCGCTCAGGCGGAAGCGATTGTTGAACTGATTGACTGTGCAGTAGGCATGAAGCGAGCCATTGGCGACGAAGCCGCAATTGTTTTCGCCGCATCCTTCTATCGCGCACTCGGATTTGGGCGCTCTGTGAAGGAAGCCTTTGACCAAGGGTGTGCAGCCCTGCTTCTGGAAGGGATTCCTGAACAGGACACTCCCGAGTTGCTGGTGAAGAAGCATGTGAATCCAGCAAACGTTTTCCTCGCGCGCACTCCTGCTATCTGAGCGAGCTGGAGCTGACGCTGGGCGAGGTGGCCGAGGCGGTGGGGGACGCCGAGCAGTCAGTGACCTACGCCGACCGCAGCGGCGATGCGGAGGAGCGGATGGTCAATCGCACGACCCACGCCGACGCCCTGCACCAGGCGGGCCGCCGGGCCGAGGCGGAGACGCGCTTCCGCGAGGCCGAGCAAATGCAGGCCGAGAGCCAGCCCGGCTATCCGCTGCTCTACTCGCTGCAAGGCTTCAAGTATTGCGACCTGCTCCTCGCCGCCCCCGAGCGCGCCGCGTGGAGACTGACGTCACGGAGCGCGGCTCTGCGAGCCGCAGCAACTCCGAACGACGCTGCGGCTGCGGATCCTTCGGACGTATTGTTCGAAGCCGACGATGCTGCGGGTCACAGACCCGCGCTCCTTGCCGAATGCCGCGCCGTCTCCCAGCGCGCGGCGGCCATTCAGAAGAGAAGAACCGGGCTGCCGACTTATGCGCTTCTGGACATCGCCCTCGACCACCTCACGCTGGGCCGCGCCGCGCTTTACGAATTCATCCTGGGAGGGCGCGGTTCCACCCGCGCCCCAACTTCCGGGGCCGACGGGAAAGATGGGGCCGGCGTGGAAGCCGGCCCTCCCGACACCGCCCTTCGCGAACTGGACGCCGCCGTGGCCGGCCTCCGCCGCGCCGGCCAGCAGGACGAACTTCCCAAAGCCCTCCTCACCCGCGCCTGGCTGCGCTTTCTCACTGGTTCGGCAGGCTCACCAAAAGCGGCGTCGGAACACTTCGCCCGCGCGCAGGAGGATTTGGACGAAGCTTGGGAGATTGCCGAACGCGGCCCCATGAAGCTGCATATGGCGGACATCCACCTCACCCGAGCAAGGCTCTTTGGAGCGCGGAACTCGGAACGCGGAGCGCGGAGAGAAGAACTGAAGTATCCGTGGACATCCCCCGCCGCCGACCTCGCTGCCGCCGAAAAGCTAATCCACGCCTGCGGCTACCACCGCCGCGACGAAGAGCTCGCCGACGCCAAGCAGGCCCTCGGCCTCTGAACCGCGCGCCAGCGTCTTGGAGTGCGTGCGGCTTGCCGCCGTTTTCCCCGGGAGCGTGAGTGCCAATTGGCGCCGGCAGCAGTTCGATCGCCCGTCCGGCAGGCGAAAATCGGCGGCAAGCCAACGCACTCGATGACGCGTTGCGAAGACCGGCACCCTTTCCGCATGGGAGCGACCTGTCCGCCCGAACGCCGGCTGGTGGACCTCGGCTGCGCCAACGGGCATCCGTCGTTCTTGAAGTCCAACTCGTTCACCCATTTCGCGACACGCCCCGCGAGTCCCCATCTTCTTCCGCGCGCGGGGCAGGGAGGTCAGGGGCTCGTGGAACTTTCCCCGGCTTGAGGCGTTGAGCGTAGAGCACTCGACGTTCTCCGTTCCCGGTTCCCCGCTCCATAGCATCGGTCGCGCTTTTCCCTCCGGTCGGTGACGCGATTCGCCGGGGCGGACTAGAAAGTCCGCCCTCCCAGGGACGCTGGCCAAGGGGCCGGCGCTCCGGATCCGGTCCGCGGAGAGGTCCCCGCTTGAAACCGGCGCGGTCCGCCGGCAGTTTTTCGCCATGCCCTTCGTCGCGAGTTCCAAGACCCGGCCCCAGTATGACGTGATCATCGTCGGCTCCGGCGCGGGCGGCGGGACGAGCGCCTACGTGCTCGCGCTCTCCGGCGTGAAGGTGCTGATGCTCGAGGCCGGCCGGAACTACGACCCGGTGAAGGAGACGCCGATGTTCCAGACGCCCGCGCAGGCGCCGTTGCGGGCCGCTTCGACGCCGGACAAGAACTTCGGTTTCCACGACGCGACCATCGACGGCGGTTGGACGAGTCCCGGCGAGCCGTACATGACCCGGCGCAGCGACAAGCCGGCGGACACCTTCCACGAGGCGAAAGACCACGTGGCCTTCGGCTCGAAGCAGGAGTGGATCTGGTGGCGCACGCGGATGCTCGGCGGGCGCACGAACCATTGGGGCCGCATCTCGTTGCGCATGGGGCCGTATGATTTCAAGCCGAAGTCCCGCGACGGCCTCGGGCTCGACTGGCCCTTCACCTACGAAGAGCTCGCGCCTTATTACGACAAGGTGGAATCGCTCGTCGGCGTCTGGGGCACCAACGAAGGCATGGAGAACACGCCGGACTCGCCCAACAACACGTTGCTCCCGCCGCCCCGGCCGCGCGTACCGGAGATGTACCTGAAGAAGCACGCGGCCAAGCTCGGCGTCCCGGTGATCCCGTCGCACATGGCCATCATGTCGCGGAAGATGAACGGCGCGCGCATCGCCAAGGTGCTGCATCCCGGCGACGCGAACGCGCAGAAGCTCAGCGCGGACGGCATCAACGCGCGGCAGGCATGCTTCTGGGCCACGCCGTGCGGACGGGGCTGCAACATCAAGGCGAACTACCAGTCCACGACCGTCAACCTCCCGCCCGCGCTCGCCAGCGGCAACCTCGACATCGTCACCGACGCGATGGTGCGCGAGGTGAGCGTCGGCGCCGACGGCAAGGCCACGGGCGTGTATTACGTGGACAAGAAGACCCGCCAGGACGTCCACGTGAAGGGACGCATCGTCATCCTCGCCGCCAGCGGCTGCGAATCCGCGCGCATCCTGCTCAACTCGAGGTCGGCACGGTTCCCGGACGGGCTGGCGAACTCCACCGGCAAGGTCGGGCGCTATCTCATGGACACCGTGGGTGCCGGGTTGACCGGGCAGATCCCCGCGCTGGAGAACTTGCCCGTCTTCAATGACGAAGGCGCGGGCGGCTCGATGCACAGCTACGCGCCGTGGTGGCTCTACAAAGAACAGCTCGCCGGCAAGCTCGGCTTCGCGCGCGGCTATCACATCGAGATCAGCACCGGCCGGCAGATGCCCGCCGCGGGCAGCCTCGGCTTCTTGGACACCGTCACGCAGGGCGCCTACGGCAAGCGCTACAAAGAAGAGGCGCGCCGTTACTACGGGTCCACGATCCACCTTGCCGGCCGCGGCGAGATGATCCCGAACGACGACAGCTTCTGCGAGATCGATCCGGACCGGAAGGACGCCTGGGGCATCCCGGTGCTGCGGTTCAAGTTCAAGTGGAGCGACCACGAGACCCGGCAGGCCGCCCACATGCACGCGACCTTCAAGGCGATGATCGAAGGCATGGGCGGCACGGTGCTCGGCACGCCGCAGACCGACGGCAACAAGGCGATCTATCCGGGCGGCGGCATCATCCACGAGGTCGGCACGACCTGCATGGGCGCGGACCCCAAGGCGACCGTGCTCAACCCTTACTGCCAGGCCTGGGACGTGAAGAACCTTTTCGTCGCGGACGGCGGTCCGTTCGTGAGCAACGCCGACAAGAACCCCACGCTCTCCATCATGGCCCTCGCCTGGCGCACCTGCGACCACGTCATGGCCGAGATGAAGAAGGGGAACATCTGAACTTCTCACCGACGATGGACTCTCCCGAACTTCCCCGCATCTCCCGTCGCGAAGCCCTCCAGTGGGTCATCGCCGCCACCGCCTCGGCCGCGCTGGTCCCGTCGCAGGTCTTCGCCGCGGATGCTTCGGCCGTGGCTCCGGCCGGCAAGCCGTACGGCACCGATCCGCTGCTGAACCACACCTACCAGCCCGGCGAGCTGTGGCCGCTCACGCTGGGGCCGGACCCGCGGCGCACGGTCGTCGCGCTGTGCGACCTCATCATCCCGGCGGACGACCGTTCTCCGTCGGCCAGCGCGGTGGGCGTGCCCGATTTCATCGACGAATGGATCAGCGCGCCCTACGCGCAACAGGCGGCCGACCGCGCCGTCGTGCTCGATGGTTTGAAGTGGATCGACGCGGAGAGCGGGCGTCGTTTCGGCGGACCGTTCGCTGGCCTCACCGCGGCGCAGCAGACGCAGATCGCCGACGACATCGCGTGGCTCCCGAAGGCCAGGCCGGAGCACAAGCCCGGCGCGACCTTCTTCGCGCTGTTCCGCAACTTGGTGACCACCGGTTTTTACACGACGCCGGCGGGCATGAAGGACATCGGTTTCATCGGCAACGTGGCGCTCGCCAAGTTCCCCGATCCGCCCAAGGAAGTGCTGGTGAAGCTGGGTCTGGCCTGAGCGGCGGCGCGGGGTCACCTGTCGCGACCGGAGAGGCGTGACCGGTCGTCGGGGGGCGTGACCGCGCGGTCTTTGGTCAGTGTCGCGACATCGCTTGAAACTTTTCCGCGACCCTTCGTGTTCAGTCCTACGTAATTGAAAACGGACATGACCACCACGCACACGCAGACGGACCTCCTCGGCCAGATCACCGCCCCGTTCTTGGCCCCGCGCAAGCCGGCCGCTTCCTGGTCCACAGGGCTGCGCTCCACCCCGACATGCGACGAGCCCGCCCTTTGGCGGACTACTGGGACGCCGGTCCGCGACACGTTCGCGGAACGCTCCTTGTTCCTCATCGTCGCCGGTCTTTCGTTGGGGAGCATCGGTTGGTTGCTCCTCGTCACCGGCCGGTTCGCCGTCGGTCTTTGATGCCGGTCGCGCCGCTCCGGGACGATGACCACCGGGATGCCCGGGATCAGGTCGCCGAACCCGCCGGACGCCCCCGGAGCTGAAGCCAGACGTTGGCGGCGAGGATCAGCCCGCCGCCGGCCAATAGATTCCAGGTCAACCGCTCGTCCGGATACGGCACGCCGGCCCAGCGCGAGATGAGCCCGGGAAGGAACAAGGTGACGCCGCTCGTGAACACCGGCTCGGTGCAATAGAGCAGGCCTGCCTCCGTCGCCGGCACCTCGGGTTGCCAACGGTTCGCCAACAGGAACGAGATGAGCGTGCAGACCACGACGAGCAGGGCGATCAGCGCCGCCGCGGCGGGAGAAGCGTACGCGGTGAGCAGATCGGCCGGCCGGGCCGCGGTCGCGAACGCCAGCGGAAGGCAGGTCGCCACCATCACGGCGAACATCACGAGCGTGAATCGCTTCACGTCGTTGCCGGCGAACTCCGGCCGCTCGAGCCACAGGATCTGTCCGGCGAACAGAATCGAGCCCGCGAGATTCTCCCATTCGCCCCGGCCGAGATGGAACGACTTGAGGTCCACGCCCGCCAGCACGGCGGCCCCGGCCAGGACGAGCGCCGAGCCGACCCAGACGGTGAGCGACGGCAACTGCCGTTCACGGAGCGCGAACCACAGCGGGATCCAGAGGCAGTAGCCTTGCGTCAGGAACGCCGCGGTCGAGGCGTGCGTGTAGGCGAGGCCGTCCATCTGCAGCACCAGCCCGAGGCCGCCGAAGAACCCGAGTCCGGCGCCCTGCTGGATCTCGCGCCGGGTGATGCCCGCGAGCGAGCGTCCGCACATCAACGCCACCACGACGGCCGCGACCGCGAAGCGCACCACGACGCATAGAGCGGCGAAGAACACGCTGCTGTTCCCCGGCGCGCCGCGTTCGCCCACCATCGCGAGCGCCTTCATCGCCGGGAAGCTGAACGCCCAGCAGGCGCAGCAGAAGACGAGGACCTTCGCGGCCGTCGCGCGGCGAGGATACGGTGGGTTCATCGGGGGGAAAAAAAGACCGCCGCCGGGACTCGGCGACGGTCAGGGAAAAATCTGGGTGGCCGGCCCGACGTGGGCCGGCTGGTCAAGGGTTGACCTTGGAAGGGTAGCGGCGCGCCAACCATTTCACGTCGTTCGGAGCCTTGGTGTCGTTCGGAGAGGCGCTGAACTTGTTCTGGTCCAGGCTCGCCGAGTACTTGATCATCACCGGATCGTTCCATTTGCGGGTCTCGGCATGGCCGTCCGCGAAGTTGAACGTGCTGGCGTTGCCGTGGAAGACGGCCGTCGAATCGACCAAGCTGGCGCCCTTGAAATCTTGGGCCGGCGATCCTTGGCTCATGATCCACGACCCGATGTTCTCACCGCGAGGATCGTTCTCCTCGATCCAGATGAACCGGTCGCTCGGGCTGGTCAGCGCGGATTGCAGGTACAACTCCCTGACTTCGCCGTTCAAAGTGCCCACCCCGGACAGGCTGACGTAGGTGTAGCCTTTGCCGACCTTGAGCTTGTTCCGCGTGTCGCCCGGGCAGTGGATGATCCCAGGGCTGGGCGCGTACTTGTACAGCGCGCCTTGGCGGTAGCCCTCCTCGATGGTGATCTGGACCCGCTTCTCCGCAGAGGTCCCGACCGGGATCACCGCCTTGACCGGGGCGTTCTCGTACCTCCAGGGGATGTCTTTGACGTTGCCCGAGTGCTGCTCGAAATTGACGAAACGCTCGTTGTTGTCGCCGGAATACATGATCCAGCCGAGGATGAGCTGCTTCTGGTTGCTGATGCAGGCGGCTCCGGTCGCCTTCAGCTTCGCACGGCTCAGCGCCGGCAAGAGCATGCCGGCGAGGATCGCGATGATGGCGATGACCACCAAGAGCTCGATCAGGGTGAACCCGGAGCGGGCGGCCGGACGCGTGTGGCGGGAAGTCTTCATGGTTTTGCGTGTCGTGTGGACATGCCCGTTGTCGGCGGACGGGCAGGGGGAGTCAAACCCGTAGTCCGCCGCGCGGGGAAGAAAGTTGGAAATCGCCGCTCGCCGCGCGGGGTCCGGGAGCGCACTATGCGACGAGCCTAAGATGCAAAAGCCCAATTATCAGTTCGAGAAACGCCGCAAGGAGTTGGACAAGAAAGCCAAGAAGGCCGAGAAGCTCCGCCGCAAGAACGACGCCCCGGCGACGCCCGGGACCGATGCCGCCGAGGGCACCGCCGAAGGTGCCGCGCCCGCGCCTGCGGCCACGGAACCGGTCTGATCGCGCCGGTGCCGGAGCGGTGTCCCGCCTCCAGTCCTTCCGCCAAGTCCGAGCCAGCGGCCGGTCCGCTCACGCAGCGGCCGGTCCTCTTCGCTTGCCCTGAGCCCATGGCGATCTTCTTCGATACCCACGCGCACCTCGATTTCCCTGATTTCGAGGCCGACCTGCCGGAAATCGTGGCGCGCGCCCGTGCCGCCGGGATTGAGCGCATCGTGTCCATCGGCACCGACCTGGCGAGCAGCGCCCGCGCGGTCGCGCTCGCGGAACGCTTCTCCGAGGTCCATGCGGTCGTCGGTTGGCATCCGGGCCACGCGGAGGATGCCCCCGATGATTTTCGTGCCGAACTGCGCGCCCTCGCCGCGCACCCGAAGGTCGTGGCCATCGGCGAATGCGGCTTCGATTATTACCGCCTCCCGAGCGCCAACGGCGGGACGCCCGAAGCCGACGCGCGCATCAAGGCCAAGCAGGCGGTCGTCTTCCGCCAACAGCTCGAGGTGGCGGCTGAGGTCGGCCTCAACGTCGTCGTCCACACGCGCGGCGGCTCCTTTGCCGACACCATGACGGCGATGGAGCCGTTCGCGTCGCGGGTCCGGGGCGTGTTCCACTGCTTCATCGGCACGCCGGACGAGATGCGGCGCGTGGTCGCTGTGGGCTCGTGGGTGAGCTTCACCGGCATCGCCACCTTCAAGAACGCCGCCGATGTCCGCGCCACGCTCGCGGCGACGCCGATGGGCAGGTTCATGCTGGAGACGGATGCGCCGTTCCTCGCGCCTGTCCCGTACCGCGGGAAGCGTTGCGAACCCGCTTACGTCAAAGAGCTCGCCGAAACGGTCGCCGCTGTGAAGGGCTGTACCCTCGACGAGCTGGGCGCCGCGACCTGTTCCGCGGCCCGCGAGTTCTTCCCGAAGCTCGGTTGAACGCGCCTTAGCCGGATCCATGCAGATGGATCAGGGTGGAACGGCCAACCTGGCCGTTCTCGGTGGCAACTTGCCGCCGAGCTTAGGCACGAGGAGCACCCACCGGAAGGTGCGCTCCCGGCGGACCCAACGCGGCGGGCTGGTAGCCCGCCCCAACGGGCCGGTGGCCCGTTCCCCCCAGCCTTTGACCGCATGGTTCCGGCTTAGAACACCGCCGCGGCGGCGATCGTGCGGGTGGTCTCAGTCGATCCGGTCGGGCTCGGTTTTTTCACCGACGAGGCCAGCGCGTGAGGGTCGCGGCCCGCCGCAGGCGAACTCCGTCGTTCCTCCTTCGTGACGGTCTGGATAACCTCGGTCCGCATGCCCAAGGTCCCGTTCTTTCTCGGCGTAGTCGTGCTCGCCGCTGTCCACGCGGTCCGCGCATCGGTCTTCTTCGTGTCGCCGGACGGCGATGATTCCGCGCCGGGCACGGAGACGAAGCCTTTCCGGACGCCGGCCCGGGCACAGGCCGCGGCCCGCGAGGCGAAGGACCCGAAGGGCACGACCGTGTCCCTGCGCGGCGGCACGTACTATCTGGCCGATACGTTGGTCTTCACCTCGGCCGATTCGGGCACGCCCGAGGCGCCGGTCGTCTGGCAGGCGTCCAAGGACGAGAAGCCCGTCCTCAGCGGCGGCACGCGGCTCGACCTGCGCTGGGAGCCCTTCCGCGGCGGTATCCTGAAGGCGCAGGTCCCCGCGGGTTTCACGACGGACCAGCTGTTCGTGGACGGCGAGCGCCAGGTGCTCGCGCGCTATCCCGACTTCGATCCCGGGGTCCGGATCCTCGGCGGCTACTCCAAGGATGCCTTCAGCCCGGCCCGCGCCGCGCGCTGGGCGGATCCGCGGGGAGGGTTCATCCACGCGATGCACCAGCATATGTGGGGCGATTTCCACTATGTGATCACCGGCAAGGACGCGTCCGGCGCGGTCACGTACGAGGGCGGCTGGCAGAACAACCGCCGCATGGGCATGCACCCGGAGCACCGGTTCGTGGAGAACATCTTCGAGGAGCTCGACGCGCCGGGGGAGTGGTTCCTCGACGCCAAGGCGCGCACGCTCTACTTCCTGCCGCCTGCGGGCAAGGACATGGCGAAGGCGGTGGTCGAGGGCGTGCGCCTGCGGCAACTTGTGGAGTTCCGCGGTGACGAGCGAGACCGCGTGACGTCGATCTCGCTCAAGGGGATCACCTTCCGCCACACGGCGCGGACCTTCATGGAGAACAAGGAACCGCTCCTGCGCAGCGATTGGACGACCTATCGCGGCGGCGCGGTCTGGTTCCGCGGCGCGATGGAATGTTCCCTGGAAGATTCGGTGATCGACCAGGTTGGCGGCCACGGCGTCTTCGTCGACGGCTACAACCGCCGCATCACCATCCGCGGATGTGAGATCGTGCGCGCCGGCGCGAACGGCATCGCCTTCGTCGGCCGTCCCGGCGCGGTCCAGAGCCCGCTCTTCGAGTACGGCCAGGTGCAGGACCTCGCCTCGATCAAGCGCTCGCCCGGGCCCCGCTCCAACGACTATCCGGGCGACTGCCTCGTGGACGACTGCCTCATCCATCTCAGCGGCCGCGTGGAGAAGCAGACCGCCGGCGTGCAGATCGCGATGGCCCGCGGGATCCGGGTGCGCGATTGCTCCATCTACGACGTGCCGCGGGCGGGGATCAACATCGGCGACGGCTGCTGGGGCGGGCACGTCATCGAGGGCTGCGACATCTTCGACACGGTGAAGGAGACCGGCGACCACGGCTCGTTCAACTCGTGGGGACGCGACCGCTTCTGGCGCCCTGACATCGCCGAGGTCGAGGCCTGGGTGAAGGAGGTCCCGGGCCTGCCGTTGCTGGACACGGTGCGGCCGGTGATCCTGCGGAACAACCGCTGGCGCTGCGACCACGGATGGGACATCGATCTCGACGACGGCACATCGAATTATATCATCCGCGACAACCTGTGCCTCAACGGCGGCCTCAAGAACCGCGAGGGCTACCACCGGCGGGTCGAGAACAACGTCATCGTCGGCAACTCGTTCCATCCGCACGTCTGGTACCAGGACAGCCAAGACGTCTTCCGGCACAACATCGTCTTCACGCCCTACCAGCCGATCCGCGTCGCGAAGCCCTGGGGCAAGGAGGTCGATTCCAACCTGCTGCACGCGCCCGGCGCGGACGGCGCGACGCCGGCGAAGGTCCTGCAGGAACAGAGCGGCCGCGACGAGCGTTCGGTCGTGGCCGATGCCCGGTTCGTCGATCCGGCGCGGGGTGATTACCGCGTGAAGGACGGATCGCCCGCGCTGGCGCTCGGGTTCCGCAACTTCCCGATGGACCGCTTCGGCGTGCGTTCGCCGCGGCTGAGGGCCAAGGCCCGGACCCCGGAGCTGCCCGGCTCGGCGCGGAGCTCGGCGACGCCTTCGGGCCGGCGCGACGGGCGCGTGGTCGGTTGGCTCGGCGGCAAGATCAAGGAGATCGTCGGCGATGGCGAGGTGTCGACGGCAGGGCTTCCCGGCGAGATCGGCGTCGGCATCGTCTCGGTCCCGGCCGGGAGCGCGCTGGCAAAGGCGGGTCTGCGCGAGGGCGATGTGGTCCTGCGCGCCGGCGACCAGGAGATCGTCACGCGGGCCGACCTGGCCAAGGCGTTCCGCGCTTTGCCGGCCGGCGGGACGATGCAGCTCGAGATCTTCCGCTCCCAGCAACGCGCGAGGGTCGAGCTGGTCGGCGTCGGCGGCGCGGCGGATGCGCCGTAGTCCCCGCAGTCCCTCGATCAGCGCCGGATGAGCGGCAGCACCACCTTGTCGAGTTCCGCCTTGGTCAGCGCTCCCACGTATCGCGCGACGAAGCGGCCGTCGCGTCCGATGATGAACGTCGTCGGCAAAGGGAAACCGGCCGGTCCGGTCGGATCCATCGGCACCCCGCCGAACAGGCCCTGCGTCTCGGCGGATGCGAGCACGACGGGATAGCCGAGCTTGCGGCGCTCGACGAAGGGCTTCACCACCGCGGCTCCGCCTTCGTCCACTGCCGCGCCGATTACGGCGAACCCTTCGGCTTGGTGCGCCGCGTGGAAGGCATCGAGCTCGGGCAGTTCGCGGATGCAGGGCGGACACCAGGTGGCCCAGAAGTTCAGCAACACGACCTTGCCGGCGAAGTTCGTCGAGGCCACGGCGCGGCCGTCGAGGTCCGGCATCGTCCACGCCGGTGCCGCCATGGGGCCGACCGGCAGGCGCATGAAGGACGGCCCGCCGGTCCCGCGGGTCGAGAGCCAGCCCAAGGCAATGGCGAGCACGACGACGACAAGCCACTTGGAACGGTCGGATCGCATGGGACGAGACTAGGCGGAGGTCACGCCGGAGCAAGCGGTCCGCGGCGCGCGCGAGGTCATGGGTGGTGCGACCAAGCGTCCGTGACCGCCTTCCTCCACACCGCATAGCCGTCGGCGTTCAGGTGCAATCCATCGGCTTGGTAGAGCTCCGGTCGCATCGAGCCGTCGGGCGCGAGCAACGGCGTGGCGGTGTCGATGAAGCTCAGCCGGGGTTCTTTCGAGGCCAGCTCGCGCAGGCGCCGGTTGAGATCGCGCTGCTCCGCGAGGAGCCGCCGCCGCGCCGGACTCTGCTCCACCGCTAGGAATGCGACCGATGCGTCCGGAAGCTTCTCCCGGACGCGCCGCAGGAAGGTCCCGAAATCCGCGAACACGGCGTCCACGGACTTGCCGTCCTGCAGGTCGTTGTCGCCCTCGTACACGACGATCATCGGCGGATGGTACGGCACGACGACCCGGTCGAAGAAATAGAGCAGGTCGCTCATCTGCGAACCGCCGAAGCCGCGGTTGATGACCTGCCGGCCCGGGAAGTCCGTGGTGAGATTGGTCCACAGCCGGATGCTCGAGCTGCCGGTGAAGAGCACCGCGCCGACGGGCGGCGGCGTGCGCCGGTCGACGACCTCGAACTTGCGGATCTCGGGCTCGAACTTATCCGGCGTGCGGGGCTCTCCGGCGGCTCTGGCGTCGAGGGCCCGAGAAAACATGAAGATCGCGAGAACGAACCAACGGATCGGCATGGAGGGAAGGTGCCCCGTCGCGTCCCCGCTATCCAGTCCCGTCGTCAGTTCTTCACGCTCGTGCGCTCCGCCAGCCAGATCACGTCGGCGTTGTTCGGCGAGGCGACGTTGAGCGGCATGTCGTAGAACTTCACCGGCTGGACGGTCCGGGGGTCGACCCACTTGCGGATCTCCGCGTGTCCGTCGGCGAAGGAGATGCCGGCCGCGCGGTTATGGTAGCTCGCGGGGTAGTCGATGATGCGGGCGGTGGCGGGTCCGTCCACCATCTGGTTGGCGTAGCCTCCGGCGTTGATGCTGTCCGGATGCTCGTCGAGCAGCACGAACATCTGGCTCGCGCCGACGGCGGCGATGTCGGCGGCTTTGTAGAACGTCCGGTACTTCTTCTGGCCGGAGACCATCGATCCGCCCGGAGGAAGCCATTCGCCGGGACCGCCCATCGCCTGGCTCATGCTCATGCTGCGCACGCGGTCGTACTTTTTCCCGCCCAAGGTCACGCGGCTCTTGTCGGCCGGGCATTTGTAGACCGCTGGTGTGCCGAGGTACTTGGAGAACTGGGTGAGCTTGGCATCCAACAGGATCGCGGTGTTCGTGTTGTCGCTCGGGTTGGGCCCGGGCCATCCGAGCCAGCCGCCGGCCCATTGGTAGGGCTCGTCGCGCGAGTTGCCGGGCGCGGTGAGGCGGTCCTGGTTGTCGTTCGGGTACATGATGTGCGCGAGCTGCAGCTGGCGCAGGTTGTTCATGCAGGAGATGCCTTGCGCCTTGGTCTTCGCCTTGCCGAGCGCCGGCAGGAGCATGCCCGCCAGGATGGCGATGATGGCGATGACGACGAGCAGCTCGATCAACGTGAAGGCCGCGGGGCGGAGGTTCCGGAAGGTTCTCATGGGATGGGTCGGTCAAGCACCGATGAGGCTTTGGATGACGTCGCCGTGGACATCGGTCAACCGCCGATCGATCCCGTTGTTGCGGAAGGTGAGCCGGGTGTGGTCGATGCCGAGCAGGCGCAGGATCGTGGCGTGGATGTCGTGGACGGTCGTGGGGGCCGAGCGGTCGAGCGGTTTGTAGCCCCATTCGTCGCTCTCGCCGGCGACCACGCCGCCGCGGATGCCGCCGCCGCACAGCCAGTTGGTGAAGCAGTACGGGTTGTGGTCGCGACCTTTGCCGCCTTGGGAACTGGGCATGCGGCCGAACTCGGTGGTCCACAGGATCACCGTGTCGTCGAGCAGGCCGCGCTGCTTGAGGTCCTCGATGAGCGCCGCGGCGCCGCGGGCGAACCCCGAGGCGAGCGGACCGTGGTCGCGGCGGATGTCCTCGTGGGAATCCCAGTTGCGCCGCGGGAAGCCGTTGTCGTTGCCGCTCCAGATCTGCACGAAGCGGACGCCGCGCTCGACGAGCCGCCGGGCGACCATGCACTTGGTGCCGAAGTGGTGCATCTCCTCCTCGGCGTTGATCTCCTTCGGCCAGGTCGGCGGATCGCGGCGGACGCCGTAGCGCGCGAGCAGGTGGTCGGGCTCCTTCGAGATGTCCATGGCCTCGGGCGCGGCAAGCTGCATGCGCGCGGCCAGTTCGTACGCTTGTGCTCGGGAAGCGATATCCGAATTGATCGCGTAACGTTCGCGAAAATCATGATTTAACTCGGTCAACGCTTGCATCTGTCGATCGCGCTCCGCGGGGCTTCCCCCTTTTGGAGGGTAAAGATTCGGTATCGGCGTCTCGCCATTTTGAAACGGAGTCGCGGC
>JBBRQL010000026.1:0-28547 GCA_038226425.1 Verrucomicrobiota bacterium
AGTAGCTCGATTTGCCCATGCCGGTGCCCATGAAGAGCTGCTGGATGTCCCGCAACCGGCAGCTGGTCTTGTTCAGGAAGTACTCCGAACCGCCGTCCCGGAAAACCCGGCGGGTGACCGTGACCTCGTTGAAGTCGACCGTGATCCCCGCCGCCTTGAGCTGCTCGGTGTCGACATCGCCCAAGGTGAGGCTCACCTCCGCCATGCCCATGGCCTTGCGGCTGTCGGTGCCGTTGAAGATGACATCGGCCATCTCGCCGCCGCGGAGCGCCTTGGCCGATTGCTCGCCCAAGACCCAGCGGATGGCATCCGAGACGTTGGATTTGCCGCAACCGTTCGGCCCGACGATGGCGGTCACGCCCGGCTGGAAATTCAGCGACGTTTTGTCTGCGAACGATTTGAAGCCGAGGACGGTCAGGTTCTTGAGATACATCGCGCTGGAAGTGAAGTGATCGCCGCCCGGTATCGCAAGACCAAAGCCACCAGATACAGGGGTGAGTTATTCACAATACCACAAGATGTGGTGGCCTCCCGGACTCCAGAGTGTCCACGGATTGCGCCGTTCGGCACGAAATCCGATACTGGGACGGTACCTGGGCAAATCGGGACACCCAGGCGGCGGACGCTGGGCCGATGCCGGGAAACGCGGGGCTGGGTCGGGCACTTCGCGGGATTCTCGATGGAGCCGCCATGTCGGGCGCCGCACTTCGCATCGGGTGCGGCAGCGGTTTGGTCGGCTCCGGGTGCGATTGGAAGTGGCGGTCCGCATTTGAGGGGCTGGGAAGAAATCGATCTGGAAAGCAGGAAAACAGGGACGGAGCCGATAAAGCCCCGCTTTTCCTGCTTTCCTGTTTTCCAGATTCTCTCTCCGGTCGGTTCTCTACTGAGCAGGTGCGTCTCTGCGACGGTTGCAGTGATCGTCACTTCGGATCGCACCCGGTCCGGTTTGGCCGGACCGCGTTCCTTGACTTGGATAGTCGCGTCCCTAGGCTCGCCGCGCATGAATCGTTGGTTCCTCCGTGGCGCGCTGGTGCTGGCGTGTCTGCTAGCCTCCACCGCTCGTTGCCCGGCCCCGGTGATCTATCGTCCGGGCGAGGGCTGGACCTACGAGCCCGTCGGCAGCGAAGGCGCCAAATGGGTCCGGAAACGCGCCAAGGACCAGCTCCAGGTGGCGCAGGAAGCCTTCGACCAGAAGCAGGTCAAGCTCGCCCTCAAGGCCGCCCGCCGCGTGGTGAAGATCTGGCCGCTCTCCGACCATGCCGGCCCCGCGCAATATCTCATCGGACGCTGCTACGAGGAGCGCAAGATGGACGAGCGGGCCTTCAAGGAATACCAGCGCGCGCTGCTCCGTTATCCGAAGCTTCCCAACTACGACGAGGTCCTTCATCGCCAGCAGGACATCGCGATCCGCTTCCTTGGCGGGCAATGGTTCCGGCTCTGGGGTTACATCCCGTTCTTCCCGTCGATGGACAAGACCGCGAACCTCTTCGAGCAGATCGCCAAGAACGGCCCCTTCAACGAGACCGGCCCGAAGGCGTTGATGAACGTCGGAGCCGCCCGCGAGAAGCAGAAGAACTACCCGCTCGCCGTCAAAGCCTACGAGCGCGCCGCCGACCGTTATCACGACCGTCCTGCCGTCGCGGCCGACGCGCTCTACAAGGCCGGTTCTGCTTGGGACAAGCAGGCCAAACGAGCCGAGTACGACCAATCGATCGCCAAGGCGTCGATCGAGACGTTCCAGGATTTCGGGGCGCTCTACCCGACCGATCCGCGCGTGCCCGGCACCTTGAAGACCATCGCCTCGCTCCGCACCGAGCAGGCGCGCGGTGCCTACGAGACGGCCCGGTTCTACGAGCGCTACAAGCGTTGGCAGGGCGCGCTCGTCTACTACAACGAGGTGCTGCTCAAGGACGCCAACTCGCCCTTCGCCGCCGAGGCCCGTGCCCGCATCGAGAAGCTCGGACCGAAGGCCGAGGAACAGCGCAAGAAGGTCGTGGAATACGAGCAGAAGCTCCGCGCCAGCTCCAAGGCTGCCGCCACGAACGCGGTACCCGACAAGGTCGAGAGACCCGAGAAGCGATGATCCTTTTGTCCCGGCTGTCCCTCGCCCTCGTTCTGGGCGCGTTGCTGACGGGCTGTGCCGGCTATCAGCTCGGTCCGACCAACGGCGCGCCCGCGGGCAGCCGTTCCGTCGAGGTAGCCATCTTCCCCAACCGGACGCTTGAGCCCCGCCTGAGCGAGCCGGTCGCCCAAGCGCTGCGCAAACGGCTCCAGCAGGACGGCACCTTCCGCTTGGCCACGCACGGCGACGCCGATGTGCTGGTGACCGGCGAGCTGACCCGGTTCGAGCGTGTGCCGCTCAGTTTCCAGCGCACCGACATCATCACCACCCGCGACTACGATGTGCATCTGACCGCGCGCGTCCATGCCGTCGAACGCGGTTCCGGCAAGGTGCTGCTCGACCGCGAGGTCGTCGCCCGGACGACCATCCAGAACAACGCCGACCTCGGCAGCGCCGAACGACAATCCGCGCCGCTCCTGGCCGAGGACCTTGCCCGCAAAGTGGCGGCCCTTCTGGTGGACGGTTCGTGGTGAACGAGGAAGGAACCCAGAAGATGAACGGCGGCCCTAAGACCCACTCGATGATCCGCCGGGCCGTCGCGGCGGCCGGTGCGATCGCCGCGATCGCGATCGCGGCCGGCACGGCGTTGGCCGCCGATTGGCCCCAGTGGCGCGGTCCGGCCCGCGACGGCATCGCGGCGGAACCGTTCCCCGCGCGGCTTCCGACGCAACCGACCGCGGTATGGCGCAAGGCGATCGGCCACGGCTACGCCGCGCCGGTCGTCGCGGCTGGCAAGCTGCTGTTCCTCGACGATTCCACCGGCCAGGAGACGGCCCGGTGCCTCGACACCGCGACGGGCAAGGATCTGTGGTCCGTGGCGGTCGGCGAGAATTTTGCCGACGAGTTCGAGCCCGGACCGCGTTGCGCTCCGCTGGTCGATGGCGACCGGGTGTACGTCCAGACCTGCCGCGGCGAGTTCCGTTGCCTCGCGCTCGCTGACGGGGCGACCCGTTGGCGCTTCCATTTCGCCGATCTCGGCATGGTCTGGGTCGCGGACAAGAGCGGCGGCCCCGGTGCCGCGAGCCGGCGAGGGAACTCGGGATCCCCTGTCGTCGATGGCGACCGGATCATCATCCAGGTCGGCAGCGCCGACGGCGCCTGCCTCGGCGCCTTCGACAAGCGGACCGGTAAGCTGCTGTGGAAGTCGCAGAACGACCTCACCACCTATTCGTCGCTCATGGCCGGCACGCTCGCCGGCCGGCGGCAGGTCGTCGCGGCGACCTGTGACGGCCTGCTCGCGGTCGCGGTCGAGACCGGCGCTCCGCTGTGGCGCGTGCCGTTCAAGACCGGCGCGAACCGCAACGTGCTCACGCCCATCCTCGGCGACGACACGGTCACGTTCGCCAGCCACACCACCGGGCTCCAGTGCCAGCGGATCGTCGCCGATGGGGCCGGGATCAAACCGGTCGAGGTGTGGTTCAACCGGCAGATGCGCATCAACCTCCCCACGCCGGTCGCCGTCGGTGGCCATCTGTACGGGCACGGCGAGAACAAGAACTTCGTCTGTGTCGACCGCGCGACCGGCAAGGTGGCGTGGAGCCAGAGCGGCTTCGGCGAGGTGACCTCGACGCTGGCCTCCGGCAAGCAGTTGCTCGCGCTCACCGACCGCGGCGAAGTGCTGCTCCTCACCGCGGATCCCGCGCGCTACGAGGAGACCGGGCGGTTCCAGGCCTGCGGGAAGACCTTCGTGCATCCTGCGTATTCGGAAGGCGTTCTCTACGTCCGCGATAGCCGCGAACTGGTCGCCTGGAAGATCCGCTGAACGCATCGGATGACGGCGGCGGTCCGCCTGGAAGCTTTGCGGATGCTCCGGGATCGTCCCGATTTGATGACGTGTCGCAGGGGAACGGCGACGCCGGGTCGCGGCAGGTTTTCCTGAGCGGGCGCGCAGCGGCTCTTCCTGCCGGCGAGAAGTGCACGGCCGCGCGTTGATGCCGCTGGCACCCGATGCGCCCCGGGCGATCGTCGGCCGCGATTCAATCTCGACACTTCAGTCCGCCGAGGCACTCTCTAGGCATTCCCTTTGAGTGCGTCCTTCGCAGGCGTGCGCATGATCGGCGTCATGCTGTGTCCAGATCGGCACATCTGCTTGGGCGGCCCGTCAACTAGAACGGGTGCGGCAACGGTCCGGCATCGCCCGGGTCCCGCACCTGAGGCTCCGGAGATCCGGGGCCGTCCAGAAATCCGCCTATGATCGCTGAAGGTTGGAACTCGTTGCAGAAGTCTTTGGAGCCAGTCCTGAGCAACCCGCTGGTCTTGGCGGGGCTCATGCTGGCCTTGTTGGTCGTCTGCATCGTCGTCGCGTTCCGGTTGAACCGGGCGATGGATGATTTCAGGACCGGCCGTTTCCCGCCTTGGGCCTACCGATTGACCGGGAACAAGCGCCGGCTCAGCCGTGCTTTGGAGCGCGAACGCCGCACCCAAAAGGCCGAGCGGGCCGACGCCGCCTGAGCCGCCGGTGCCGGGGACGCGAAGGCCGGTGCGATCGTTCGCACCGGCCTTGTTCCGAGACGGCGACGCCTCCGGTTCACTTCACATCGAACCGATGCACGCGGCCGGTGACGTTGTACTCGGCCACGAACAGGTCTCCCCGGGCATCGAACGCCACGCCGTGCGGCGAGATGGTCACGCCGGTCTGCCATTGCTCCGGTTTCACACCGTTGCCCCCAACCCCGGGCCCCGTGTAGGTGCCGAGCCGGTCCACGACCTTGCCGGCCTTGTCGAGGATGGTGACCCGACCCTTGAGTTCGCCGATGGCGGCATAGTCGCCGTGGATGGCGACGGCCGCGGGCAAGAGCAGGTCGGTGGCGACCACTCCCAAGAACTCGCCGGTGAGCGACATGTGGACGACACGCATGTTCGCCCGGTCGCAACCGATGATACGAGCCGGCGTGAACCGCGTGTCGATGGCGATCTTGTGGAGCGTCTGGAAACTGTACGGGGCCTTTTTGCCGCCGAAGGAGGCCAGGTACTTGCCGCTGTGGTCGAAGCGGTGGACGTAGTCGCTCGCGTAGCCGTCGGTGACGTACAGGTCCCCGTTCGGCGCGACATCCATCGCGGTCAACGCGACCGAGCTCTTCCCTTCCTTGTTGTGGTTCTTGAACTCGTCCGGGATCACCGAAGCGGGGATCATCATCGCGACCTTCCCGTCCAAACCGATCTTCACGATGCTCTGCGCTCCGATGCGCGGACCGTAGATGAACTCTCCGTCCCGCTGGCGGCGGATGACGAACCCGTGGAAATCGCTCGGGGCGTCGGGCACGTTGCGGACGAAACGTCCGTCCGCCGCATAGACCTGCACCCCGGCCTTAGGGTCCTGGACGCTGACGTAGATCTCGCCCTTCGAGCTGACGGCGATATCGCCGTGCATGTCGCCTAGCTTGGGGCGGCTCTCGGGCAGCTTGAGCCAATCGGCGACGGCCTTGAAATCGGAGGCGGCAGCTTGGGCGAGGACGACGGCTCCGGCGAACAGGACGAGGATAGGTTTGTTCATGGTGATCGGACAGACAGACGGGGACAGGGGGTACGGCTTCAACCGTTTCGGGCGAGCCGCCCGGTGTCAAGCATTGGCCTGAAGACGGGTGCGATTAGAAGTGGCGGACACCTGCCGGGAGACGTCCCTCCGCGTGACCAAGAACTTGTGGTCTGGATGAAGGGGATGGTTGATTTCCGCGCTATGCACCCCGACGAGGAATGGTTGATCGTGGACACCGAGACGACCGGCAGGAACTGGCCGATCCACGCTGTGGAGATCGCCGCGCAGAGGATGCTCGGATGGAAACGGTCCGGTCCGGTCTTCGGGGTGCTTTTGGACCACGACGTGGCGATCGAACCGGATGCCGAAAGGATCCATGGATACTCGCGCAGACACTTGAGGCAGCACGGGCGAGATCCCGGGGAGGCGCATCAAGAGTTCAGGACCTATGCGGGGGATCGCCCCGTGGTCAGCTACAACCTTGGTTTCGACTGGGACAGGGTGTTGGTCCCTGAATACCAGCGGCTCGGAGTCCGGCAGTCCGGGACGAAGGGGTTCTGTGCGCTTTGCCTTTGCCGGCGCGTGGTGACGGAGACCGACAACTATCGGCTGGAGACCTTGAAAGAGCATTTCAGGCTCTCATCGAAGCGGTCGCATCGCGCCGTCCACGATGTGGAATCGGTGGTCGTGTTGTTCGAGTCGCTGATCCAAAAGCGGCTCGAAATGGCTGGCGTCGTGGGGCTCAAGGCGGTGTCCGACTTCAGCAGGAGAACACCCGTCGCCAAGTGCCGGGACCAGGTGCGGACCGGGTGTTCACGCTCCGGGCTCTGAGCGCGGGCAGACGGCGCCGGACCGGGGGACCGATTTTTAGGCCGCCACCGCCCGTTCGCGGACCTGCACCAGCAAGGAGACCAGCTCGCCCACCTGTGCCGGGGCGAAGACGCCTTCCGGACCTTGGGGATTCAGGTCGGTGAAGGGCGATCCATAGAGCAGCGTCGGGGCCATCACCCCTCGAGCCGTGAGGTGATCGATGACGAGGTTGATGAACTTGATCGGGTTGGCGGAAAGGCTCTTTGCTGATGGACGCTGGTAAACTTCCCCGCCAGGCGGCTTCAGCAGGGGCGCGGACGCTTAGCCTTCTGAAGACCACACCGGTTGGTCCCCTCGGCGACGCCCTTGTTCTCGGCGGGTCCAAACTTTTGGCGAGCCTCTCGGTCGCGGGCTTTCTTGATCGCCGCTTCGGATGGCACCCGGGGGCACGGGACGCGAGCTTTGTCGGAAACGTCCCGGTCCGGCCGCCGGCCGAAGATGGATCTTCCCAAGAAAGGCTGAAAAACCCGTTTGCATCGGCGAGGCGGTCTGTTACACACCGCGCTCCGTTCGGCACGGCCGACGGGGAAACGCAGCGTCCGAGCACACTTTTTATGTCCCAGCACAGCAGCCTACGCGCCGCTGCCGCCACCGGCGGCAAGCGCAACGTCCTGAAACGCTTCGAGCGCGTCGCCGTGCTCAAGACCCGGAACCAGTGGAAAGAAGGCGACCGCATCACCGGTCTGCGCAAGACCAAGCCTCCGGAGTGATCCTCGCCCGCGGTGGCGCGGCACGACGAGCGCGGTGCGCGGGAGATCCTGCGTCACCGCGCTTCGCTTTTTCACCCCGCCGGCCTCCCTCGTCCTTCCGTCCCGCATGTCCATGGTCCGTCTCCAGAAATTCCTCGCCGACGCCGGTGTGGCCTCGCGCCGCGCGGCCGAGCAGTTCATCAGCGAAGGGCGCGTCGCCGTCGCGGGCAAGGTCGTCACCGAGCTCGGCACCAAGGTCGATCCGTCCGCGTCGAAGGTCACGGTCGACGGCCGGCCCGTCCGCCCGAAGCGCAAGCTCTACATCGCGCTCAACAAGCCCCGCGACTTCCTCACCACGCGGAACGACGACCTCGGCCGTCGCACGGTGTTCGATCTGTTGCCGCTGGATTGGACCAATCTCTTCCCCGTCGGCCGCCTCGACCGGGACAGCGAAGGGCTCATCTTCCTCACGAACGACGGCGACTTCAGCCTGAAGCTCACCCATCCGCGCTACGGGATGACCAAGACCTACTGGGCCTTCGTCATCGGCCGCGTGGACCAGTCCGATGCCGACCGCATGACGAAGGGCATCGCCGACGGCGCCGAGACTCTGAAGGCCGAGGCGGCCCGCGTGGTCTCGTGCAACAACTCCCACAGCGTCGTGGAGCTGGAGCTCGCCCAAGGCAAGAACCGCGAGGTGCGCCGCATGTTCGAGGTGCTCGGGCACGAGGTCGAGCAGCTGAAGCGCGTGCAGATCGGTCCGATCAAGCTCGGGGAGCTGCCGGTCGGCAAATGGCGCGCGCTCACCGAGCCCGAGATCAGATCGCTCTTGCGCGGTGCCAAGTGAGTCCTGAGGCTCGCCCTGCTGCGCGCTCCGGGTGCCGGCAGATTTTTCTATGAGACCGACCGTCCGCCGTTGCTGCGCCGCTTGGGCCGCGCTTTCCGCCGTCGTCGCCATGGCCGCGGGACCGGCCGCCATCGTCAAGGCCGACCGCACCAACGTCCGCGCCAAGCCGGCGTTCGACGGCGAGGTGCTCGCCACGCTCAAGAAGGGCGACGCGGTCGAGGTGCTCGGCACGGAAGCCGGCACCGGCGTGGACGGCAGCGCGCCGAAGGATTGGACCAAGGTCGCCCTGCCTCCGCAGGTCGCCGTCTGGGTGTACGGGCCGCTCGTGGACGGCGCGACCAAGACGGTGAAGGGCAAGTCGCTCAACCTCCGCGCCGGTCCCGGCAGGAACTACAGCGAGATCGGTCTGCTCCCGCACGGCGCGACCGTGGCCGTGGTCCGCGAGTCGGACAGCTGGCTACAGATCGAGCCGCCTGCCGGCACCTACGCCTTCGTCGCCAGCAACCTTATCGAGCGCAAGGATGGCGAGCCCCTGGCCGTCGCCCCGACCGAGAAGGCACCGGCGGAACGCCTTGTCGTCGCGGAGCCCACGGCAAACGTGCCGACCGAGGTCCCCTTGGCCGACCCTGTGGCGAAGGTCGCCCCGGTCCCGCCGGCGGTGAGGCCTCCTGCGCCGGTGGAGAACGTCGCGCCCGCTGCCGTGGTGGAGACCGTCGCCACCGCTCCGGCGGCGCCCCTGCCGGCCGTGCCGGTCTTGGCGGATGCCGCTCCTCGCCGGGTGCTCCGCGAAGGGATCCTGCGCCGTAGCTGGAACGCCAATTCGCCCGGAAACTTCGAGCTCCGCAGCACCCGCGGCGAAGGCACGCTTGATTTCTTGGTGAACGAGGACCCGTCCATCGACCTCGCCAAGTTCAAGGGCAAACAGGTCTTCATCACCGGCGAGGAATGGCGCGATGTCCGCTGGAAGCTGCCCGTGCTCAAGGTGAAGACCGTCGAGAGCGTGGATTGACCACGGACATCGGCCACCGCCCGCGTTTGTGGCCCCGTGTCCGGCGGGCCGACGGGCACGGCGGACCTTCCGGCGCGGCACTCCCGGGACCGACCTCGTTCCACGGCTCTCTGGACATTCGCCGCCGCCGCTGTTAGCTACCCGGCGTTTCCGCTGCTGGCCCGGGTATTCCGGGTCCGGCGGAGCATCCGTTCTCAACATGAAAAATCGTCCATCGTTGCTCGCCTTGACCGGCCTGCTCTCTTTCGCGGCCAGCGCCGCCGACGCCAAACCCGCCGTGACCGCGGTGACCGCAACGGCTCCGGCCGTGGCCGCGGCCTCCGTCCCGGACACCCGTTTCTCCGACGAGAAGCAGAAGCGCTCCCACGCCATCGGAGTGATGATCGCCGCGGACATGAAGAAGAACTTCCAGCGCGGCGGCTACGAGGTCGACACCGAGACCGCGGCGAAGTCGTTCTCCGACGCCTTGAACGGCCGGCCCACGACGCTCACCGAGGCCGAGGCCCAGGTCATCGTCCGCAGCTACACCACCGAGCTCCGCCAGAAAGCCGAGGAGAAGCGCAAGGCCGATGCCGAGGTCAACAAGAAGGTCGGCGAGGACTTCCTCGCGGCCAACAAATCCAAGGAAGGCGTCGTCACCTTGCCGAGCGGCCTCCAGTACAAGGTCCTCAAGCAGGGCGACGGCCCCAAGCCCTCCGCCTCCGATTCCGTCACGACCCACTACAAGGGCACGCTGATCGACGGCACCGAGTTCGACAGCTCGTATACGCGCGGCGAGCCGGCGACGTTCGGCGTCAAAGGCGTGATCAAGGGCTGGACCGAAGCGCTCCAGCTCATGCCCGTCGGCTCCAAGTGGCAGCTCTTCATCCCGTCCGAACTCGCCTATATGGAGCGCGGTTCCGGCCAGAAGATCGGCCCGAACGCGGCGCTCATCTTCGACATCGAGCTGCTCAGCATCAAATCGTCGGAGCCCGCGGCCAAGTCCGTGACGGTCGGCGGCTCGGCCCAGCCGGTCGTCACCAGCGACATCATCAAGGTGCCCAGCGCCGACGAGCTGAAGAAGGGCGCGAAGATCGAGGTCATCAAGCCCGCCGACCTCGAGCGGATGCAGAAGGAGGAGGCCGCCAAGAAGACGTCGCCGCCCGCGCCGCCTGCGCCGAAGAAGTAAGGCCCGGGCGATTCCTCATCGGATCATCCCAGCCGGCCGCGGGTTCTCCGCGGCCGGCTTTTCCTTCCTATGTCCGCCTACGATTCCTTCGTCGCCGTCTCCCGCGCCCAGTTCGACCAGGTGGCCGTCTCCCAGCGTACCGCCATCGAGCAGGCGGGGGCCTGGCTCGCGGACGCCTTGGCCGGCGGGCGGTTCCTTTTCGCCTTCGGCACGGGCCATTCGCACATGGTCGCGGAGGAGATCTTCTACCGGGCCGGCGGTCTCGCCCGCGCGGTGCCGATGCTCGAGGAGCCGCTGATGCTCCACGAGAACGCGATCGAGGCGACCTACAAGGAGCGCGAGCCGGGCTACGCGGAACGGATCCTCGGCTCGTATCCCGTCACCGCGGGCGATGTGCTGGTGATCGTGTCGAACAGCGGCCGCAACGCCGTCCCGATCGAGCTGGCGCTTGGTGCCCGGGCGCGCGGCGTGAAGACGGTCGCGATCACCAATCGCGCGCAGAGCTTCGCCTGGCCCGCGCGCCACGCCTCGGGCAAGCGCCTCGCGGAGGTCGCGGACGTGGTGATCGACAACTGCGGCGTCGATGGCGATGCGGCGGTGGAACTGCCAGGCTTTCCGCACCGGATCGGACCGCCGTCGAGCATCACCGGGATGCTCATCATCAACTTGGTGATCGTCCACGCGATCGAGCTGGCGGTGGAGCGGGGCTGCCTGCCCGAGGTCTTCATCAGCAGCAACACCAGCGGCGACGACCACAACGACCTGCTGCTCCAGAAGTACCGCTCGCACATCCGGCATCTCTGAGGAGGGGTTCGTTTGGAATCGGCGGACAACCGTGGTTGAGCGGTTCGCCCTGCCGTTTCGCCGAGTTGTACCCGGCACGAGGTGAGGTCCACGCGCATGGACCTTGGTGGCGCGCTCCCGGCAGAGCGCAACTCTGTGCTGCGTCCGATGCCATGTCCGACACTTTGGATCGCCCCCCGCCGTCCGCGGTGCTTGGCAAACGGCGTCTTCCTGCCGCAGCGTGGACCTTCTTTGAAGCAACGCCTCGACCAAGCCCTCGTCGCCCGCGGTCTGTGCGCCACCCGCACCCAGGCCCAGCGCGCCGTGATGGCGGGACAGGTCCGCGTCAACGGCCATCCGGCCGCTAAGGCGAGCGACCCGGTGCGCGACGGCGACGCCGTGGAGCTCATGGCCGGCGACAAGTTTGTCAGCCGCGGCGGCCACAAGCTGGAGCACGCGCTGGTCCATTTCTCTGTGGAGGCCGCGGGCACGGTGGCGCTCGACCTCGGCGCGAGCACCGGTGGATTCACCGATTGCCTGCTCCAGCACGGCGCGACGCGCGTCTTCGCCGTCGACGTGGGGCATGGCCAGCTCGCGTGGAAGCTGCGCCAGGACCCGCGCGTCGTGGTGATGGAGAAGACCAATGCCCGGTCGCTCTCGATGGCGTCTTTCGGGCCGGAGGCGCGCACTTTCGACCTGGTGGTCGCGGACTGCTCGTTCATCTCGCTCCGCAAGATCCTGCCGGCGGCCGCGCCGCTGCTGCGCGCCGGCGGGCGGATGGTCGTGCTGGTGAAGCCGCAGTTCGAGGCCGGGAAGGAGGAGGCGGACAAAGGCGAGGGCGTCATCACCGATCCGGCTGTCCACGCCCGGGTTCTCGCCGAGCTGGAAGAGTTTGTCCGCGGCGGCGATCTCGGCCTACTTTGGCGGGGCACCACCGAATCCCCGTTGATCGGCCCGGCCGGCAACAAGGAATTCTTGGCGCTCATGGAACGTGTATGAACCCGCCGTGAAAAAACTCGCAGAGACCATCCGCCGAGTCGGTCTGGTCGCCAACCCGCAGAAGCCGGACGCCGCCCGGCTGGTCCGCCGTGCCACGAAGGTGCTGCTCGGCCTGGGACTGACGGCCACGTGCGAGCCCTCCACCGCGGACCTGATCGGCGGCGAGCTGCCGGCCTCGACCTCGCTGGAACAGCTCGCGCGAACTTCCGACCTGCTGCTCGTCTTCGGCGGCGACGGCACGATGTTGCGGATCGCGCGCGAGGTGGCGGGATTGCCGGTGCCTCTGCTGGGCATCAATGCCGGTCACCTCGGCTTTCTCACCGCGGTGCCTTCGCACCGGCTCGCGGAATCGCTCAAAAAAATCCCCGAGGGTAAGTTCGTCATCGAGGAACGATCGCTGCTCGAGGCCGTCATCCAACGCGGCGACGAGCGCACCACGCGGATCGCCCTGAACGACCTCGTGCTCGGACGCGGCCTGACCTCGCGCCTGATCGAGATCGAGGTCCGTGTGGATGGCGAGTTGCTCACGAGCTACCGGTGCGACGGCTTCATCGCCAGCTCACCCACCGGCTCGACGGCCTATTCTCTCGCGGCCGGCGGGGCGATCGTCAGCCCCGACGCCGATGTGCTGACCCTGACGCCGATCTGTCCGCACACGCTCAGCATCCGTCCGCTCGTCATTGGGCTGGATTCCACCGTGCAGGTGAAGTTGCTCAGCACCCGGTTCGTCGCCTCGCTCGCGGCGGACGGCCAGCAGCAGACCGACATCGGCACCGGCGACACCGTGACCATCCGCCGCAGCCCGCGGACGATCCGGTTGCTCCGCTTGGACGGCACCAGCTTCTTCAGCACGCTCCGCCAAAAATTCGGCTGGTCCGGCGGCAACCTCTGATCCTCATCCATGGTCCGACTGAAAGAAATCGCCGCCGCCGCCGGGGTCTCCGTGATGACCGTCAGCAAGGCGCTCCGCGACAAACCCGACCTCTCCGCCGCGACCAAGGAACGGATCCGCAAGCTGGCCGCCGAGATGGGGTATCTGCCCGATGTCAGCGCCCAAGGCCTGCGCAGCCGCACGACCCGTCTGCTCGGCCTGGTGATCTCCGCCAGCACCAACCCGGTCAACGCCCGGATCGTGATGGCCATCGAGGAGCGCGCCCACGAGCTCGGCTACGATGTGGTCATCGCTCATTCGCTCAACCGCCCGGAGCGCGAGGAGGCGGTGCTGCGTCGTTTGATCGCGCGCCGCGTGGACGGCCTGTTCATCTCGCCGGTCTACCGGCTCGGGGAGACGGCCGGGATCTACGAGGAGCTGGCCAAGCGCGGTATCCCGACCGTGGTGCTCGGGCATGGCGCGCCGTTCTGCCGGCAGTTCCCGGCGATCGAGACCGACGACCTCGCGGCCAGCGCCGCGGCGACGCGGCATCTGCTGGACCTCGGGCACCGGCGGATCGCCTTCTTCGCCGGGCCGATGGTCGCGCCGTGGGCCCGCGAGCGGCTCGAAGGCTACCGCCGCGCCCACCGCGACGCCGGCGTGCCGGTGGCGGACCAGCTCATCTTCAACGCGGGCACGACCATCGAGGAAGGCGCGTCGGCCGCGCTGCAGTTCATGCAGGAACGGCCGGACGCCACGGCGCTCCAGTGCGCGCACGACCTGGTCGCCATCGGCGCGGCCGACGCGCTGCTGAACCAGGGCGTCCGCATCCCCGGGCACCTCAGCGTGGTCGGGTTCGGGAACATCCTCGTGAGCGAGTATTTCCGCGTGCCCCTCACCACGGTGCGGCAGCCCAAGCTGCGCCTCGGCGCGATGGCGATGGAGACGATGCTCAAGCTGCTCAAGGGCGAGCCGACGCGGTCGCACCGGCTGCCCGCCGAGCTCGTCATCCGCGCCAGCAGCGGACCGGTGCCGACCGCGCGCTGAGGTCTTCGGTCGGAACGATCCAGCCCGATGGAGCGCGGACGGTCACGTCCGCGAGGACATCTCTGCAAGCAGTCGCGGCCGGGTCCGGGCGGGCAGAACTCGCGGACGAGGCCGTCCGCGCTCCGATAGCGTCGACCCGGCGTCAGGGACGCGCCGAGATCTCGAGCATGCGTTCGATGGCGATCCGGCCGCGGGCGCTCAGCTCGGGCGGCAGCTCGATGCGCGGCGCGAGGGCGACCATGCAGTCGTGGAGCTTCTCGAGCGTGTTCATCTTCATGAAGCGGCACTCGTTGCAGGCGCAGCGCTCGGTCGGCGCCGGGATGAAGTTCTTGTCCGGGCACTCCTTCTTCAGCCGGTGGAGCATGCCGGCCTCGGTGGCGATGATGATGTCCTTCGCGGCGGACCGCTTGCACCACGTCACCATCTTCTCGGTCGAGCACACCTCGTCGGCGAGCATGCGGACCGCCTTGGGGCACTCGGGGTGCGCGACGACCGGGGCGCCCGGATGCTTCTGCCGGATCCGGGTGATCGCGGCGTGCGTCCATTCGACGTGGACGTAGCAATCCCCCTTCCAGAGCGTCATCGGCCGGCCGGTCTGCTCCATGACCCAACCGCCGAGGTTCTCGTCCGGGACGAACAAGATGTCGCGGTCCTTGGGCGCCGCCTCGACGACCTTGACCGCGTTGCCGCTGGTGCAGATGCAGTCGCTGAGCGCCTTCACCTCGGCGGAGCAGTTGATGTAGGCGATGGTCCAGAAGTTGGGGTTCGTCGCCTGGAAGGCCTTCAGCTTCGGCCCCGGGCAGCTTGATTCCAGGGAGCAGCCGGCGTCCGCGTCGGGCAGGATGACGATCTTGCCGGGGTTCAGGATCTTCGCCGTCTCGGCCATGAAGTGGACGCCGCAGAAGACGATGACATCGGCATCCGTCTTGGCGGCATGTTGGGCGAGGCCGAGGGACTCGCCGACGACGTCCGCGACATCCTGGATCTCGGGCACCTGGTAGTTGTGCGCGAGGATGACGGCGTTGAGCTTCTTCTTCAGGTCGAGGATATCGCGGGCCAGGGCGTCGACCTGCGCCGGAGGCGTCACGGCGCGGAGCGGGAAGCGGTCGACACCGGCGGGCTGGATGTCAGCTGCGTTGAACATGGCGGGATCTTAAAAGGCGGGCCGCGGAAGTCGAAACCGGATTCGACAGGGTCACGTCCGTTCCTGCCGGATTCCGTCCGGGAGCCGTCACAAGATCCGGACGTGAGGGGCGAGGCTCCCCGCAGGGGAAGGCGGGGATCTCTCCCGGTCGTCTCCTGCGAGACGCAGCCTCCGATGGGCGATGGTCACCTGGGCGGTCGTCGGGTCCGGGATGGGGTGCCGATGTCCGTGGCCGGGTCACTTCGTCGGGTGGCGACGGAGCAGCACCCACCCGGTGGCGCGCGGGTCGGTCTCAGCGAGGACGTATTCGTCCATCACCCGTCGCGCGAGGTCGGGAGGGAGAAAGCTTGCGATCTCCTCCCCGGCCCGTCCGAACCGGACGGATGAAGGAAGATCGCCCGGGAGCTTCTCCACTTGGCAGACGACGAGGTCGACCTGCGGCAGCACCGCTTCGAGTTGCGTGTCATCCGGCCCGGTGCGTGCACCATGGAGAAAGATCGTGTTCCGCAACTGGGCGGGGGCCTTCCGGGCGGCATACCATCCTCCGCCCGCCCAACGACTGAAGACGACCAGACGTGATCCTGGCCGGGCATCGGTCCACGCCTGCGCGGCTTCCCAGATCCGCATATCGGCGTTCGACGCGGATTCCCATACCGGTCCGACGGGCGTCTCGAACCGGACTGGATCCGGCGAAGGCTTCCACCCGGCGGAACGCAGGAACATGAAGGCGCTCGTCCCGTAGGCGCAGAAGGCGAGACCGACCCCCAAGATCCGCGGGACGCGGATCGCCAACAGCAACATCGCCGGCATCAGGGCGAACGCATACTGGAAGAACAGCCATTCGCGGCCGAAATAGCCGACCTTGTCGATGGATCCGCCCAGGTAGAACGCCAACGCACCATCACCGGGAACCACAGCGCCGCGGGCAACCGCCATGCCATCGCCGTCCGGGCCTTCGCCGAGAGCCAGGCGGCCGAGACCGCGAAGCCCGCGACGGCCGGGATGGCGATGGGGGCGATGTAGGTGAGGAAGTGGCGCCCATCGATCCAGATCTGGAGCCGGTCATACGGGTAGAAGCCCATGAGCCAAAGCGGCCAGAGCGACCGGGTCGCGATATCGGGCGGGAGCACGGCGTAGAACATCGCCGCCCGCAGCGCCTCCGCGCCGACGCAGGCGGCCGGGCCGAGCACCCAGAAGCGGATGACCGCGCGGCGGTCCGCGCCGTCGCCGACGGTGAGCAGGTAGGCGATGTCCACCGCGAAGAACGCCGCCACGCCGAACGCGCCGCCGCCGAACTTCGTGAGCTGCCAGAGCAGGAAGAACAGGCCCAACCGGAGCGCGTCGCGCATGCCCCGTTCCCTTGGCGGCCTCCAGCCCGCCGCCAAGCCGATCAACCACAGACGCTCGAAACTCAGGTACTCGAAGTTCGCCCCGAGGGCGAGGAGCAGCGGGCTGCGGAAGAAAGCCGTCAGGCACAGCGACGCGACCCCGAGAAGACCGGCGAGCAGCAGCAGCTCGCGGCCCGAGCGCGCGGCGCGGGCAAGCCATCGGAACATCGCGGCCACGGCCACCAGACTTGCCAGCAGGTGGAAAGCGCATCCGGCCTGGACCGTGTCCCCAGCCACCTTGGCGAACACGGCGAAGGCGTAGACCGGAAGCGGTCCGTACTGGCATTCGATGTCCCGGTAGAGATGCCCTCCGGCGCCGATCACCTGCGCCCGGTACAACTGGTTGCCATGCTCGTTGGTGAGCCAATCCGCACCGAAGAAGCGGGCCGGGTAGCGGTCCATGAGGAACCAACCGAGCAGACCCAGCACGACCACCAGCCCGAGCGTGGTCACGTCGAGGAACCGCCGGGAGAACCGTGCCCCGTCGTCCGATCCGGCCGAGGGGATGTCCTGGGTGCTCATCGCTTCCGGTAGTCTCCCCGGCTGAAATACTTCTCCAGCCAGACGTAGAGGCAGATGAACAGGTAGCGGCTGCCCATCTCGCGGATCTTCAGCTTGGCCACGCCGGTGCGGCGGTTCCGCCAGGTGATGGGGATGATCGTGTAGCTGAAGCCGCGCACGATGGCCTTCAACGGGAGCTCGACCGTGAGGTTGAAGTGCGGCGCGATCAGCGGCCGGCATCCGGTGATCACGTCGGCCCGGTAGGCTTTGAACGCGTTGGTCGTGTCGTTCAGGCCGTGGTTGAAGAGCGTCTTGATGAAGAAGTTCGCCATCCGGTTCACCATCAGCTTCACCGTCGGGTAATCGATCACGCCCCCGCCCTTGATGAAACGGCTGCCGAACACGCAGTCGTAGCCCTTGCCGAGCTCGTGCCAGTAGCGGACGGCATCGCGGGCGTCGTCCGATTCGTCGGCCATCATGATGGTGACGGCGTCGCCCCGGACCTGGTCCAGGCCGAAGATGATGGCGCGGCCGAAGCCGTGGGCGCCGGTATTCTGGACCGGCCGCAACTCGGGGATGCGGGCCTTGAGGGCGGTCAGCTTCTCCCAGGTGGAATCGGTGCTCCCGTCGTCGACGACGATGATCTCGTGCGGGATGCCTTGGAGCCGCAGCTCGACATGGAGCTTCTCCACCATCGCCTCGATGCAGCCTTCCTCGTCCCGCGCGGGGATGACGATGCTGAACCGGGTGAGCGGCTTGGCGGCGGGGTTCGGGAGGACGCGATCGTGCATTTCCTTGGAGACACGTGCTTTTGTTCGGTGGCCGGTATCGGCAGGCTTCATTTGAGACTAGGAAGCACATTTGACAAGGAAGGAGAACGCTTCGCCAGGGTGGTCCGGAAAATCCTGTAGCCGCGAGTGCTGCCGGACCATCGAGGTTCCATCCAAGATCAGGCTCGTGTGCGGCCATGAACGGACCGGAACCGCTCCAGGAAGAGCAGGGACGGAAGAGTCGCCGCGTGCCCGGCAAAGAGGAATTGAACCCGTTGGCCGATGTCCAGCTTCTCGCGGCCTCGGTGGAAGACCGGTCGCGTCAAATCGGACGCGGCTGGGACTTGCGGGCAGGTCCACAATCTTGTCACGGGTCGGAGACGTGCCTTGGCCAATTCAGGGATGCGAAGCGTCCACACCTGGGCTGCCTGTCTTCTGGAAGAGGGGCAGTGTGCCGATCCGCTGGCCCCGGGCATTGAAAAGCTGGACGACCACGGTGTGTGTCGGCTCAGGCACGGAGCCGGCAGGAAAAGGAACCTCGACCTCCCAAGGCGTCTCTATCCTCGGGTGGATATCCGGCGAGGCCCGGACCTTTAACCTTCCACCCGACGCGTGGCGGCGGGTCACGTCGAAGAAGATCGCTTCGGCGACTTCGCGCGGCTCGTCGCCACCGAACCGGAGCTTCAGCAACGGAGCGTTTCCAGCCCCTAAGCTTGTGATGGTAGCCTCATGTACAAGCACCTTCTCCTTTGCTCTTGGGCGCCCGGCCAGCGTGACCGATCCAAACTTCGCGACCGGCTTGAATTGGTCGAGGATGAGACGAGCCAAGACCGAGTTGGTCAGCGTTTCTTGTTGCCCCCAAAATCGGAGGGCAGGTTCATGCCGCACGACCATGGCCTCTGCCTCTCCGGCGATGGATCGGATGATCTCCTGTTGCTCCTTGGCGCTGAGGATCAGCATCCAAGGACCGACGTTGCGCTGGGTCGGCGGCTGGACTCCTGACCAGAGGTTCAGACTGGGAATTCCAGGCAAGGACACGAATTTCGGTGCGTAGGCACGGAGGTTGTGGGCGGCCCACGACAAGGTGGCTGCGTCCTCTTCCTCGACGCGGACCCATCGGGCACCGGGCAAGCAGAGAGGCGCGGCGCGCATGTAGCGACGGGCCGCGCCTGCAAGGCCTCCGATCAGCGTCACCACAACGAAAGCTGCGGCGAGTTTTCCGGTCCACCGCAGGAAACGCACGTCCGCCGCAAGCGTCGCGCGGTGAAGGCAGGTGATCCAGATGACCAAGGGCACCGTGGTCGCCATGACGAACTGGGTCCCGTTGACCGGGAACGCCCATAGCAGTTGAGGGAACGCCAACAGGACAGCGGCCCGGTACGCTCCGGCGCCCGATTTTTCTTCGTCGGCCCAAGGTAGACCGATCCATAGGAACGGGAGGCATCCCTTAGTGAGCGTCTCGAGGACCGCTGGAACGATGAAAAAATGGTAGCCAGTCAGGGCGCTCGCGACGCCCGCCAAAGACGACGAAAGCGCGACGCCGCCCACGATCAGCCGCAAGGCTCGAAGCATCTGCCGAGCCTTGCCCGGCGCTCGACGACGCCGAGATTGGAATACGACAAATCCCAGCACACTCGCGGCACCGGCCAAGAGCTGGGGGCCGGCGAACGGCCCAGGAGAATGGAATACCTTGGCGAAGCTGCTCGGACGCACGATCAATCCGTTCCAAAGGGCGCTGAGCGATGTGCCCTTTGAGACCGTCCAATAGTAGACAAGAACCACGGTCGCTGCAAACCCGGCGACCTGCCACCACCAGCCATGCCCTTGCGGTCTGCACTGGCTAACTCGGGCTCCTTCCCAGACGTGCGCGAGCACGGGCGCCATGCCCAACGCGAAGACGGCGGCATAGCATTGGACCGTAGTGGTTCCCATGAGCGGACCGAACAGCGCAAATGTGAGACCGACGCTTGCTGCGGTCACGGTCAACAGGAATCCCCGTCGCCATCGGTCGAACGGCAGATTCCATGCTTCCAACCATGCCAGCCCCAAGAAGGCAAACGCGCCGATGTTGATCTTGGTCAGTGCCAGTGCTGCAGCGATAGCGCCGAGCGCCACCCGTCGAGCCGGAGTCGGAGAACCCGAACTGGCCACCGTGATCATCGAGAAGATCAAGACGATGCAAAGCCCTTGCGGATGCATCGGCTCTCCTCCCATCTGATGTAGATGGGCGAACAGAAGGACCGCGGATAGCGCAACCCATGTGTTGCTTTGTGTCCTACCTGCCACCCAGCGGGCGCCCAACGCCGTCCCGGTGAGCCAGCAGGCCAAAGTGACCAATCTGCCCCAATCGTGCGTCACCGCTATCCGCCCGAACCCGGAAGCCGTGCTGGTGAAAATATAATAGAACGGACCGTAGAACGATTGGATCTTCTCATATAGCGGATATCCTTCCGTCAATTGCTTGATGGTCAACAGAAAGTACCCCTCGTCATCGAAATAGAGCACATGATGGAACCCGCGAAGGAACCCGATGGCTCCCAGCATGAGCCACATAGCTACCCATTTGGCTTGCCGGTAGTTCTCAGGCTTAAGTCTCATCGGGTTCCGGAGATCTCGAGCCAGCGGGGGTTCTTCTCCGCATGGTCGGCGATCCGTGCGAGGACCGTCTCCAACGGCGTCACCGGGCGCCAGTCCCATTGCCGTCCGGCGAGGGCGGCATCGAGCGTCAACCACGCCACATCGAACCGCCGCGGCATCGGATCGCTGGCGACCTGTCGCGGCCCGAACCGGGCGGCGCACCACGCGCTCAACTCCGCCAGCGACATCGTCTGCGTCCGTCCGCCGGCGACGTTCTGGATGCGTGCGACCGGCCGGGAAGGCTCCGTCAATTGCCGGCGGAGCAGGGGCACCAGGTCCGCGGGGTGGAGGCAATCGCGCGACTGGGCGCCCGTGCCGTCGAAGCCGATGTACCTCAGCGGACGCCCGCGGAGCCAAGCGTTGATCCAGTAGGCGAAGATGCCTTGGTCGGCGCGCCCGAACTGGCCCTCGCCCGCGAGCACGCCGCAGCGGTCGATCCACACCGGGAACCCGAACGTCGCGCCGTATTCGAGAGCGAGGTGCTCCGAGGCGAGCTTGGTCACGCCGTAGAGCGACACCGGCGGCGCGGTGGAGAACTGTTCGGCGACGCCTTCCGCGGAGACGCCCGGCGGAAGCTCCTTCGAGGTGTCGAGACTGTAGGCGAGCCCGGTCTTCTTGAGCGGGAGGCCGGCCAAGGGCGGAAGTGAATAGACACGGCTGGTGCTCAACAGAACGAAGCCCGCGCCGTGGCGGCGGCAGTATTCGAGCACGTTGACCGTGCCGAGCAGGTTGTGCTCGACCAGTTGGCGGCTGCCGCCTTCGCCGGTGAGGCCGGCGAGCACGCTGGGGTTCGCGGCGGCGTCGATGACCCAGTCGGCCTTCGGCCAATCGGCGAGGTCGGACGCGCAGCGCAGGTCGCCGTGGATGAGCTTCACGCCGAGCTGCCGGACCAGGTCGCGGTTCAGCTCCGCTCCTTCGCGCCCCAGATGGTCGAAGCCCACGATCTCGATACCAGGCCACTCCGCGAGGAGCTGGCGGACGAGCGTGCTGCCCACGAAACCGCAGGCGCCGGTCAGGATGATTCTCAAGCGGAAGGGAAAAGGTCGCCGCTCGGAGGTCGGTCCCCGGCGCACGATGCGATGGAAGCCAACCGACGCCGGGACCGCCAGCGCGAATGTGCGGCTCGCGGCGGTGTCGCGCATCTGGACGTCGTGGTGGAGCGAGGCTTGTGCAAGGGTGCCGCCCGCATCTTGCTGGCAGGGGCTCGCCGAAGCCGGGGCCGGGAGAATCCTCCACGCGCGTCTTCGTCCTCACCTTCTGCCGACGCGACGCACAGCCGCACGCCGGCGCCATCGGCCAGCACGGTGTCCAGAACCGCCCGCATCCATCGGCAGCTGCAAACTTCGCTTGGCCATCCCCGGCCGCGTACGCATCATCCGCTCTCTTTTCGACATGAAACGCACGCAGCATTGCAACGAACTCCGTCCCGCGCACGCCGGACAGACCGTCACCCTCGTGGGCTGGGTCCATTCCCGCCGCGACCTCGGCGGCGTCCTCTTCATCGACCTGCGCGACCGCGAGGGCCGGACGCAGACCGTGTTCGATCCGGCCGACCTCCCGGCCGAGGTCTTCGCGACCGCCACCAAGCTGCACAGCGAATCGGTCATCCAGCTCACCGGATCCGTGCGGGTCCGGCCGTCCGGCACCGACAACGTGAAGATCCCGACCGGCCAGGTCGAGGTGCTGGTCAAGGAGTTGGTGGTGCTCAACCACGCGGCGATCCTGCCGTTCCCGGTGGACGACCCCGAGGTGGCCAACAAGGTCAACGAAGAGCTGCGTCTCCAGTACCGTTACCTCGACCTGCGCCGCCCGGAGATGATGCGCAACCTGCGCGTCCGCTCGAAGGTGGCCATCGCCACGCGCAGCCACATGGACGAACAGGGTTTCCTGGAGGTGGAGACGCCGACGCTCTTCAAATCCACGCCGGAGGGCGCGCGCGAGTTCCTCGTGCCGAACCGCCGTGAGCCGGGGACCTTCTACGCGCTCCCGCAATCGCCACAGCAATTCAAACAGATCCTCATGGTCAGCGGCATCGAGCGCTATTTCCAGCTCGCCCGCTGCTATCGCGACGAGGACCTCCGCGCCGATCGCCAGCCCGAGTTCACCCAGGTGGACATCGAGATGTCCTTCATCGACCGGGAGGACATCTACGCGCTGATCGAAGGCCTGCTGAAGCGGGTGTGGAAGACCGCCCTCAACATCGACATCCCGGCGCCGTTCAAGCGCGTCTCGTTCGACGAGGCGCTCAACCGCTGGGGCATCGACAAGCCGGACACCCGTTTCGGCATGGAGCTCGTGGATTTCACCGAGGAGTTCCGCGCGAGCACGTTCAAGGTGTTCAGCGGCGCGGTGGCGGCCGGCGGCGTGGTCAAGGCCATCAACGCCCGCGGCCTCGCCGGCGCGACGCAGGGCCAGCTGGAGACGATGACCGAGACCGCGAAGGGTTTCGGCGCGAAGGGGCTCGCCTACATCAAGGTCGAGAACGGCGAGTGGAAGTCGCCCATCGTGAAGTTCTTCACCGAGGCCGAGAAATCCGCGCTCGTCGCCAAGCTCGGCATCCAGGAGGGCGACCTCATCCTGTTCGCCGCCGACCAGTGGCTCAACGCCTGCGAGATCCTCGGCAAGATCCGCCTCTACTGCGCCGAGGTGCTGAAAGGGCAAGGGAAGCTCGTCATCCCGGCCGACCGGTTCGATTTCCTCTGGGTCATCGAGTTCCCGTTGCTCGGTTTCGACCGCGAGATGAACCGCTGGTATTCCAGCCATCATCCGTTCACCGCGCCGGTGGAGGAGGACATCCCGCTGCTCAAGACCGACCCGAAGAAGGTCCGCGGCCAGCACTACGACATCGTCGTGAACGGCGTCGAGCTCGGCGGCGGCAGCATCCGCATCCACCAGCCCGACGTGCAGAAGACGATTTTCGAGGAGATCCTGCAGATCCCGGCCGACGAGACGCAGTCGCGCTTCGGCTACATGCTCGAGGCCTTCAAGTACGGCGCGCCTCCCCATGGCGGCATCGCGCTCGGCTTCGACCGTCTCATCGCCATCCTGTGCGGCACGTCGAGCATCCGCGACGTCATCGCCTTCCCCAAGACGGCGAAGGGCGTCTGCCTGATGACCGACAGCCCGAGCCAGGTGACGGCCCGCCAGCTCCGCGACCTGCACATCGAGGTGAAGGCGGCTCCGAAGAAAGAGTGACCGGCGGCGGCTCTGCTGCCAGCAGCACGTCGGGCAGTGCCGGCCTGCGCCGCGCGGGGAATCACTTCCCCGCGGCGGCGGCGAGCTCGGGCCAGAGATGCGCGCTCATGCGCATGCCGGCGGCGTAGGCGTCGAGCGAGAACTTCTCGTTCGGCGAATGCGGGTTGTCGTCGGGTAGCGCCATGCCGAGCAGCAAGGTGTCGGCCTTGAGATGCTGCTTGAACGCCGAGACGATGGGGATGCTGCCGCCTTCGCGCGTCAGGATCGCCTCGTGGCCGAAGCCCGAGCGGAGCGCCCGCAGCGCGGCCTGCGCGAACGGGCTCTTGGGCGAGACGAGATACGGCGCGCCGGCGTGGCCGGGCGTCACCGTGAGCTTCACGCTCGGCGGGCACAGCTTCTTGAGGTGCGCGGCCACGGCCTTGATGACCTTCGCCGGCTTCTGGTCGGGCACGAGCCGGAGCGTGAGCTTCGCGCTGGCCCAGGACGGGATGATGGTCTTGCTGCCGTCGCCCTGGTAGCCGCTGGTGAGTCCGTTGATCTCGAAGGTCGGGCGCGCGGAACGCTGTTCTTCGTGAGTGAAACCGGCCTCTCCGAAGAGCTGCGGCACGCCGAGGAACTTGCGGTAGCGTTCCGGATCCGAAGGCAGCTTGGCGAGTTGGCGGCGCTCGTAGGCGGAGAGCTTCACCACGTCGTCGTAATAGCCCGGCACGGTGATGCGGCCCTTCGCGTCGCGCATCTTGCCGAGCAGTTGGCAGAGCGCCATGGCCGGGTTCTCGACCGAGCCGCCGAAGATCCCGGAATGCAGGTCGCGGGCGGGGCCGTCCAACCGCACCTCCATCGCCGCGATGCCGCGGAGCGCGTAGGTGAGCGCCGGATGCTTGAGCGTCGGGATCCCGTTGTCGGAGATCACCACCGCGTCGCACGCGAGCTCGGCCTTGTGCAGGGGCAAGAACTCGTAGAGCGCGGTCGAGCCGACCTCCTCCTCGCCCTCGATGAGGAAGGTCAGGTTGCACGGCAGCTCGCGACCGGACCGGAGCCAGGCCTCGACGGCGTTGAGGTGGGCGAGGTGCTGGCCCTTGTTGTCGCTGATGCCGCGGGCGAAGACGTCGCGGCCTTTGACGACCGGCTCGAAGGGGGGCGAATCCCAGAGCTCGAACGGCTCGGGCGGCTGCACGTCGTAGTGGCCGTACACCACGAAGGTCGGTTTCTTCGGGTCGTGGCCCGGCGTCTTCGCGACGATGACCGGGTTGCCCGAGGTCGGGTGGACGACCGTCGTGAGGCCGATCGCGCGGCAGTGGTCGGCGATCCAGCCGGCGCAGGCCACGAGGTCGGCGGCGTGTTTGGGCTGAGCGCTCACGCTCGGGAACCGGGCGTAGGCGACGAGGTCGGAGACGAAGCGCGGTCCGTTCGCGGTGAGGTAGGAGAGGATGGCATCCATGACGACGGCGCAGGGAACTTGGGGCTTGGCGAACGGGACTACCCGGACGCGTCCGCTCATTTCTTCGGTTTCTTGAACAGGTCGAGCAAGTCCACGGCGGTCGCGGCGGGCGAGGCGTTGGTCTTCGTCGCCGTGTTGGTCCGGGAGGCACCGCCGCCGAGCAGGTTGCCGAGGGCGTTGCCCAAGGCGTTCGCCGGCTTGGCCGCGCTGTTGGTGCCGCTGGCGGGAGCCCCGCCACCGGTGACCGCGTTGAGCAGGCTGGACGCTTTCTCCCCGAGCGCGCCTGCGGATCCGCCGGCGATGCCGAGGCCCGCTTTGCCGGCCAGCAGGACCAGCTTGGCATAGGCGATATCCGGCTTCGGGACGCCCACGGTGCCTTTCACCGTCAGGAAATCCGGCATCCGCGAATAGCCTTCCGACGCGGCGGACAGGCCGACCTTCTTGCCCAGCGATTCCTTCAGCGCGATGCCGACCGGGATATCGAGCACCGAGTTCGTGAGGACCGGCGCGAGCGTGATGGATCCCTTGGCGTCGGCGAAGAAGGCCGGGCTCAGGACGAGGGCCTTCTGGATGTCGACCTTGCCGCCGCTGGCGACGGCCTTGGCGGTGATCGAGCCGATGGGTGCCTGGCTCAGCTCGTCCATCCATCCGTCCGCCTTCCCTGCGCCTCCTAGGCCGGCCAGGCTCGCCAAGGTGCCGAGGCTCGGGCTGCGGATGAGGTCGGGGAGGCCGATGACCACGTTGACGATCGTGCGCAGCAGCGGCGACTTCACGTCGCTCAGCTTCAGGTCGAGGTTGGTCGCCCCGAACTCCAGCTGCCCGGCGAGGTGCTTCTGGAGGTTGGCCCCGGTGACGCCGGAGCCCTTGACCGCGACCCTCGCGCCGACGGTGCCGCCGCTCTGGCCGATGCGTTCCGGCTGGAACGACGCGACGAACGGGGGCAACGGGATCCTGTCGCCGCTGAAGGCGACGTCGTAGGTGAAGCCCGGGACGCCGAGATCGGCGCGGACGTTGGCGGTCACCGGCGCGCCGTTGAGGGTGAGGCTGAACGGGTCGAGCGAGACCGCGCTCTTGTCGATCCTCACCTTGGCGACCCAGTTGGAGACGGCGACCTGCCGGAGATGGACGCGCTTGATGTCGAGGTCGAGGGCGAACTGCTGGAACGGGAGCTTCACCGCTGCCGGCTCGACATCCTGCGCGGTGCCGGCGGCCTGGGCCGGTTTCGTCACGGTCGACGCGGCCGGCTTCTTGGCGGTGCCGTCGCCGGCGAAGAGGTCGTAGAGCGCCGTGAAGTCGAGCCCGTCGCTCTTCATCGTGAGGGAACTGGGCGACGCATTGTTCGTCGCCATGTCGATCTTGCCTGCGACCAGCAGGTCGTTGATGGCGATCGGGGTCGGTCCGAAGGAGACGAGCAGCTTGCGGAGGTCGGTCACCGTGCCGCGCTGTCCCGCATCGAACCCGAGACCCAGCGACAACGGCGTCGTGGGCAGGTCGCGGCCGGGTTCGGCGGCGATGAACTTGGAGATGCGGAGGTCGCCCTTGACCGCGGATTCGCCGGCGGCGTCGAGCGTCGCCGAGCCGTTGAGGTCGAGCGCGACCGACACGAGCCGGCGGGGTGCGATGGCGTTGGCGATGAAGGGGGCAAGCCCGTGCTGGTTGAGGTTGACCGAACGGAAATCGAGCTTCCCGCTCTTGCGCCCCAGGTCATATCTGCCGCTGGCGTCGAAGGTCCCGCCGGGCTCGAAACCGTCCTGCAGGTCGACCCCGGCCCGGGTGAGCGTGAAGACATCCCCCGCGATGCCCGCGATCGCGTTGACGCGGGCCTGGTAGTCCTTGAACTCCATGGCGCCCGACCTGCCGACGAAACCCGTGAGCGCGACATCCACCGAACCGTTGGTGCTCCCGGCCTTGCTGGCGTACTGGGCGGAGAACTTCAGGTTCCCGGCGGTGGCGCTCACACCCGCGACGGGATAAACCGCCAAGGCGACCGGCACCGCGATCTCGCCGGACGTCTGCAAGTTCATGGTCTGGTTCTTCGAGTTGACACTGGCCAGGCCGGTGAGGGCCGCGAACCGGGACCCACGGTGCGTGAGGGTCAGGTCGAACCTGTCCATGCCGAACACCGCGAAATCTTCGACCGATCCGCTCGCCCCGAGGCTGACCGAGATGCCGCTGACATCCACTCCGCCCGCCTTCGCCGCGACATCGCGCAGGTCGGAGGCGACGGTGAATTTCAACGAGCGGCCGTCGTTCTCGGCCGTGATCTTCAGGGTCAGGTCGACGCTGCCGGCGGGCATGGATGGCCCGGCCACAGCCCGCCACGGGGCGAGTTCGAACCCGGTGACGCCCAGCGCGTAGGTCGCTTCGCGGAAACCCGGGGTCGCCTTGTCCCACGAGATGTTCATGGGACGGTCCAAGCTTCCGGTGACGAGCGGGCGACCGGCCTGTTTCACGGAGAGGTCCACCGTCTCGATCAGCGCGGTCTTGTCGCCCAGGTTGACGCCGATCTTGTAGGCCAAGTCGATGTCGATGACCGGCGTCGCGCCGTTCGTGGTCACCAAGCTCATCCGGCCCGCGCTGACGCGGCCGTTCGACGCGACGAAGTTGCCGAGCTGCGCCAGGTCGACCCGGCCCGACGCGCTCACGGCGGTCTGCGCGAAATCGATCCCCGTGGCCGCTCCGGCGACCGCGAGCACCCGGCGGTCGAGGCCGGTGATCTCATAGGCGATGCGGGCCTCCTTTTTCGTGAGATCGTACGGACCGCTCAAGGTCACGCGACCGAGCTCGTCCGCGCGCTGGCGGAACGCGAGCCGGATCTGGGTGATCTCGGTGGCCGTCGCATCCGCCGTGAGCGTGGCGCCGAGACCGGCGGAATCCTTGAACGCACCGGTCGCGGAGGCGAGGTCGGCGGCGAGGCTGCCCTTGACCGACTTGGGCAGGAGCTTGTCGTCGAGCGCGAGGTCGAAGGAACCGCTCGCCTTGCCCTGGAGCTGGTCCGCGATCGTCTTGGCGAACCCGCCGCCGGCCGCGATGGAGAGCTTGCCGGTGGCGCCGTTGGCGAGCCGGTCGAGGGTCACCTCGAGGCCGGTGACGTCGGCGACCGTGAGCGGCGCCCCGGCACCGAGCTTCCGCGTGAGCTTGAACGAGCCGTTCTTGAGCGCGACGTTCCGCACGTCGAGCTTCGGAGGTCCCGAGGACGACGTCTTGGCCGCGTTCTTGTCGGACTTTGGCATGCCGTCGAGCAGCTTCGAGAGGTTGCTGGTGCCGTCGGCCTGCTCGACGATCGTGACCGCCGGAGAATCCAGCGTCAGCTCGTCCACCTTGATGTTGCCGCCGAGGATCGCGAAGAGGCCGTACCGGACGCGCGCCTCGACGACCGTGGCGAGCGTCTCCGCGCCGCGGGGCGTCAGCTTCACGCCCCGCAGTGTGAGCGAGGAGAACGGGCTCAACGAGACATCCTCGGCCGTCAGTTCGCAGCCCAAGCTGCTGCCGACCTGGGGCAGGACGACCCCCTTGATGAACACGCCGCTCGTGAGGACGAGATAGAGGACCAAGAGGACGGCCACGGCGCCGCCGAGGATCAGCGGCAGTTTG
>JBBRQL010000027.1:0-28181 GCA_038226425.1 Verrucomicrobiota bacterium
GGAATGGTGTGCTTGAAGCCTCCAAAGCGTCCGCGGGTGCTTTTTCCGGAGCCAAGATCGGCGACCTTGAGATCCGTCCCGGAGGCCGTTTGGCCGATTTCCGGGTCTGGAAGACTGCACGGACGGCGGGTCAGATCGCGTCGAACTATCTGGCGCCGGTGGCGGCCGACTCGACCGGTCTGTTGCTCAACTTCCTGTTCACCGAGACCTCGGGCACCACGGTCGCAGACCGGGCGACGCTCTCCGGCGCCCAGAACGGCAATCTGGTCAACGCTCCGGTGCTCAACCCCGCGCCGACCCCGTTCGAGGCGTTTGCGAACCAGATGCTGGTCGTCGCCACCGAGGACTCCGCACAGCTCGTCAACTTGCCGGCCGCCGACGTGGATTCGGCCCTGACCTACAGCAGCGTCTTCGCATCCAACGGCACGCTGAGTGCCTTGGGAGGCGGAGATTACCTCTACACGCCGGTGGCGGGTTTCGCAGGGAACGACGTCATCAGCTACACGGTCAGCGACGGGGCATTGACCTCGACCGCGGTGGTGAGGCTCCAGGTCGACGCGCTGAACGACCCGCCGGTGGTCGGTCCGGGCACGGCGCTGGCGCCCAACGGCAGCGGCCAATACCTGGACCTGCCGGACGGCACGTGGTTCGGCAACACGTTCACCGTCGAAGGCTGGGTGTTCGTGCGGTCCTACGCGACCTGGTCGCGGTTCTTCGATTTCGGCAACGGCCCGGGCGCGAACAACGTCATCGGCGCGCTGACCAGCGGCAACGACGGCAAGCCGAGGCTCGACATCTATCAAGGGGCCGCGGCACAGGGCATCATCTCGTCGCAGCAGGTCCCGCTCAACACCTGGACGCACCTCGCCTTCACCCGGGACGCGGGCGGCATCGGTCACATCTACCTGAACGGGGTCGAGACCGCTTCCGGGGCGGTCTGGGCGCCGTTGAACGTGACGCGCACCGGGAACTATTTCGGCCACAGCAACTGGCCGGCGGACGCCGATGCCGACGCCAAGTTCGCCGACCTGCGGATCTGGAGCACCGCCCGCACCGCGCAGCAGCTCAAGGACGACTGGAACCCGTCGTTGCTGAACACCACTGCCGGCCTCGTCGCCTACTATAGGCTGAACGAAGGCTCCGGTCCGACCGCCTTCGATTCCGCGACCGGCGACGGCGCGCAGAACGCCGCGCTCGTTGGCGCGCCGGCGTGGCAGCCTGTCGACGGCCCGGCCACCTCGCTCACGCTCAACGGCACCAGCCAGTACGCCCAGGTGCTCGACAGCCCGGCCATCAGCATCACCGGCCCGATCACGTTGGAGGCGTGGGTCCGTCCGGCGGCGATCGGCTCGGCGATGGGGATCATCGAGAAATATGGCGCCAACGACGGCGGCTACCTCCTGCGGGTGGACCCGAGCGGCAAGGTCGTCTGCTCGACCTTGGACAAGACGTTCATCTTCTCGGGCGTGACGGGCGGCACGGTGCTGCGGACGGATGTGTGGACCCATGTGGCCGCCACCTGGGACGGCACCCTGATGCGGGTGTATGTCAACGGCTTGCTGGACGGGGTCGGCTTGGTGGGCCGGAACCCCAAGGACGGCGCGACGCCGCTCTTCATCGGCGCGGTCGGCGACAACCAGAGCTTCAAGTTCTCAGGCCGGATCGGCGACGTGCGCGTGTGGAACGTGGCGCGCACCGCATCCGAGATCGCGTCCTTCCAGGGCGGCGTGGCCGCCACGTCTTCCGGCTTGGTGCTGAACTACAAGTTCACCGAAGGCACGGGCACCACCTTGAACGACGTCGCCACGGCCAACGGCGCGCAGAACGCCAGCCTGGTCGGGGCACCGGTCTGGCCCGCCGCGGAGGCGACGCTGGGCACGCTGCAGGTGGTCCGCTTCACCGAGGACACCGCCCGGCAGCTCGTGCTGCCGGCGTTCGACGTCGAAGGCAACTCGCTGACCTACTCGGGCGTCACCGCGACCAACGGCCACGTCTCGGCGGTGTCGGGAAGCGTCTTCACCTACACGCCGCAGCCCAACTACAACCGTGCTGACAGGATCAGCTACACGGTCACCGACGGCACGACGCCGATGTCCGGGACCTTGTACCTCCAGGGCATCGCGGTGGAGGACGGCCCGACGCTCGCCGCCATCGCCGCCCAGACCATCGGTGAAGGCACCGGCACCGCGACCCTCGGCATCGCCCTCACCGACGGCGATCCGGAGCTCACGCAGGCGCTCAGCATCACCGCGACCTCGAGCAACCCGGCCTTGGTCCGCAACCCGGGCGTCGTCTACACCAGCCCGGCGGAGACGGCCCAGCTCACCTACAAGCCCCGGCCGGGCATGAGCGGGACCGCGACCATCACCGTGGTCGTCACCGATGTGGCGGCGAACCTGAGCACCAGCCGGACCTTCAACATCACCGTCACCTCCGTGGACGACGCGCCCAACGTGGGCGGGGCGACCTCGCTGGCCTTCAACGGGGCCAACTACGTCAGCGTCCCCGGCTTCGGTCCCCAGCTTGCCGCCGCCGAGGTCACGGTCGAGTTTTGGCAGTTCGTGAACGCCGCGGCGCCCCAGACCACGCTGCTGCTCTCGCCCGATGCGTCGGACAACCGGTTCATCATCCACACGCCTTGGAGCTCGGGCGCGGTCATCTGGGATGCCGGCAACCCCAACGCCGGCGACCGCCTGTCCTACACGCCGCCCGTGTCCATCGTCGGCTCCTGGCAGCACTTCGCGTTCGTCGCCAGCAAGAGCGGGAACTACATGAAGATCTTCCGCAACGGCATCGAGGAGGCGACCAAACCCGGGGTCTCCTCCACGTTCCTGGCCGGCACCCGCGAGCTCCAGTTCGGCCAGTTCGCGGGCCAGATGGCCGAGCTGCGCGTCTGGAAGGTCGCCCGCACGGCCGAGGAGATCCTGGCCGCGCTGCACGCTTCCCTCCGCAACGACACCGCCAACCTCGTCGCCTACTATCGCTTCAACCAGAAGCCCACGACCGTGCTGACCGATTTCGCCTCGGCCGTCGGCCAAGGCAACTCGCAGGACGGCGTGCTGGTCGCGGACGCCTCGGACAACGACCCCATCTGGAGCACGCCGTTCACCGGTGTCTCGGGCAACCTGCTCGGCCTCTCGTGGCAGGTGGCCGATCCCGCCTTGAAAGCGCTCCAGGTCCTGCGCATCCCGGACGGCACTTCGACCAACCTGTTCCTGCCGGCATGGGACGCCGAGGACGGGCTCTCGCTCACCTGGCTGAACGTCTCCGCGAGCACCGGCACCGTCGCCCAGGCCACGGGCGGCGTCTTCACCTACACCGCGCCCACCGGCTATGACGGCACGGCGACCATCAGCTACAGCGTCCGCGACACGGCGGGCCACGTCACCAGCGGGTCCGTCAATGTGCGCGTCTTCATCGCCGTGAACGATCCGCCGACGATCTCCGTGGTGCCCAACAAGGCCGCCGAGGAAGATTCGGCGTTGATCGAGATCCCCTTCACGGTGGACGACGACCAACCGGCCTCGGCGTTGACCGTCACGCCCCAGGCGTTGGTCAACGCGGACCTGCTCCAGAGCTTCACCGTCCCGGCCGGCGGGAACTACCGCACGCTCAACATCGTGCCCAAGCCCGGTGTGATCGGCACCGTCCACCTGCGGTTGAACGTCCTGGACGCCGGCGGCAAGAGCGCGCAGACCGAGTTCGACCTGCGCATCGAGCCCAAGCCGGCGTTCAGCGTGGTGGACCTCGGGGTGCTGCCCGGCAAAGGGGCCAGCTTCGGCACCGCGATCAACGACCGCGGCGCGGTCACCGGCTACATGGCGGACGAGGAATCGCTCGAGAGCAACCCGGTCGGCTTCCTGTTCAACGGCCTGGCGAGCGGCGGCCTGCTCAGCCAGATCGGGCCCGCGCCGCTGTCCTCGCCGTTCCGCGTGTTCGCCATGAACAACAGCAACAGCCTCGCGGGCGCCGCCAAGAGCGGCGGGCAGACGGTGGCGTGGCTGAAGGGGCACGAGGACGCGGCGACCAGCCTGGGCGTGCTGCCCGGCGGCAGCTTCGCCGCGGTGCGGGGGCTCAACGAGGCGGGCACCATGGCCGGCGTCGCCACCAACAGCGGCGCGAAGTCGCGGGCGTTCTCGTTCTCCACCAACTCGGCCTCGCTGACCGACCTCGGGGTCGGGCCGGCGCCGTTCAACGACCAGAGCGAGGCGTTCGCGCTGAACATCAGCAACCGCTACGTCGGCTCGGTCTCCGCGGCCGACAAGCGGCGGCGGGCGATGATGGTGAAGGACGGCGTGATGCGGCCGCTCTTCAGCGTGCCGGACGACACGGACAGCGTGGCCAACGGCATCAACGCCTTCGACCAGGTGGTCGGCCGGGCCACCGCCTTCGCCGCGGGCGACACCGCGCTGAACTTCGACGGCGTGGACGACGTGCTCACCCAGGCGAACCTGTTGACCAATCCCACGGGCACGCCGCTCGTGGCCGGCAACGCGGCGCACACGGTAGAGGCCTGGATCAGGGTCGGCGCCCTGCCGGGGAACCGGTCGTGGCCGCTGTTGCTCGGCAACGGGGTCGCCGGTGCGCACCACTGGCTGGTGAACAAGGCGTCCTCGGGCGGCGATCTTTATGTGGGGATCTCAAACAGCGTCGGGGTGAACGTCCCGGTGACGGTCGGCGCATGGATGCATGTCGCGGCTTCCTATGACCCTCCGACGTCCAAACTCGTCGTCTACCAGAACGGCCAGCCGTACGGGACCAACACCGTGAGCGGCGTGAACCTGCAGGGCATCCCGCTCGCGCTCGGTGCCGCGAACGGCGAGGACCGGTTCAACGGCGGCCTGGACGAGGTCCGCGTATGGCGGACCACGCGCACCGCGGCGCAGATCGCAGCCAGCTACACCCAGCGGCTCACTGGCGCGGAGACGGGGCTGGTCGCCTACTATCCGATCGATGAGGCCAGCAGTGCCACGACGACGAGCCAGGCGATCGGCGGTCTCGTGGCGACGCTCGCCGGCAACCCGGTGCGGACCGTCCGCGGCGGTCTGCCCGCGCCGGCGCTGACGGTCAGCGAACCGGCCCTCCAGTTCGACGGCGTCAGCAGCCAGGTGACGATGCCCGCCTACCCGCTCGCGAACAGCGCCTTCACCTTGGAGTTCTGGGCTCGCCGGGCCGAGATCGGCGGGACCGATTATGTGATGGGCCAAGGCAGCCAGGGCGTGACCGACCGGGCGCTCCACGTCGGCTTCCGGCCCGCGAACGTCTTCACGTTCGCCTTCTACTCCGATGATCTGGACACACCCGCCTACACCGACACCGGTTGGCACCATTGGGCCTGCACCTTCGATGCCGCGACCAAGGCGCAGAAGATCTACCGCGACGGCGCGGAGGTCGCGTCGCGCACGGCGACCAACAATTTCCAGGGGACCGGTCCCCTGGTCCTCGGCGTCGCTCCAGGCATCGCCGGTTCTTGGTTCAAGGGCGCGATCGACGACGTGCGGGTCTGGAGCGTGGCCCGTACCGCGGCGCAGATCGCCGCCAACCAGGGCACGCGGCTCACCGGGAACGTCCCGGGGCTGGTCGGCAACTATGTGTTCGACGAAGGCGGCGGCAACGCCACGGTGAACCGTGCGACCGGCGCTTCCGACGCTTCCCTGCAAGGCGCCGTCGGCTGGATCGGGCGCGACACGGGCAGCTCCCGGGCGTTCCTCTACGAGAACGGGTCGGGCCGGCTGACCTCCCTCGGCACGGTCGCCGGCGGCGGCGCCAGCGTCGCGAACGGGATCAACGACTTCGGCCAGGTCGTGGGCACGGCGCAGAAAGGCACCGGTCAACGTGCCTTCTTCTACAGCGCGGGCAAGCTGAACGACCTCAACGACCTGTTGCCGGAGGTGGAGCAGCTGGACCAGTGGAGCTTGGAATCGGCCACGGGCGTCAACCGCAGCGGCGCGATCGTCGGCACCGGCACCCATGCCGGTCTCAAGCGCGCCTTCTTGGCTCTGCCCGCGACGGTAATCGGCCGGCCGGTGATCCGGCCGCAGGGCGCGGTCGAGCGGTATCCGACCATCACGATCCTCAAGAAGCACCGCGACGACGACACCATCCTGAACTCGTTCTACTGGAGTTCAGGCGAGAACCGGCTCTACGCCATCCGGCCAGTGACGGCGAAGATTGAGTGGTTCACCTCGTTCGATGACACCGTGGGCACCGGCAACAACACCACGGCCATCACCGACCGTGTGGTGAGCGTCACGGTCAATGTCTGGCCCAAGCAGCCGGTCATCCACATCGCCGGTGCGCCGGTGGACCTGCAACCGGTCGTCACGGCGGCGAACTACACGTTCCAGAACCTGATCTACGTCACCAACCGGGCGAGCGTGGAACCCAGCGCCAAGGTGTTCACCAGCCCCGACCCCGGATATTCCGTCGCCTACTACATCAAGAACGACGGGCTGGCGGTCTCGGCATCACAACCGCCCTATTTCGAGGTGATCCGCACCGTGGCCCACGATGACTCCCATGCCGGCCTCACCGCCGCCGACTGCACCATCGGCGCGGAGGTCGTGGACCCGGCCCATGCCGAGTACGACGGCAAGAACGGCTATGTGTTGTTCGAGAAAGCCGCCTATGATGCCGTCGGCTCCGATCGTGCCTATGACCGCGGCACCCGTCTCGGCCCCATCCTGCCGGTGAACGTCGGAAAACCCGGCGGCAACCTGGACGCCAATCCGGACGATCTCCTGATCGTCTGGTACCGGACCAACCGCATCGGTGTCGCCTGGGCCAGCGTTCCGGTCCGCTACAGCCCGAAGTGGCCGGAAGACGCGACGGTGGAGAAGATCATCATCGCGAGCGCTCTCGGATCCGGCAACCTCGGCGCGGCCGATTATCCGTCCAAGACCATCTACAACCAGCCCGCGATCTCCCTGCCCGGGTTCAACCCGAACGAGGAGCACGCTTATATGCCGGAGAACGTGCTGTTCGCCATCCGCGACGACCTCAACGCGGTGCGGAGATACTCGGAACCGTATGCCCTCCTGAAATTCCGCGATCCGGGCACTTCCCGCTGGCGGATGAAGGTGTTCAAGGTCGTCGCCGAGCAAGCACCTTATTTCTTCACGTACACCGGCACGGTCGGGAAAGAGATCCAGCCGCCGCAGCCGCTGAGCATCATGCCCCTGGTCTCTGATTCATACCAAGAGCCCGTCGCGTCCCAAGTGGGTTGGAAGGACCACAAAGGCAAGTTCTACGCCCGCCAAGCGGGGCCGGACGGCACCCGCACGAACCTGCAGATCCGCTGGTTCTATCCGATGCAGCCAGGGTTCTTCCATCCGGACAACGTGGCCGTCGGCGACAAGGTCGCGTGGCTGGACAACCGCTCCGCTGGAAAGCTCCGCGCGCCCAACGCCGCGATCGGCACCCGCGACAGGCCTATCGCGGTGACCTACGACATCCGATGGGACGCGGTGGCGACCCTCCAGAACGGCGAGACCCTGCTGCACTCCAAGCGGGGGATGCCGGATGTGTTCAACATGGCGAACGCAAAGGTGATCTTCGATTCGCTCACCGGGCCGGTGTCCGGTGGCACGAACACCTTGGCACGTCTCTACGACCCTATCAGCGCCCGGACCATCAAGACCGGTGTGGCCATCCCCGGCGCGTTGAAGCGCCAGAACATCGCCGGCAAGGACTATTTCACCGACCTGCCGTGGTTCCTGAAGATCCGGCTCAGCTACGACCCGGGCAACAACTGGCTCTCGTTCAGCGGATATCTCGACGAGAACTTCGGCGTCGGCGAACCGCTGCTGCTGCCCAACGTGCTCAGCGGACGCGAACGCGACCGCCTCAAATCGCTTGCGGCCGGTGACGGTGCGTGGGCGACGTTGATCGACCGCCTCTTCGACCTCACGCGCAACCCGAGCGAGATCGACCTGGATCCGTTCGACGGGTTGGCCGACCAGGCCCTGCGCCTAGGGTTGACGCGCGAGGTGCTCACGAACTTCTTCGAGATCAAGGGCACCAACAAGACCGTCAAGTTCGTTGCCGAGGTCACCCATCTGCCGACCTTTAGCACCGGCACTTACGTGACACCAGCGCACTACGAGACCAACTACGTCCCGGTGACCTATTATCCGGGCACGGTCGCGGCTGCGCAGGCGTTGGACTTGAAGCTCCCTGAGGAGTTCCGCAACGGCACCTTCTTGACCCTGGATGGCAAGGCGCCGACCAGTTCCTACAGCATCACGATCGGGCCGACGACGACCACCGAGACCGGCCCGAAGGCGTTGACGGCCGGCATGGGCGGGGTCGTGGCCTCGCAGCCGAAGCCCGGCAACGCGCTCAGCTTCGACGGCACGAGCGGCCTGGTCACGGTCGGTCCGAGCGGCGGTGCGGCCTTGGACCTGGGCGGCACGCCGTTCACCGTCGAGTTCTGGGCGAAGGTGGCGGCCCCGGCGACGGAGCAGTATCTGGTCGGCCAGCCCGCGGGCGGGGCCGATCTGGGCAAGCTGCGCATGGGCTTCCGCGACGGGGGCAAGTTCGTCTTCGACCTCGGGACCACCCCGGCCTCGGTCTCGATCTTCAACACGGGCGACACCTACACCGACACCGGCTGGCACCATTGGGCCGGCACCTTCGACCCCGAGACCAAGGTCCAGACGATCTACCGCGACGGTGTCTCCGTGAGCATCCGCACCAACCTTGCGCTCAACTACGTCGGCTTCGGCGCGCTCGAGCTCGGCCGCTTCGGCAACCAGTACTTCGCCGGCCAGCTGGACGAGTTCCGCGTCTGGAAGACGGCGCGGACCGGATCGGAGATCCGCGCGCAGATGAACAAGCGGATGCTCGGCTCCGGCGTGGAACCGGACCTGGAGATCCTCTACCGCTGCGACGAGACGAGCGGGCCTCTGGCCAGCGACGCGCTGGCCGTCCAAGGCGGCTACGTCGGCACGCTGAGCGGCGGCGTCTCGCTGGTCGCCTCGACCGCGCCGACCGGCATCCCGCCGCGGTACCTCACCCTCGCGGAGAACAACGACCCGTCGCTCGGCGGATTGCCGGTGGCGTTGCACGTGATCCGCGTGGACGACGGCCCGTACCTCGGCGACCTCAAGGTGCTGCCGGGCGACAACGTGTTCGACGAGCGGCTGACCCTGCGCCACAGCAGCGATTTCGGCGGGGATCCCGGCCCGGTCACGTTCCAGTGGTACTACAAGCCCATCGGGGCCGACTTCGATCCGACGGACCTCCCGGTCGTCACGGATCCGACCGCGCAGTTCCCGGGCGACATGCGCGGCTGGACGCCCTACACGAGCTTCAACCCGCTGAACGGTGCCGGCGTGAACTACGTCACCACCGGTGAAGGCGGCGAATCGGGCCTGATCACGTTGTCGGACAACGCGTTCATCTGCCGCTACAAAGGCTACGCGGTGAACCTCGCTTCGGCGGCCGCGTGGAGCGGCTGGGTCGGCGATCCCGCCGGCACCGCCGACCAGCCCCGCGCCGCCTTGGCCGAAGGCTGGGTCAAGCGGGTGATCCGCGGGCTCAACCCGTTCGATGCGCGGACCAGCGATTTCCATTCGTCGCCGGCGGTCACCTTCGCCTCGATGCTGATCCAGGCGGGCCACCGCTATGAAGGGCCGATCGCGTTCAACCCGAGCGCGGACGCCATCAACAAGGTCGGCCTGATCGAGGCCTACACCACGGTGCTGGAACGCGCCAAGGGCCTGAGCATCGACGGCGTGCCGCAGGTGGACTTCAACCCGGCCAACAACGCCTTGCTGCTCGCGGCCACCAAGCTCAGCGATTTCTACACGCTGCTGGGCAACGAGGCCTATGCCGATGCCAGCGACCCGACCATCGGGTTCGGCTCCGGCAGCAAGGACTACGGTTCGCTCGCATCGAGCATCTTCGCCTTCCAGAACCAGCTCGATTCGCTGCTGGAAGAAGAGCTCGTGCTGCTGCGCGGCCGCGACGACAGCGCCGCCGGCGTCGGGGCGAACCCGGTGTACAACCGGTTGTTCTGGAACTTCACGCTCGGCGAGGGCGAGGTGGCCTACCAGCAGAACTACAACATCAGCGACCAGGACCTGAACGGGTTCATCGACGAGAAGGACGCGCGGATCCTGTACCCGCAGGGCCACGGCGACGCCTGGGGCCATTACCTCGAGGCGATCAAGCAGCACTACGCGCTGCTGAAGCATCCGTACTTCACCTGGATTCCGCGCACCGAGCTGGTGAGCGTCGGAGGCGCGGCCATCAAGGTCGATTTCCTGGACGAGCGGAAGTTCGCCACCATGGCCGCCGCCAAGGCGAAGGCGGGCGCGGAGATCGTGGACCTGACCTACCGGCTGAACTACGTGGACGATCCCGCCGGCCAATGGCAGGGCTACAAGGACGCCAAGACCGACCGGGCCTGGGGCGTCACCGAATGGTCGCGGCGCGCCGGCATGGGGGCCTACTTCGACTGGCTCACCGCCAACACCATCCTGCCGAGCGAGGACCCGGACCCGGGCCACACCGGCATCGACAAGATCGACCGGCAGACCGTGCGCGAGATCCAGGAGATCCCGGCGCAGTTCACCGAGATCCAGACCCGGCTCGACCAGGCGGACGCGGGGTTGAACCCGCTGGGGTTGGCGAAGGGCGTGGTGCCCTTCGACATCGATCCCTCGCTGGTCGCCGGCGGGGCGGGCATCGCGGGCAAGACCCACTACGAGCAGATCCAGGAGCGCGCTCTCAAGGCGATGAGGAACTCGTTGTCGGTCTGGGACGAGGTCAACAAATCGACCGAGGCGCTGCGCCGGAACCAGGACACCGTCGAGCAGCTCACGGCCAACGTGGTCGACCAGGAGCGCGATTATAAGAACCGTCTCATCGAGATCTACGGCTATCCCCACGCCGGCGACATCGGCGCCGGCAAGACCTACCCCAGCAGCTATGACGGACCGGACATCTATCATTATATGTACGTCCCGGTGAAGGATCTCAATGGCGCCCTTGTCCCCGATGGCCAGACCGCGACGGCGTATTACACCCGGATGAATCTGGGCATCGACATCGAGGGCGACACCCAGGCCGGGGCGTTCGGGTCCGCGAACCAGCAGTTCTACTTCCCGACGGACTTCGCGGCGGACCTTGTGAGGACCAACGGCGCGGTGCTTGAGGTGACCTACCCGCAGGTCACCTCCGGCTATAGGTTTTCCACGCCGGCCTCATGGGGTGCCCGGCGGGCGCCGGGCGAGATCCAGCTGGCCCTCTCCGACCTCATCCAGAACGAGACGCGCCTGCGGGCTTCGCTCAAGTCCGAGGACGCGCTCTTCGCCGACATCGACGACAAGTCGAAGCTCCTCACGGCCCGCTATGATCTCCGCGCCTCGGAGTTGCAGATCAAAGGGGAGCTGGCCAACAAGAAGATCTCGCTGGTGACGACGATCCTCGCGCTCAAGGTCGCCCAAGGGGTCGCGAACGGCGCAGGTGAGATCTCGTTCCAGTTCTCAGACGCCATCGCGGATGCCCTGCCTAAGGTTCTCGGGCTGGCCACCGACGGCCTGGCTCCCGCACGTGGCGCGCTCAAGACTGCCGGTACCATCGTCAAGAGCACCGCGTTCACGGTCGCCGCCGTTGCGGGCGCGTCCGCCGACGTGGTTGAGAAGATCGGGCTTCCCCTGGCGGAAGCCGTGGCGGTCTCTTCGATCGACAAGGTGAATTTCACCTACGAGGTCCGGAAGCAGGTGGACGAATTGGAACGCGTCCTCCGACAGGTGGGTGTCGCCCGGTTGGAGACCATCCGTCTGACCGAGGTGGCCAACCAATCGAGCGGCCGTTATCTGGCCGCGTTGGCGAAGGGGCAGCGGCTGGTCGAGGAGCGGGTGGCGTTCCGGGTGAAGACGGCGGGTCGGACGACGGAGAACCGGTACCAGGACATGACGTTCCGGATCTTCCGGAACGACGCGTTGCAGAAGTACCGGGCGACGTTCGACCTTGCGCAGCGGTACGTGTTCTTGGCGGCGACGGCGTACGACTACGAATCGAACCTGCTGGGGACGGACACGCGTGGCGGGCGTGCGTTCCTGACGGACATCATCCGGCAGCGGTCGATCGGGCAGATGCTGGACGGCTCGCCGGTGATCGGCCGGTCGGGCCTGGCCGATCCCTTGGCGCGGATGGGCAACAACTTCGACGTGCTGAAGACGCAGCTCGGGTTCAACAACCCGCAGACCGAGACGGGCCGGTTCTCGCTGCGCAACGAGCTGCTCCGGCTGCGGGACAGCAGCGACGCGGATTGGCGGGCCAACCTGATGTCGAAGCGGGTGGCGAACCTGTGGGACATCCCGGAGTTCCGGCGGTACTGCCGGTCGTTCGCGCCGGAGTCGGCGGGGGCGCAGCCGGGCATCGTGATCCGGTTCCCGACCACGGTGACGGCGGGACAGAACTTCTTCGGCAAGCCCTTGGGCGGCGGGGACAGTTCCTACGACTCGAGCCGGTTCGCGACCAAGGTGCGCAGCGCCGGCGTGTGGTTCACCGGCTACAACGGCCTCGGGCTCTCGCAGACGCCGCGGGTGTATCTCGTGCCGGCCGGTGCCGACGTGCTGAGCTCGCCGACGCCGAACGATTTCGTCACCCGCGGCTGGCGGGTGGTGGACCAGGCGTTGCCGGTGCCGTTCCCGATCGGCGGGAACCGGCTGAGCGACGCGGCGTGGATCCCGGTGAACGATTCGTTGGGCGGGAGCTTCGCGGAGATCCGCCGGTTCTCGAGCTTCCGGGCGTACCACGACAGCGGCGGGTTCGACCCCAAGGAGGCGACCAGCGATTCACGGCTCATCGGCCGCAGCGTGTGGAACACGGACTGGATGCTCATCATCCCGGGCCAGACGTTCCTCGCCAACCCGGCCACGGGCCTCGACACGTTCATCAACTCGGTGAGCGACATCAAACTGTTCTTCCAGACCTACTCGTACTCGGGGAACTGAGCGCATACGCAACCACCGATACATCCAACGCCATGAACAAGACCACGTCGCCGGGGAGCAGGGGAAAGAGCGGGCAAGAGAGAGAGAGAGAGGGAGCAGGGGAGAGAGGGAGCAGGGGAGCGACCGCTGCCCGCCGCCCCTGCACCCCTGCACCCCTGCACCCCTGCCTGTCCGGCCTAGCCGGGTTGCGGCCTTTCGCCTTTTGCCTTTTGCCTTTTGCCTTGGCCGCCGGCCTGCCCGAGCCGGGTGCCCGCCTCTACGGCACGGTGGCGCTCAACGGGGTGGTGGTGACGGCGGCGGACACCGCCGTGGTCATCGAGGCCCGGAAGACGCCGACCGGGCCGGCCATCGCCAGCTACACCATGGGTTCCCAGGCGGGCGCCGGGAACTTCTACTCGCTCAAGGTGGACGCCGAGGCCTCCGCGCCGTTGGCGGGCGCCGACAGCGCGCTGCTCGGGTCGACGTTGTACCTCGTGGTGCGCACCGGCACCGGCGTGGTGGACACGAAGACCTTCGCGCTCAGCACCCGCGGCATGAGCGCGCGGGTGGATTTCGGAGCGGTCGACACGGACGGCGACGGCATGAGCGACGCCTACGAGCTGGCGAACTTCGGCAGCACCACCGGCGGCTCGCCGACGGCGGATCCCGACCACGACGGCCGGCCGAACCTGCGCGAGTTCCTGCAAGGCACCAACCCCAACGTCGCCGATGGACGCCATCCGGCGGACCGCTCCCCGGCCGACGACCGCATCACGCTGGCCGAGGTGACCGATTACATCCTCGCCTGGAAGACCGGCGGCACCTGGCCGGTGGAGCCGGCGCTCGACTCGGCCGGCATCGAGGACTACGTCACCCGGGCCGGAGCGATCTGGAAGGGCGGCGAGGTGTACGTGTTCGACAACGACCCGGTGACCACCGCGCCGCTGTGGTGGGTGAACGCGCCGGTGTCGTCGCCGGCCTCGGGCAAGGCCCGGCCGGCCGCGCCGCCCGTCGCTCCGGAGGAGCAGCTGCACGTCGCCCGCGCGTTGCCGGCGAGCTACAAGCCCAACCAACCGGTGCCCGTCACCGTGTCGGTGACGCCGGCCGACCAGACCAGGGCCTACGCCGTGGTGGAGACGCCGCCGGAAGGCTGGACGGTCCGCAACCTCAGCCATGAAGGCCGCTGGGACCCGGTGAACCGGAAGATCAAGTGGGGCCCGTTCTTCGATCCGTCGCCGCGCACGCTCAGCTACGAGGCCGTGCCCGCGCCGGCGTCGGCCGGAGCCGCGGATTTCGCGGGCCGGGGCAGCTTCGACGGCCGCGGACTGGCCTCGGTCGGTCCGCTGCGCGTCTGGCCCCCGGGCCAGACCCCGCCGGCCAAGCTCGCGTTCGCCGCGGCGTCCTCGGGCCTGAGCGTGGAGCTGCAGGGCGAGGCCGGACGCAGCTACGAGCTGCAGGCATCGGACACCCTCGGCGGCTGGAGCGCCGGCCCCACGCTGACGCTCGACGCGCAGGGCCGCGCCACCGTCCCGGCCGATGACGGCGCCGCCACGCGCTTCTACCGGCTCCGCTCGATCGAGTGACGTCCCGATGATCCGGACCTCCAATGGTTCCGCCCGGGGCGGCTGGACGCGATCGATGGCGATCGTCCTGCTCGGCCTGCTGTGCGGCGTGCGGCTCGCGGCGGCGACGGTGACCTCGGCGTTGCCCGGGTTCTTCACGCCGCAGGTCGCGTTCTCCGTGTCGCTCACGGTCGCGCCCGGCGCGGGCACGCACGTCCAGGCGATCGAGGAGACGCCGCCGGCGGGCTGGACCGTCGGCAACCTCTCCCACGGCGGAGCGTGGGACGCGGCGGCAGGCAAGATCAAGTGGGGGCCGTTCACCGATGCCACGCCGCGCGTGCTGTCGTATCGGCTCACGCCGTCGGCCGGAGCCGTCGGCAGCCATGCGTTCGCCGGCCAAGCCCGCTTCGACGCCGACCTCGTCGCCGTCATCGGAGTCCGTGCAACGACCAAGTTCCCCGGCACGCTCACGCGCGCTTCGCCGGCCGACTATCTTCCCGGCGTCCCGTTCCCGGTGACGTTGGCGGCCGCGCCGTACCCGGATGTGGCGGCGTGGGCGGTCGAAGAGCTCGTGCCCGAAGGTTGGACCGTCAGCAACATCACCGGTGGCGGCGGCTTCGACGCGGCCAACCGGAAGGTGAAGTGGGGGCCGTTCTTCGACGCGATCCCGCGCAGCTTGGGCTACGTCCTGGCCTCGCCCGCCGTTTCGCGCTCGGACGCCGTGCTCACGGCATCGGCGCGCTTCGACGAGGCCGTGCTCACCGACACCGCGGCGCTGCCGGTCCGCCCGAGCCGTCTGGCCCGGACGATGCCGGCCACCTATCGGCCGGGCGTCGCCGCGACCATCGGCATCACCGCCACGCCGGCCCCGTTCGTCCGGACCTACGCCTTGGAGGAGACCTTGCCGTCCGGTTGGACACCGACCGGCATCACCACCGGCGGCGCGTGGGATGCGACGAACCGGAAGATCAAGTGGGGCCCGTTCGCCGACGCCGGAGCGACGACACGCGCCGTCAGCTATCAGCTCACGCCCGCGGCCGGCGAAGGACGTCCGCTCGCTCTCTCGGCGACCGCCACCTTCGATGCCGGATCGGTCGTCTCCGCAGGCACGATCTCGCGGTTCCTCGTCCACTCGGAGAACTCGGTCACCCGCGTGCTGCCGGCCGAGTACCGTCCCGGTGTGGCGATGCCTGTGACCCTCATGGCCACGCCGATCGACACCGGGCTGGTCTATGCCGTCGAGGAACAGGTGCCCGTCGGCTGGACCCTCACCGCCATCAGCCATGGCGGCGCGATCGATCCTGCGAGCCGGAAGATCAAGTGGGGCCCGTTCTTCGACGCGACCGCGACCGTGCGCGCGTTGACCTACCAGGCGAAGCCGCCGGCCGATGCGTTCGGCACCGTGGCGTTCGCGGGCACCGCGCGGTTCGACCAAGCCGTGCTCGTCGTCACCGGAGCGACCTCGGTCGCCAACGCGCCGGGCTTGGTCCTCCGCTCCTTGCCGTCCCGCTACCGGCCGAACCTGCCGTTCACGGTCACCCTCACCGCGTCGCCGGTCCCGGGCGTCGTGACCTACGCCGTCGAGGAGGACGTGCCGGCCGGTTGGGCGGTCGGCACCGTCAGCGACGGCGGCGCTTTCGACGCGCTCAACCGCAAGATCAAGTGGGGCCCGTTCCTCGACCACGACCTGCGTCCGCTCACCTACACGCTCACGCCCGCTCCGGATGCTGCCGGTACCCGGACGTTCTCCGGCCAGGGCTGGTTCAACGCCGAGGCCTCCGTGATCGGTGGAGCCACGACGCTCGTGGCCAACCGCGTCCCGGTCGCCGGAGCCGATGCCGTGGACCGGCCGCTCACCGCGTCGTTCAAGGTCTCGGTCTTCGCATTGCTCGCCAACGACTCCGATCCCGACGGCGATTTCCTCGACCTCGTCTCGGTGTCCGCGCAAAGCGCCCACGGCGGCCGGGTCGAGCTCCGCTGGCCGTGGATCTACTACACGCCGGTGACGGGCTTCACCGGTGTCGACACGTTCACCTACGACCTCTCCGACCGCGTCGGCGGATCCGCCTCCGCGACCGTGACGCTCGACCCCGTGCTGCCGCCGGGATCGGCAGCCCAGAACATCGTCTCGCTGGAGAACCTGGCCGGCGGATCCACCCGGATCCGGTTCACCGGCGTCCCGGGGTTCATCTACCACATCGAGGTCTCGCCCGACACCTCGGTCTGGACGCGTGTCGCCGACCGCACCGCCGACGCGGTCGGCCAGTTCGAGTACCTCGACACCACCGCTTCGTCCGTCCCCGTCCGGTTCTACCATACCCTTTGGCCATGAAGATCTGTCCCGTGCTCCGTTCCGCGCTCATCGCGTCCGTCGTGCCCTTCGCCGCCGGCGCCGCGGTGATCGAGACCTACTCGTTCACCGGCGGATCCTTGCCGCTCACGCCGGCCGACGGCACCGGCGCCCCGGCCAGCGACACGCGCACCATCGCCGGTTCCTCCATCGCCAGCCTCACCGACGTCGACGTTCGGGTGACGTTGACCAATCCCGTCCAAGGCGGCGCCTTCAACGGCGACTACTACCTCAGCCTCCAGCACGGATCCGGCTTCAGCGTCCTGCTCAACCGCGTCGGAAAGACCACGGGCAACACCGAGGGCTATGGCGACAACGGGTTCAACGTCACTTTCGACGACCAAGCCGCCAACGGTGACGTCCACACCTACCGGACCCGGCTCGGCGGCCCCGTCGACATGGCCTATACCCTCCCGTTGACAGGGTCCTGGGCTCCGGACGGACGGGCCGTCTCGCCCCTCACCGTCGTGGAAGCCGACATGCCCGGATCCCTGCTCCAGGTCTTCAACGGCGCCCAGGCCAACGGCGGCTGGACCCTCCAGGTCATCGACTTCAACACCGGTGGCATCGCGAGCCTGCTCTCCTGGGAACTCGTCTTCACCGGCGAGTTGGCGGCCGTGCCCGAGCCTGTCGCCGCCGCCACCTTCACCGCGCTCGCCTTGGCCGCCCTCGCCCTCGCGCGACGCAGGAACGTGCCCTGACCGGGGACCGTTCCCCAACCCGTGCACGGGAGCGACCGCTCTCCGCGCTGGCACCGGGAACGGCCGCCGCGCCATGCTCACTCGATGTCCGTCGCCGCCGATTCCGCCCGGGCCGCCTACCGCGGCGAGGCGGGCCGCGCTTATCACGAGAACAAGCGCGCGCTGCCGTCGGTCGCGGTGCCGTGGGTGTCGCGGGCGCGGGCGGAGCTCTTCCAACCACACGTCCGTCCGGACGACTCGGTGTTCGAGTTCGGTTGCGGCTACGGCTGGAACCTCGCTGCGCTGCGTTGCGGCGGCCGCATCGGCCACGATGTCGCGGAGAACGTCCGGACCGCCGTGACGGCCGCCGGGGCCGGGTTCGTCGAAGAGACGTCGGCGTTGTCGGACAGTTCCTTCGACGTCGCGATCTGCCACCACGCGCTGGAGCACGTGCCCGATCCGCTCGGCGTGCTGGGCGAGATCCGTCGCCTGCTCCAGCCGGGAGGCTCCTTGCTGCTCGCCGTCCCGTACGAGAGCGAGCGCCGGTACCGGCGCTTCGATCCGGCGGAACCGAACCATCATCTCTTCGCGTGGAACGTGCAGACGCTTGGCAACCTGGCCGGCGTCGCCGGGTTCGGCCTCCGCGAAGGCGGTCTGCGCCGGTACGGTTACGACCGCTTCGCCGCGAAGCTCGCGGTCAAGCTGCGGGCAGGTGAACGCGGTTTCCGCCTTCTTCGCACCGTCGGTCAGACGCTGCGCCCGTTGCGCGAGGTCGCGCTCGTCTGCGTCCGTTGAGCCCGCCCGGATGAAGCGGTGAATTCTCGCAGGCGCGGACGGGTCGGACACCGCAGACATGCTCCTCGTTGCGATCCAGGCCGCGGTCCGGCGATGGTGCCGCCGCGTGAAGTCCACCATCGAAGCCGCCCCGCGTCCTGCCGCGGCGCTCTGTCCCGTCTTCGCGGTCCTCGCCGCCCTGGTCGCCGCGCCGTGGTCGGCGACCGCCGCGATCGACTTCGGTCGCGATGTCCAGCCGGTCCTCTCCGACAAGTGCTACCATTGCCACGGGCCCGACGAGGCCACCCGCAAGGCGAAGCTGCGTCTGGACACGAAGGAAGGCGCCTTCCGCCTCGACAAGGAAGGCCGCGCCGTGATCGTGCCGGGCAAGAGCGCGGAGAGCCTTTTGGTGAAGCGCCTGCTCTCGAAGGATCCCGACGAGCAGATGCCGCCGCCGGAATCGCACCGCACGGTCACCACCGCCCAGATCGACACGCTCCGCAGATGGGTCGATGAGGGCGCGAGATGGGGAGCGCACTGGGCCTTCCAGCCGGTCGGACGGCCTGCGGTCCCTTGGGTCGGCCGGACCGGCTCTCAATCCGGGAGCCCGATCGACGCGTTCATCCGGACGCGCTTGGCGGCGGAAGGATTGAAACCGGCGCCCCAGGCGGATGCCGAGCGGTTGATCCGCCGCGCGACCTTCGACCTCACCGGATTGCCGCCGACGCCCGCGGAGGTCGCGGCCTTCGTCGGGGACACGTCGCCCGACGCCTATGCGCGTCTCGTCGACCGGTTGCTCGATTCGCCGCGCTTCGGTGAACGGATGGCCGCCGATTGGCTCGATCTCGCCCGCTATTCCGACACGCATGGTTTCCAGGCCGACCGCTATCGCCCGATGTGGCCGTGGCGCGACTGGGTGATCGGCGCCTTCAACCGCAACCTGCCTTTCGACCAGTTCGTGACTTGGCAGCTCGCCGGCGATCTGCTGCCGCACGCGACCAAGGAGCAGCGCCTCGCGACCGCGTTCAACCGGCATCATCTCCAGAACGAGGAGGGCGGGATCGTCGAGGAGGAGTTCCGCGTGAGCTATGTCGTGGACCGCGTGAACACTTTCGGCACCGCGTTCCTCGGCCTCACGATGGAATGCTCGCGCTGCCACGACCACAAGTACGACCCCATCACCCAACGCGACTACTACTCGCTGTTCTCGCTGTTCCAGAACATCGATGAATCCGGGCAGACGGTCTATTTCGGCGACGTGATGCCGGAGCCGACCCTGCTGCTGAGCACCGACGAGCAGGATGCGAAGCTCGCCGGTCTGCGCGCCGCCATCACGGCGGAAGAGAAGCGCGCCGCCGTGGTCCGCGACGCGGCACAGGCGTCGTTCCCCGGATGGCTCGCGGAGAGGCCCGCCGAGCTGGTGGTCCCGGGACTGGTCGCGTCGTATTCGTTCGACGAACTGAAGGACGGGAAGTTCGCCGACGGCACCGGCACCAACCATGCCAGCGCGGTCGAAGGTCCGTTGCTCGTGCCCGGCCACGCCGGCCAAGCGGTCCAGCTCAGCGGCGAGAACGGCGCGAGCTTCCCGCGGGTCGGTGCCTTCACCCGTGCGGATCCGTTCAGCATCGGGTTGTGGCTCGAGACGCCGGTGCATGCGCCGCGCTTCGTCGTCGTCCACAAGAGCAAGGCGTGGATGGATGCCGGCAGCCGCGGCTACGAGCTGCTGCTGGAGGACGGCCATGTCTCCGTCGGCCTGCACCATATGTGGCCGGGCAATTCGCTCAAGGTCCGGACCCGCGCGGTCGTCCCGACGAATATGTGGACCCACGTCCTGTTGACCTATGACGGGTCGAGCCGGGCGGCGGGCCTTCACGTCTATCTGGACGGCGAACCGGCCGCGGTGGAGGTGGTCCGCGACGGACTCTGGAAGGACTTCACCTACGGCGGCGACGAGCCGAACCTCACCTTGGGCGCCCGCATGCGCGACTCCGGTTTCAAGGGCGGCAAGGTCGACGACCTGCGCATCTACGACCGTGAGTTGAGCGCGCCCGAAGCGGGCCAGGTCGCCGGCCGGACCGCCCTCAAAGAAGCGTTCGCGACTGCGACCGAGGCATTGACGACCGCGCAACGGAAGACGCTGGCGGAGTACCATGCGTCGGCCTTCGCGACGGAGACCGCGGAGCACCGGACCGCGTTGGCCAAGGTGCGGCGCGAGCAGAACCAGCTCGTGGGATCCATCCAGGACATCATGGCGATGCAGGAGATGCCGGCCCCGAAGCCCGCCTTCATCCTCAAGCGCGGCGCCTACGATGCCCCGGGCGAACCGGTGACCGGCGACACGCCGCGCTTCCTCGGCGGCTTCCCGGCCGGGGCACCGCGCGACCGGCTCGGCCTCGCCCGATGGCTGCTCGCTCCGGAGAACCCGCTGATGGCCCGCGTCACCGTCAACCGCGCGTGGCAGACGATGTTGGGCCGCGGCCTGGTCGAGACGAGCGACAACTTCGGCTCGCAAGGTTCACCGCCCACGCATCCGGAGCTGCTCGACTGGATGGCGCGCGATTTCGCGGACCACGGTTGGGATTGGAAGCGCCTGCTGCGCGGGATCGCGCTGTCGGCGACCTACCGGCAATCGTCGAAGGCGTCGCCGGACCTCTTCGCCCGGGATCCGCTGAACCTGCTGCTCGCCCGCGGACCGTCCAAGCGTCTGACCGCCGAGATGATCCGCGACCAGGCGCTCGCGGCCGGAGGATTGCTCGCGGAGAAGATCGGTGGGCCGAGCGTGAAACCCTACCAACCGGACGGCCTGTGGGAATCCGCTTGGGGCGGTAAGTACAATCCCGGCAAAGGCGACGAATTGCATCGGCGCAGCCTCTACACGTATTGGAAACGGACGGTGCCGCCGCCGGCGATGATCACCTTCGACGCGGCCGAGCGGAACACCTGCACCGTCCGCCGCCAGAGCACGAGCACGCCGCTCCAGGCGCTGGTGCTGCTCAACGACCCGCAGTTCGTCGAGGCGGCGCGGCATATCGCGGTCCGGATGCTCCGCGAGGGAGGGGACACGACCGCGTCGCGCGCCGGGTTCGCGTTCCGGCTCGTGACCGGGCGGACCGCCACCGCGCGCGAGACCTCGGTGCTCGAGCAGCTCCTCACCGAGCAGCGGACGCGCTTCGCCGAGGATCCCGCTGCCGCTTCCAAGCTGCTCGCCGTCGGCGAGACCGGCGCGGACGGGGCGTTGTCCCGGACCGACCTCGCCGCCGGCACCGTGCTGGCCCAAGCCTTGTTGAGCCACGATGAAGCCGTGATGAGACGGTGACGAGATCAGCGCCGATCAGCGGTTTGCTCCCCCATGAACAACACACACGTGGATTTCCGGATGGACCGGCGAGATTTCTTCGCGCGGTTCGGGCTCGGGCTCGGCGGCGCCGCGCTCTTCGGCCTGCTCAACGGCCGCGCCGAGGTCCGGCCGATCGCGCCGTCGAACCCCTTCCAAGGCGTGCTCGACCAGCCGCACTTCGCGCCGAAGGCCAAGCGCATCATCTACCTCTTCATGAGCGGCGGTCCGTCGCAGATGGACCTTTTCGACCACAAGCCGAAGCTCAACGAGATGCAGGGACAGGACCTGCCGGCGAGCATCCGCATGGGCCAGCGGCTCACCGGCATGTCGGCGAACCAGGCCACGCTTCCCATCGCGGGCTCGCCGTTCAAGTTCGCCCGGCACGGCAAGAGCGGCGCGTGGATCAGCGAGCTGCTGCCGTGGACCGCCAAGGTCGCCGACGAGCTGTGCTTCGTGAAATCGATGCACACGGAAGCGATCAACCACGACCCCGCGATCACCTTCTTCCAGACCGGTTCGGAGATCGCCGGCCGCCCGAGCATGGGCGCATGGCTGAGCTACGGGCTGGGGAGCGCGAACGAGAACCTGCCGTCGTTCGTCGTGCTCATCTCCAAGGACCGTATCGACCAGCCGCTCTACGCGCGGCTGTGGGGCAACGGATTCCTGCCGAGCCTCCACCAGGGCGTCCAGTTCCGCAGCGGCAAGGAGCCCGTGCTCTACCTCCAGAACCCCGACGGCGTCGCCCGCGCCGGACGCCGCCAGATGCTCGACCGCTTGGCGGAGCTGCACGCGCAACAGTTCGAGGATGTCGGCGACCCGGAGATCAACACGCGCGTCGCCCAGTACGAGATGGCCTACCGGATGCAGGCGAGCGTGCCCGACACGCTCGACGTCTCCGGCGAGCCGGACAGCGTGAAGGACCTCTACGGGCCCGAGGCGAAGAACCCGGGATCGTTCGCCGCGAACTGCCTGCTCGCTCGCCGCATGGCCGAGCGCAACGTGCGCTTCATCCAGCTCTACCATCCGGGCTGGGACCACCACGGCGGCCTGCCGAACGGGATCCGCCGCCAGTCCAAGGACATCGACCAGGCCTGCTACGGGCTGCTCACCGACCTGCGCCAGCGCGGCCTTCTCGACGAGACGCTCGTGGTGTGGGGCGGCGAGTTCGGCCGGACGAACTACTGCCAGGGCAAGCTCACCAAGGACGACTTCGGTCGCGACCATCATCCGCGCTGCTTCACCGCGTGGATGGCCGGCGGCGGCGTGAAACCGGGGATGACCTACGGCGCGACCGACGAGTTCGGTTACAACGTCGCCGAGGACCCCGTCCACGTGCACGACCTGCAGGCGACCATCATGCGCCTGCTCGGCGTCGACCACGAGCGGCTGACCTTCAAGTTCCAGGGCCGCTACTTCCGCCTGACCGACGTCCACGGCCAAGTGGTGAAGAGCATCCTCGCGTAGCCACCGTCCAGATCAGAGCGTGTTCAAAAAGTGGGATAGGCATCCTGCCTGTCCCGCGACCCGCCGGTCAGTTTTCAAACAGACTCTCAGCCGGGACCATGCAGATGGATCAGGGTGGGACGGCCAACTTGGCCGTTCTCGGCGGCAACTTGCCGCCGAGCTTCGGCACAAGGATGCCCCCCGGAGAGTACGTGCCCGGCGCACGCAGAACGGCGGGCTGGTGGCCCGTTCCACCCACCCCTTGATCGCATCGTCCCAGCTCAGAGATACTTCGCGAGGATCGGCTTCAGCGCCTTCTTCGTCGCGGCAGGCCAGAGGCTGCGCTCGGTCATCACCGCGTTGCGCAAGGCGTCGTGGCAGGGCCAGTCCGCCACGGCCGGGATCAACGGGATGACGTGGCTGATGATCGCCTTCGCGGTGGCGGCGTTGCGCGTCAGGTTCTCGATGACCATCTCCACGGTCACGTGCGCCTCGTCCACCTTCCAACAATCATAGTCCGTCACCATCGCCATCGTGGCGTAGGCGATCTCCGCCTCGCGCGCGCACTTGGCCTCGCCGAGGTTGGTCATGCCGATGACATCGAAGCCGGCCTTGTGGTTGGCGATGGATTCGGCGCGGGTGCTGAAGGCCGGGCCCTCCATGTTCACGTAGGTCCCGCCGTCGTGGGCCTTGGCCTTGCAGGCTTTCGCGGCCTTCAGCAGGAGGCGGCGCAGCTCCTCGCAGACCGGGTCGGCGAAGGCGACGTGGGCGACGATGCCCTTGCCGAAGAACGTGTGCTCGGCGCTGCGTTTCGTGCGGTCGAGGAACTGGTCCACCAGCACGAAGTCGCACGGTTTGTACTTCGCCTGGAGCGATCCGACCGCGCTGGCGCTGACGACCCAGGCGACGCCGAGGGACTTCATCGCCCAGAGGTTGGCGCGGTGGTTCAGCTCGGCGGGCAAGATGCGATGGCCACGCCCGTGCCGCGGGAGGAACACCACCTCGCGGCCGGCCAGCTCGCCGGTGAGGAACTCGTCGGAAGGATCGCCGAACGGCGTCTTCACCTTCACCCACTTCTGCCGGGTGAAGCCTTCGATGTGGTACAGGCCGCTGCCGCCGATGATGCCGATGCGTGGTGTCTTCATGCGCTGAGAAAGCGCGCGCAGTGAACGCGGCATGCGGACGCCGGGCAAGCCCGCACCCGGGCCCGGGCAAGATCCGAAGTGGCGGACACGGGATCGAGAGGGCGCAATTTTTCAAACTGCCGTTCCGCGGATTTGGAATCCGCTGACGCCGCTTCTTGCCCAGCCACGCCACGCGGTGAGTTTGCAGAAGGACTCTGAGCCGGGATCCTTCTTTTGAACAGAAGGGCACGAAGGAAACGAAGTGACCCGCAAGGCTACCAAGGCTCTTGCGCACGCGCACTGGCGCGACCCTTTGGTGATCCCTTCTTTTTTGACCCGCAGTTCATCTTCCCGCCTCCCTACTCTCTGCTCGTTGCTCCCTTCGTTGGCTTCTGTTCCAACCGCAGGCTGTGGCTTAGCGCGTGGCGACGTTGTTCGTTGTGGCGCGATAGTAACGGACAGGACGGTCCATCCATTGCGGATCGCTGAAACTGCTGGTTCCGTTGACCGGCGTGTTGGTGGCCAGCGATGTCCAGACCGGAGCAGCCAGATCGACGCAGGCCTGGACGAAGACCGTGCGGTTGGCGGCCCAGGAAACGGTGAGTTGGACACCGTTGCCCGCAACACGGGCGGGGAGGATCTGCAGCAGCGGACAAGAGATCGAGGGCAAGTCTTCAACCTGTTGTTCAGCGGATCTCGAATCCGCAGACGCCGCTTGTGTCCAGCCTCACAGGTCTCTGCTCATGCCTTGCCGGGTCCAATTCGACGAAACAGCAGAATACAATTCTTCTGTCACATCGGCCCGCCATTTCTGATCGCACCCCCCGAGCCCGTACCGTGCTCCGTCAGGTCGAACTCCAGCTTGGTCACCGTGCCGTCGCGTTCGCCGGTGATCTCCATGTCCTTGAGCTGCCAGACGCCGTCCACCTTCTTCACGCTTCCGACGCTGAACTCCTTCACCAGCTTGCCCGCGGCATCGTACGCCTCGGCGATCAACGGCTGCCTGTGGTCGAGGTCGATCCACGACCGTACCCGCACGTAGCCGTTGCCCGCGGCGGCCGGCCGGATGCTGTCGAGGATCCGGCAAGGACGTCCCTTGCGCATCTCGGGTTTGTCGCGGCGGACGGTCCGTTGTTCCGGCCAATGGAGGAATTCCAGCCCGAGGTCGCACACCCAGAAATCCGATCCGGCGAACGGCTCCGACGTCTCGCCCGCGGCCAGCGCTCTCGGCGCCGCGGCAGGGGCATCGGCGGCGGCGCGGGCCAGTTGGTAGCTCGGCGCGCGATCGGCGTGGTGCGTGATGGTGAGCGTCTCGGTCCCCTTCGCGGCACGGGCCTCGTAGACCACGTGCCAGTCCGCGTCCCCCTCGGGAACGAGCGTGCGGATGGTCACCGGCACCGACGAGCGCCGGCCGGCCGCGTCGCGGAGGCGCAGCGTGGCGGAGTTGGTGAAGCTGTTCCCCGGACGCGAGGTGCGGAGCTCGGCGGCGAGTGCCGCGCCTTCGACGGCATCCGGCGACGGCGCCAGGTCCGCGCCGACGGCCAGGGAACCCAGCCGGCAGCCGAGGACCACGCTGAGCGCGAGGAAGGCCAAGGACCGGGACGGACGGAGATCGGCGGGCTTCAAGGATTGCATCGGCGATGAGAAGACAAGGGGAGTCGAGGTCCGGTTCGATCTGCGTCGTCGCGAGCGGTCCGTGGTCTCAATGCTCCTTGACCACGACCTGCGCACGTTCGCCGCGCCGTCCGCTGACCACGAGGCCGGGCGGCCGGGCACCGGAGACAGCCGCGCAACCGCACGGGGTGTCCTTCGCGAACGAGAACTTCCGCGGCCGGAAACGGCGCCAGAGGAAGATCCCGGCGGTCAGCGCCACGATGGCGAGTGCGACAGGTTGCTGCCAATCCACGGAGCAAGGCTCGCGGCGCGGAGGAGGAAGTCAACGGCCGTGACCGTTCTGGGTGCGATCCTAAGTGGCGGACAATCGCGGGAGAGAAAGCGGTCCGGAACGGGGGATGCAGCGGTGAAGCCGGTCGCGGACCTTCTTTGTATCGCGTGGTAGGGCGAAGCTCCTGCGGAGCCCTTGCGAGTTGACGGGCCGCCCTTTGCTCAGCGGCTCGGCAGGAGCCTCGCCCTACCAGCGCCTTCGTTCTTCCTCGGGTCCAGACCCACAGGCACGCCCCTCCATCGCTGCTTCCTGTCCGCCACTTCGGATCGCCCCCGACCGTTCTCCCGGGCGGGATCCGAAGCGGTCAGAGCGCGAGGTGGACCGAGGTGCAGGCCCGGAGCACGACCTCTTGGCCGGGTGCGATCCGGAGTGGCGGTCCGGATCGGAGGGGCTGGGAAGAAATCAATTAGGAAATCAGGAAAACAGGAACGGAGCCGGCGAAGCCCCGTTTTTCCTGTTTTCCTGTTTTCCAGATTCTCTCTCCGCCCGGTTTTCTCTGCAGACCAGGTGCGTCTGTGCGCCGGTTGTAGTGACCGCAGCTTCTGATCGCACCGCTCTTCGCCGGGTGCGATTAGAAGTGGCGGTCAATTAATGGCGAAGGAGTGGTGTTCCCAATAGGAGTGCCAGAGATGGTTGGCGCGTGCGACGCGGAGGCCGAGCATGGCCTGAGCGTTGGGTTCCTTCCACCAGGAGCCTGCGAGTTTGAGGCGTTGTTGGATGACATGGCGATGGGCGCTCTCGATCTCGCCGGAGCCGATGGGGAGGTCTTGGTCGAGTGCTTGCCTGTAGCCGAGCTGTGTGGAGCGGGAGGAGAGATAACGGTGGGCGGCGCGGACGGGTGCGTCGACCTGGTCCTCGGGCTCGATGTGGGGGAGGAGGGCGCGGAGGACGGCCGCGAGGCCGTCCTTGCGGAGGCGTGCCTGCTGGCGACGTCTCCAGGCATCGGCCCGGGCGGGCGGGACGATGGCGGCGGCGGCGGCGGCGAGGTATCCGCTGACGTGCCAGAAGTCGACGAGGTAGGTGCCTTGGGCGGCGAACTGCTCCTGGAACTGGGCGGCGATCCAATCGGCCCCGTCGCCCACGCCGTGGACGCGGGTGGCGTCGCCGAGGCCGGCGGCCACGGCGGTCCGGTGCCAGACGTCCCCGGCGATGCCGGTGCTGCCGAGGGTCGCGCCGTAGCAAGGGGTGGCCGACCCTTGGTCCCGGGCCAGGCACAGGCGCACCTCGCGCCAGTGCAGCTGCTTGCCCTTCCGCCGGTCCGCCCCGGTCCCGGCCGGGGTGACCACCGGGATGAGGCTGCCGTCCATCTCGGTGACGAGCACCGCGGAGGTCTGCCGGGGCCGGGCCATCTCCATCGCGCCCATCTGCGCGCCATGGCGGAGGGTCTGCCGCCGCAGGCGGCTCACCGCCACGACCACGCCGTGGTGCTCCCTCACGCGCTCGGCCGCACGCGCGAAGCTCTCCTCCGCACCGAAGTCCGCCAGCACGCGCTGGAGCCGGCGCGACGTGCCTCGGGCCGCCAATCCGGTCCGCGCCAAGAACGGACGCAGCAGCTTCCCCCGCCGGCCCTGCCGCCATTGCTCCTCCTCAACCGCCATCCACCCGAGCGTCGTCTGCCACCTCAGCACTTTTTTTTACCGTTCCGGATCGCGCCGGGACAGGCCTTCGACACCTGCGCGTCCACCGCCGCCGCTGCTTCTCGCGCCCACCGGCCCAGCACGTCCTGCCCAAGCCGCCGCATCTCCTCCACAACACGGTCCTCCGCCTCGTCCGCATCCGATCCGTCCTCCACCGACCCCTCCAGCAGGTCCACGATCCCGTGCATCCTCGCCAAGAGCTCCGGCCGCTCCACAAGCCTCTCCTCCAGCGGCTCCCGCTCCTTCATCCCTTTCGTCCCCGTTCCTCCAACCCTCATCGTCTTGTCCATAAGACCCTTCCACTACCACATCCCTCTACCCGGATCCACCTCTATCTCACCCATCCACCTTCCTCTTCTGACCGCCACTTCTAATCGCACCC
>JBBRQL010000028.1:0-27748 GCA_038226425.1 Verrucomicrobiota bacterium
CCCACGGACGCGCGCCGAGGCTCCAGTACGTGGCGAGCAGCAACAGAAGGTCGGACCGGTCGCGATGTTTCTGGCGGAGCTCGAAGACGGCCTGCCGCCCCGGGACGTCGTTGCCGCCGTGCCCGTTGAGGAAGACCAGACGCCGGAAGCCGTGCTTCAAGAAGTTCCCGGCCAAGCCTTCGAGCAGGTCGAGATAGGTGCGGGGCGCGGCGGAGAGGGTGCCGGGGAAATCGAGGTGATGGTCCGAGTTGCCGAGCCACATCAGCGGCGCGAAGAGCACGCGGTCGCCCGTCGCGAGCTTGGCGCGACGCACGACCTCGCCGAGCAGCAGGCTGTCGGTGAAGAGCGGCAGGTGGTGGCCGTGCTGCTCCAGCGCCGCGATGGGGATGACCACGGGCGTGTCCTTGGGGAGCGCCGCGATCGTGGGCCACGCTAGGTCGGTCAGATCCATGGAGTCCGTGACGCTAACTGCGTCTCGCCGGCGATGACAAGGATGCCGCTCGGCCAAGGGTGCGAGCCGAAGTGGCGGACAAACGCGGCGCTGCCGCTTTCGGACGGAGATGGCCGCGAAAGAACGCAGAGAGCACAAAAGAAAAGACGGCATGGCCCCGGTCCCTTTGAGTTCTCTGCGTTCTTTCGCGGCCAACCCAAACGCGGCGGCAAGCCGCGCGCAGTCCAGTACGCTGGCGCGCGCACGTTGCCTCGGTCCGCTTCAAGCATCCGGTCCAGCCTTGCTCCGTCACCCGCCAGAATAGGCTTCTCCGCTCCGGCTTCCACCGCTTCTGCCCGCCGCTTCGGACCGCACCCTCTCGCCGGGGGTGCGAGCGGTCGCCCGTGTTTGACGTTGGGCTCGGCACAGGTTCTGCCATCTTCTGCCCATCATGCGCGGGCGTTGGGTCTTCCTGCTCACCGTCGTCCTCGCCGGACCGATGTCCGCCCAAGCGGCAACGGCGGCACGGCCGGTCATCAGCGAGTTCCTCGCGAGCAACGCCGGCGGGTTGGCCGATGAGGACGGCGACACGCCGGACTGGATCGAGATCCACAATCCCGGTCCGGTGAACGTGGACCTCGCCGGGTGGTTCCTCACGGATTCCGAGGCATCGCCGAAGCGCTGGCGTTTTCCCGCAGCGACGACGCTGGCTTCCGGTGCGCGCCTCGTGGTCTTCGCCTCGGGCAAGGACCGCACCAACTCCCTGCGCCCGCTCCATACGAGCTTCGCGCTCGATGCCTCCGGCGGATACCTCGCGCTCGTCGAACCGGACGGCGTCACGGTCGCGAGCGCGTTCCGCTACGGGGCCCAGCGGAAGAACGTCTCCTTCGGGCGCGGTCGCCAGCTCGAACTGCGTCCTCTCGCCGGCGTCGGCGCGGAAGCACGCCTGCTCGTCCCTGTCGACGCTTCGACGGGATCGCGCTGGACCGGCGGCGCCGTCGCGTTCGACGACTCGGCCTGGACCGCGGTGAAGACCGGCATCGGCTTCGACCGTTCGGATGCCGCGCCGGGTCTGATCGCCTACTGGGATTTCAACGACGTCGCCGATCCCGCTGTGGCGAAGGACGGCAGCGGCAACGGTCGCGACGGCACGATGAAGGGCGTCGCCTTCTCCGCCGACGCCGCGGGACGCACGGGAAAGGCCGGGGACCGCGCGCTGGATTGCAAGGGCACCGGCAACCTCGCCGTCGCCGCGGCTGCGGCCGGGATGTTCGACTCGGCGATCCGGCACGACGAGGTGACGCTCAGCCTCTGGATCTTCGGCGGCACCCAGCAGCCCTCGCCCGACAGCGTCTTCTGGGCGAGCCCTCAGGCCGACGGCGGCGGCAACCGCTCGCTCAACGCCCACGTGCCTTGGAGCGACTCGGTCGTGTACTGGGACACCGGCTGCTGCGACCCGTCGATCGACCGCGTATCCGTCGGCGTGCCCGATCCGGCGAACTGGCGCGGCCGATGGGACCACTACGCGTTCGTGAAGCGCGGCGGGAAGAAGCAGATCTGGCTCGGCGGCAAACTTCTCTTGGAAGGGAACAACACGGCACGGCTCGCGCCGATACGCAGCTTCATGGTCGGGGCGGGCCCGGGCATGGCGTACCACGGGCGCATCGACGATTTCTCGGTCTGGGATGTCGCGCTCGATCCGTCGCAGATCGCCGCGCTCGCGGCCGGTGCCGCGCCGTCGCAGGTCCGCCGGCTCACGCCGCTCATCGCGACCGATATCGGTGCCGCGATGTCCGGCACCGGCTCGTCGGCATATCTGCGGATCCCGTTCACCGCGGTCGATCCGGATCCCGCCGGCCTGCTCTTGCTGCGGATGCGCTACGACGACGGATTCGTCGCCTACGTCGACGGCACCGAGGTCGCACGCCGCAACGCACCGGCGGCCACCGGATTCTCTTCCGCGGCCACCTCGGCTCGTCCGTCGCAGGACGTCGTCGTCCCCGAGGAGATCGAGATCCCGGCGGCCGGGATCCTCCGCGCCGGCACGAATGTCCTCGCGATCCACGGGCTCAACGCGTCGCGCGACGATGTCACGTTCCTCGCTTTGCCGGAACTTCTCGCCGCGAGGGTCGCCGAGGACCGCTACTTCCCGCACCCGACGCCCGGCGCGCCGAACAACGCCGGTGTCGCGGGCTTCGTCGACGCGGTCCGGTTCGAGCCCGGTCGCGGCATCTTCTCGGCGCCGGTCGACGTCCGCGTCTGGACCGGCACGCCGGGAGCGACGCTGGTCTACACGACCAACGGCACCATGCCCTCGCCCGCCAACGGCGTCGTCGTGCCGGGACCGGGCACGGTGCTGTCGTTGTCGCGCACGACCGTGCTGCGTGCCGCGGCCTTCCTCGACGGCTTAGCGCCCGACGCGGTCGAGACGCGCACCTATCTGTTCCCCGCGAGCGTCGCCGCGCAGCAGCGGCCGAACAGCATCGGCACGACCTGGCCGGGCGGCGCGCCCACGGATTTCACGGTCGATGCGCGCGTGGTCGGCAGCGCGTTGCCCGGATACGAGTTCACCAACTCGCTCACCAGCTTGCCGACCCTCAGCATCGTCCTGCCCGAGCCCGAGATCTTCGGTCCCGGCGGCATCTACGCGAACTCCGGCAACCACGGCGACGACTGGGAACGCGCCGCGAGCATCGAGTGGATCCAGCCCGACGGCACGACCGGTTTCGCTGTCGATGCCGGGCTGCGGATCCACGGGAACATCTCCCGCGACAAAGGCTTCACGCCCAAGCACGGGTTCAACGTCGCCTTCCGGAACGAGCACGGGCCTTCGCGGCTCGATTTCCCGGTCTTCCCCGGGTCGTCGTCGCGCGGCTTCAAGCGCCTCGTGCTGCGCGCCGGTTCGACCGACACGTGGCCGTGCGTCGAGTGGGAACAGCTCGTGGACGGCGTGAAGCGCTGGTACCGGAAGGACGCGAGCTACATCCGTGACCAGTGGGTCCGCGACGCGCAGATCGCCATGGGCCAGCCGTCGAGCCAGGGCACCTTCGCGCAGCTCTACCTCAACGGCATCTACTGGGGCCTGTACAACGTCTGCGAGCGGCCGGACGACGATTTCGCCGCGCTGCATCTCGGCGGCCAGGACGCGGACTACGACGTGCTGGCGGATTTCGCGGAGGTCCATGCCGGCAACTCCGCCGCATGGGACCAGCTCATGTCCCGCGCCGGAGCCGGCCTTTCGGGCGACGCGAACTACCAGCGCCTCATGGGCAACAACGCCGACGGCACGCGCAACCCGGCGTATCCCGTCCTGCTCGATGTCACCAACCTCGTCGACTACATGCTCCTGAGCATCTTCATCGGCTCGGACGACTGGCCGAACCACAACTGGTGGGCCGCCCGGCGGCGCGACGCCGAGAGCACGGGGTTCAAGTTCTTCGTCTGGGACCAGGAGATCTCCATCAACTCGCTGGTGAAGCGCCACAGCTCGTGGGGACCGATCTACGCGGAGGCTGATGTCGCGGGCACGCCGACCTATGTCTATGCGCGCTGCCGCGCCAACGCCGAGTTCCGCCAGCTCTTCGCCGACCGCGTGCAGAAGCATCTCTTCGGCGATGGCGCGCTGGGTCTCCGGGGCAATCTCGCCCGCTGGACGGCACGCAGCGCGGAGGTGGACCGGGCGGTCGTCGCCGAGAGCGCGCGCTGGGGGGACTACCAGCGAGCGGCGCAGCCGTTCCGGCGCGAGGTCGAATGGCTGAAGAACGACCAGTGGATGCGCGGGACGTTCTTCCCCTCGAACCAGGTCATCGCCCTCAAGCGCTTCCGCGACGCCAGACTCTTCCCGCTCCTCGATGCGCCGGCCCTCGGTCTGCCGGGCGGCTTGGTGGCCGCGGGCTCGATGCTGACGATCACCAATCCGAACGCGAGCGGCACCCTCTACTTCACCACCGACGGCACGGATCCTCGGCGGGTCGGCGGCGCGGTCGCGGCGTCCGCGGCCACGTACACCGTGCCCGTCCCGGTCGAGCGCCGGACGCATCTGCGCGCCCGGGTGAAGGACGGCGCGACGTGGAGCGCGCTGGTCGAGGCCGAGTACTTCGTCCCGCAGGACTTCCGCGCGTTGCAGGTGAGCGAGCTGCATTACCATCCACCGCGCACCGTCGACGTGGACGGCGACGCCTCCGAGTTCATCGAGCTGCAGAACACCGGACCGGACCTGCTCGACCTCGGCGGGCTGACCTTCACGAGCGGCGTCACAGCGACCTTGCCCGAGGGCAAGAAACTCGCTCCGGGCGCCTTCCTCGTGCTCGCCCGCGATGCGACGAACTATGCCCGGGCCTTTCCCGGTGCACCGCTCGACGGCCTGTTCACCGGCAAGCTCGACCACGGTGGCGAGCGCCTGACCTTGGCGCATCCGCTCGGGTCCGTGGTCCTCTCCTTCGCATACAACGACCGGGCTCCGTGGCCGACGGCAGCGGACGGCGGCGGATCGTCGTTGCAACGGCGCTTGTTCGCGATCGATGCCGGAGACTCCGCCGCTTGGGTCGCCGCGCCGCCGACACCGGGCGCTAAGCTGGACCCGGCCTCGGCCGACAGCGATGGCGACGGCTTGCCCGATCTCTGGGAAGAAGCCCATGGCACGGATCGCACCCAGCCGGACGCTACCGCGGACCCGGACGGCGACGGACAAGACAACCTCGCAGAATATCAGGCCGGCACCGATCCGCACGACGCGGCCAGCGTGCTGCGGATCGAGGTGGCCGGACCCGCGGCAGCGGACGGGACGGTGCGGCTCCGGTTCCTCGCGGTCGCGGGAAAGACCTACCGCGTCCAGGTCCGCGACGCGGTCGCCGGCGCGGCGTGGACCGACCTGGTCGAGCCGCCGGAACCTGCCGAGAACGGACCGGTCACGTTTTCGGCGGGTGCGTCGGACGCTGCGCGCTTCTTCCGCGTCGTCACCCCGGCGCGGTGAAACTTCGCCGCGCCTGACAGATCGCACACCGCCGTCCCCCTGCACTGGATCTCCGCCGTTCGCGACGAAGCGGCAAATTCTGTTGGCTCCGGGCGGCGCGTTTCGCAGGCTCTCCATCTGTGCCGCGCGAACAGACCCAATCCCAGGCGACGCCGGCGTTCCCTCCGCTCCCGGTGACGCAGGTGCCGCTGCGCTTCGGCCCTTCCGACGCCGGCATCGGCGATTTCTCGGAGGTCGCCCTCGCCGGCGAGCGCGCGGCGGACGTGTACGCCCGGATCCGCAAGGACCTGCTCTCGCCCGGACCTTCGCATCTCGCCCGTGTCTCCGCCCAATCGCGCCGGCTGATGCGCGACCTCGGTGTCACTTTCAACCTGTACCGCGACGAGCCGGCCCGGGAGAACATCCTGCCCTTCGACCCGTTCCCGCGCGTGCTGGACGCGGCGACATGGGACTTCCTTTCCCGCGGCCTCGCCCAGCGCGTCCGCGTGTGGAACGAGTTCTTCCGCGACCTCTACGATTCCCAAGAGGTGCTGAAGAACGACATCGTGCCGTTCGAGCTGGTCTACGACGACCCGCGCTACCAGCGGAACGCGGTCGGCCTGAAGGTGCCGGACGACATCTTCGTGCATGTCGCCGCCTTCGACCTTGCCCGCGACGAGGAGGGCCGCTGGGTGGTGATCGAGGACTACGTCGGCAACACCACCGGCGTGACCTACGCGCTCAGCGCCCGGAACGTGCTCAGCCAGGCCGCGCCCGAGCTCATCGAGACCGCCGACCTGCTGCCGGTCCACACGTATCCGACCGAGCTGCTGGAGCACCTGCGGCGGTTCGCGCGCGGCACGCCGGAGCCGCGTGTCGTGCTGCTCTCGCCGGGCATCTTCAACTCCGCCTACTACGAGCACAGCTCGCTCGCGCGGCAGATGGGCGTGCCGCTGGTGCGCGGGAGCGACCTCATCGTGCTCAACTCCCGTTGCTTCCTGAAGACCATCGGCGGGCTGGAGCCGATCGACGTGATCTATCGCCGGGTCGACGAGGCGTTCATCGACCCGGTGGCCTTCCGCGGCGACAGCCAGCTCGGCGTGCCGGGGCTGATGACCTGCGTGCGCAAGGGCACCGTCACCATCGCCAACGCCGTCGGCACCGGTCTCGGCGACAACCGGGCCATCGCCGCGTACCTGCCGCGGCTCTCGCGCTTCTACACGCGCGAACCGCTGCTGTTGCCCACCGTCGACCGCCGCCTGTGCTTCGATCCCGACCAGCGCGAGATGGTCCTCGGCGACCTGCGCCGGCACGTGGTCCAGCATGTGTCCGAGCGCACCACCGACGCGGTCTGGGATGCCGCGACGATGGACGACGCGGCGCTCGACGCGCTCCGCGCGCGCATCGCCCGCACGCCGGGCCATTTCGTCGCCGAACCGCGGCTGCCGCTCACCCTCTTGCCGACGGCAGCGGACGACGGTCTGGCGCCGCGCCACGCCGGGTTGCGCTGCTTCGTCTTCGGCGGCAAGAACCCGCGCGTCTTCCCGCTCGCCCTGACGCGGCACGCGCCCGAGGCCGGGTCGCGGGTCATCTCGAGCGGGCTCGGCGGCGGCATCAAGGACACATGGATCCTCCGCGGCGCCGGGACCGAGCCCGTGCCGGAATCGCCGGCGATCGTCGCCTCGCCGCAGCGCCGTCTGCGCCTCGGCAGCCGCATCGCCGACTCGCTCTTCTGGATGGGCCGCTACAAGACCCGCGCCGAGAACACCACGCGCATCCTCCGCGTGCTCCAGCAGGTGCAGCTGGAGAACCCGGCGCTCCAGCGCGCGCAGGCCTGGGCGCCGCTCTGGGAGGCGCTCGCCCGCGCCACCGGCCACGGCACGAACTTCTTCAAGAGCGCGCCGTTCCAGCGCCAGCAGGACATCTCGCAATACATCCTGCTCGACCGGAAGAACCCGGCCAGCGTGCTCAACAACGTCGCCCGCCTCCGCGAGAACGCCCGCGTCACCCGCGAATCCGTCCCGCCCGAGGTCTGGGCCGTGATCAACCATCTCTGGCAGACGCTCGACACCGCGTCCGGCGCGCCGCTCGACGACACCGACGGACTACCGCGGATCCAGGACCTCGAGCAGCGCATCCTCGACGTCGTGGACACCCTCTCGGGCTGCGCGGCGAAGAACATGTTGCGCGACGACGCGTGGCATTTCTGGACGCTCGGCCGCCATGTCGAGCGGGCGCTCACCACGACGCTCGTCACGCGGCAGGTGCTGCTGAAGCGCGCGGACGAGAGCGTCGCCGCGGGTGCCGCCGACACGAACTTCGACGCGCTGCTGCGGATGCTCGCCTGCCAGTACGCCTACCGGTCCCTCTTCCAGACGCGCCCGACGCCGAAGAACGTCGTCTCGCTCCTGCTGCAGGACGCCGCTCTGCCGCGCAGCGTGCTGCACTGCCTCGAGGCGATCCGCGAGAGCCTGGAGAAGGTCGGCGGGCCCGAGACCCGGCGGCGCGATACCGCGAGCCCGCTCCGCACCTGCGCGCAGCTGAGCGGCGAGGTGGAGTTCACGGACCTGAACACGCTCTTCTCGCCGACGGGCGGGAAGGCGGACGACCGCGCACCGCTCTTCCTCGATGCTTGGCTCGAGGACCTGGCGACGCGGCTCGTGCGCCTCGCCACCGAGATTAGCGACCACCATCTGTACCACCAGGCCTTCAACATCCTCAGATGAAAGGAGACGGGAGACAGGAGACAGCGGACAGGACCGCGCCGCGGACCGCGCCTGCCCAAAAGTTCCAGGACCTGTCGGTCTGGCAGAAAGCACATGTGCTGGTGCTTGCGGTCTATCGCTTCAGCGACGCGTTCCCGGCCAAAGAAGTTTATACGCTCACGAGCCAGTTGCGGCGCGCGACCATCTCCGTCCCCGCCAATATCGCGGAAGGCTTCAAGAAGAAGGGGCCGGCGGACAAGCTGCGTTTCCTCAACATCGCCCAAGGCTCTTTGGAGGAGAGCCGCTACTATCTGATCTTTGCCCGTGACCTCGGCTACGGCGACAGCGCGGAGCTATTGGCTGCTCTGGATGAAGTCAGCCGTCTGCTCGACGCATATTCCCGCTCTTTGGCGCGGAACCACGGCCTCCTGTCTCCTGTCTCCTGACTTCAGTCCCCATCCCCCGAGATGTTCTTCCACATCGAGCATACCACGGAGTACCGCTACTCCGAGCCCGCCACGGAATCGTTCTCCGAGCTGCGGCTGCGGCCGCGGGATTCGCTCCGGCAGAAGGTCTCGCGGCACAACACACGGGTCGAACCGGCCGTGCTCGTCGAGTCGCACACCGATTATTTCGGCAACTTCGTCGAGACCGTCTCGATCCCGTTCCGTCATCCCAGCCTCGTCGTCACCAGCGTCTGCGACGTCGAGACCAAGCCGTTCAACGACGTGCTCGCCTCGGTCCAGATGTCCGTCGCCGAGGCGCGGCAGCTCCACGCCGGACAACGCCGCGAGCTCCATGATTTCTTGCGGCCGTCGCAGATCGTGTCCTTCCAGGAGGGCGTGTGGAGATTGGCCGACGAGTTCTTGCCGCCCGCGGCGCCGTTCTCCGAATCGCTCCGCAAGCTGAACGCGCACCTGTTCCGCACGCTGCGCTACCGTCCCGGCGCCACCGACGCGGGAACGACCGTCGAGCAGTTCCTCAAGGTGAAGGAGGGCGTCTGCCAGGACTTCGCGCACCTCATGATCTCGGTCTGCCGGGCGGCGGGCATCCCGGCGCGCTACGTCAGCGGCTACATCGAGACCGATCCGGTGCTCGGACCGGACGGCGAGCCGCTCGACACCGCGCTCATCGGCGCCACCGCCAGCCACGCGTGGCTGGAGATCTTCACGCCGCAAGGGCTCTGGGTCGGCTTCGACCCGACGAACGACTGCCTCGAAAGCGAACGCCACGTGCAGATCGGCATCGGGCGCGACTACGCCGACGTGCCGCCGATGAAGGGCATCTTCCAAGGCAGCAACGCGCAGTCGCTCAGCGTGCAGGTCCGCGTCACGCGCAACGCCGACACGACCGCTCCGGCCCCGGCAGATGTCGATGGCGAGCGGTCCCCGTGACCGGCACCGCGGGACGGCCTCCGCATCCCCGGCCTTGAACCGGAGCCGTCCGGGCGCCCACCCTGCCGCATGGACTTCCTCGTCACCGGCGGCGCCGGATTCATCGGGTCGCACGTCTGCGAGCGGTTGCTCCGCGACGGGCACCAGGTCACCGCGTTCGACGACCTGAACGCGTTCTACGCGCCCGCGTTGAAGCGCCGGAACCTCGCGGACATCGCACGGACGGCTGACGCGGCGGGCACGCGCTTCACCTTCGTCGAAGGCGATATCGCCGACCGCGCCTCGCTCGACGCGGCGCTGCACGGCACGCGCTTCGACCAGGTGGTCCATCTCGCGGCCCGCGCGGGCGTGCGGCCGAGCCTGCTCGAACCGGCGCTCTACCAACGCGTGAACGTCGAGGGCACCGTGAACGTGCTCGAGGCCGCGAAGGCCGCCGGCGTGCGCAAGTTCGTGCTCGCCAGCTCGTCGTCGGTCTACGGCGTGAACGCCAAGGTGCCGTTCGCCGAGACCGACCCGATCTTCTCCGCCATCTCGCCCTACGCCGCCAGCAAGCTCGCCTGCGAGGCGCTCGGCCACGTGTACCACCACGTCCACGGGCTCGACGTGACGATGCTGCGCTTCTTCACCGTGTACGGACCGCGGCAACGTCCCGACCTCGCCATCCACAAGTTCGCCTCGCTCATCACCGCCGGGAAACCGGTCCCGGTCTTCGGCGACGGCTCGACCCGCCGCGACTACACCTACGTGGACGACATCGTGGACGGCGTCCTGGCCTGCACGACGCACGACTTCGGCTACGAGGTCTTCAACCTCGGGGAATCCCAGACGGTCCGGCTCGACGAGCTCATCGGTCTCCTGGAATCCGCCTTGGGCAAGAAGGCCGTCATCGACCGCCAGCCGCCGCAGCCCGGCGATGTGCCGGTGACCTTCGCCGACATCTCCAAGGCCCGCGCCAAGCTCGGCTACGATCCGCGGACGAAGATCGCCGCGGGGATCCCGAAGTTCGTGGAATGGTTCCGCGCCGAGGCGCGTTGAGGTCCGGCCTCCGGCTGCCGGTGGATCAACGGCCGGCGGCCCAGAGCGCGAGACGGCGGATGATCTCCGCGTTCTCCTGTCCGCGCAGCACCACGCCGCCGATACCGACATCGCGCAGGGCGTTGCCCGTGAGCCAGCCGGCGTCCGTCGCCACCAGCACGCGACCGCGGCCCGGTGTCGCGGCGGCCAACAGGACACCGGCGTCGTTCCGTTTCGCGGTGGCGGTCGGTTGCGACGGATCGTTCACGACCCACGCCTTCGGGCGCGCCTTGTGGCCCGCATCGATGAGCACCTCGTTCCCCGTGTAATATCCCCAACGCAGCCCGCCGATGACCGGCGTCGCGGCCGGCACGGGGATGAGCTTCGCGTCGTGGTAGCGGTTGGTGAACCGCATGCCGAAGCGGGTGAGCAGGACGTTCACGTCGTCGATCTCGAGATTGTGGCCTTCCTGGTTGCCGAGCACGACCAGTCCGCCGCCGCGCTCGACGAAACGGGCGAGGGCCTTGGCATCCGGCGCACCGACGTGGACCGGAGGCGCGTTCGTACGGACGGCTTTCTCGTCCGGGTTGGAGATCAGCACGACATCGACACCGGCGAGCAGCTTGGCGGTCGGCGCCGCGTCGCTCACGCGGACCTCGAAGTTGCGGCGTAACAAGTCGAGCACGTCCTTGTAGCTGCCGTCCGCGGGATAACGGTTCTCGCCCGGTGCCTGGTAACGCAAACAGTAGAGGAAGACCGGCTTCCGTGCGGACGCAGGAGCGGCGTCGGCCCGCAGAGCGACGCTGCCGATGCACAAGAGCGAAAGGAGCAAGCGGAGGATCATCGGCGCGACGTTACCGCGGCCGTGGCCCGGCGGCTACTTCGCCTTCGCCTTCGGCTTCATCCGGGTGACTTTGTAGACCTTCCCCTGCTGGTCGTAGGTGGTCCATTCGCCGACCTGCTCGCCGTTCTCGAAAGTCCCGGAACGCATCTTCGTCCCGCTCTTCCGGAACCATTCCCAATAACCCGTCGGCACGCTTCCGGCGACTTTGCCCTTCGCCCAGATGCTGCCGTCCTTGTGGTACTCGGTGTGGTCCTGCTCTGTGTCCTGGTTTCTTGGCATGGCACGGTGTCCTCTTGATGCGGTTTCACTTCGCGGCGACCTCGCAGAAGCACGAGTATTGGCCCGCCATGATCCCGAACGAAGGCGGGGGCCACCGGCCGTTCGAGGCCGCGAATTCGAGCTTCGCCAACCAGAGCAACGGCCCGACGACGTCCCGGCCATACATGGCGCGCAGTCTCCAAGGTTTGCCGTCGCCGGGCACCGGGATCGTCACGTCCTTCGTGTCACCGTTCGCCAAGCGCTGCGGATCCGATGGCTTTGTGCGGCTCGTTTCCCGCCAACCTGCCGGCGTATCCGTCTCCACGACCAGATCGATCAGCAAGATCGCCCGACGGTCGTGGTTGGCGACCCGGAAGACCACGTTGCTGGACGACCCGAGCACGCCGTTGGGGACGACCGTGAGCGTGACGGTCGTCACAGGTCTCCGCGAAGTCCAGATCGACCAGTAGGCCGCTCCAAGGAACATCATCGCCGCGACGAGCAGCAGTGTCTTGGTCCTGTTGTATCCGGATCGTGTCACGAAGTGTTCCCGATCGTTCAAGCCGCCCCGGCCGCTTCCGTTCCGCATCAACGGACCTGTGCTCTTCGACCGCCTCGTCCTTGGTCGCCTTCGGCCACCTTCATGCCGCGACTTCGCAAATGTCGCTTCGTTTTACAGTGCCGGAATCGGTATCCCCTCGATACGCATCCCGTCCAGGTGGAACTCGATCGCTTCCTGGATCTCCCGTTCCACCACCGGCCGGGTCGCTCCGGTGGCGACGCATCCCGGCAGGTCCGGCGAATATGCGGAAAACCCCGAAGCGGTGGGTTCGATGATGACGAGGTAACGGCTCATCGGGGTCAGGCAAGGGCTAGTCGTCCCTTTGGTTTGGGCAGGCGGTGCCCCAGTTCCCGAGCGACCTTGGTCACTCCAGCGATCGCCTCCTCGATCATCCGGACCGCCTCCTCACGGGTGTCGCCGTGAGCGGCGCATCCCGGCAGTTCCGGGACCTCGGCGACATAGGCTTCGTCGTCGTCGCTCCAATAGATCACCACTTCATAGCCAGCGTCTTTTTCCATTTGGCCATGCTTCACACCGTGAACCACGCTTTGTCGAAGGCCACTTTCGTCCCGTTCACCACCGCCTCGTTGGCCTTCACCGCGGTGACGGCGGCCTCGAAACCTTCCTTGGCGCCGCAGTCGGGCTTGGTGGCGTCGTTGATATGCCCGACGAACTTCTCCAGCGCGTACTTCAGCGGTGAATCGGTGTCGCTCGCGGCCTCGGCCGGCTTCTTGCCCTGCGCGAGGATCTTGGTCGCGTTGGCCACCAGCGCGATGCCGGAATCGGACAACATGTCGTCCTTGCGGGCGTAGACCTCCCAGCCGAGCAACGGCGCGTCCACTTCCTTGAACATCCAGCCCTTGTTGTCGCGGATGAGGATGGCGGCGTCGCTGCCGTGGAAGATCTGGTGCTCGCCCTCGAAACCGCAGGCCAGCGTCGCGGTGTAGGACAGGCGCACGCCGCCCGGATACTCGACGATCGCCTGGATGGTGTCGGCGACATCGCGGTCGTCCTGCCATTGCTGGATCCCGCCGAAGCCGGTCACCGAAACCGGCAAGGCGCCGAGGTACCAGCTCATGGTGTCGATCGCGTGGATGCCGATCTCGCCGATGAGGCCGAGCGAGGTGTCCTTGTAGAGGCGCCAGTTGAGCGCCTTCTCGCGCTCGGGGTTGGGCGAGGCGCGCCGCCACGACTGCTTCTTGTTGTACTGCGCCTTGGCCGAGGCGGTCTTCCCGCAGGCACCGGTGCGGAAGAACTTCAGCACGTGGTGGTGCTGAGGGTTCGCGCGGAACTGGTGCCCCACCTGGAAGATCTGCTTCGCCGGCAACGCCAGCCCGGCCTTCGCGATGGTGCGCGCGTCGTCGATCGTGCCCGCCATCGGTGCTTCGAGGTACACGTGCTTGCCGGCCGCCATCGCGGCGAGCGCGAGGTCGCGGTGCTGGTGCGTGGGCGTGGCGATCACGACGGCCTGGACGTCCGGGTCGGCGAGCAGCGCTTTGGCGTCGTCGTACGTCTTGGCCTTGGGCGCGGCCTCGGAGGCGCGCTTGATGGATGCCTTGTAGCTGTCGCACACGGCGACGACCGGCGCGTTGGGCAAGCGACCGAGCTGGGCGAGCACGTCGCGTCCCTGCGCGCCGAGACCGATGACGCCGAACTTCACCGGCGGACCGGCGGGTTTCTCCTTGTAGTTCGGGTCGGCCTTGGGGACCGCCAACGTCCCGTCGGGGTTCTTCGGCGCGTCCTGCGCGGTGATGGGGACGCCGCCGAGCGCGGCCATGAGCGCGGTGAAGGAACCGGCCTTGACGAAGTCGCGGCGGTTGAGGTCGGACGACGGAGCGGGGGGATTCATGTGCGTGTCGGGATGCTAACGCCGCGGCCCGCGATGCCAAGCGGGGGTTTGGCGACCGGTACCGAAGCCGGGGACGGGCGGCAGAAAGAGCTTGCTCCGGCATGGATTTCGATCGGACTAGCGAGCCGATGATGAGCCCGCCAACACCAGACCGAACGGACCGGGTCGCGGTCGTCATCCCGGCCCACAACCACGCGGGGTACGTCGCCGAGGCAGTCGCCAGCGCGGCGGCCCAAGGCGATTGCGTCGCGGAGATCGTGGTGGTGGACGACGGGTCCTCGGACGCGACGGCGGAGGTCGTCCGCGGCATCGTCGAACCGCGTCTCCGCCTGGTCACCCAAGCGAACAGCGGTCCTTCCGCCGCGCGCAACCGCGGATGGCAGGCCGCCCAAAGCCCGTGGCTCTTCTTCTTGGACGCCGACGACACCTTGGCTCCCGGCGCCTTGCCCGCTCTTTTGTCCGCGGTCGGCCCGGACAGCTCACCGGAGATCCCTTACGGGTCCCAAGAGGTCTACGCGGATGATTTCGACAGGCCCGCGCATTTCTCGACGGACCTCGCGCGCGTGTCCGGCGACCTCTTGGCGGCGATCGCGAGCGGATACGGCGCCACCATCTTCGTAGGACTGTTCCCCCGCCGCGCGGTCGAGGCGATAGGGGGGTTCGATGAGGCCGTCCATCACGGGGAGGATTTCGATTTCGCGCTCCGGCTGGCCCTGCGGAACCGGTTCCGCAGGGTCGAGCAGCCGGTGTACCGCGCCCGGATGCACGGAACAAACCGCCATCGCGACTTCGCAGCCACGGCTTTCCTCGACTATGCGCGGACGGTCGAGCGCGTCTTCCGGGGCAGATCACGCCCGCGGGAGCTCTGGGTCCGGCAGGGCGGGCTCGCGTACCGATGGATGCAGTACGGCTGCCATCTGAAGGACGCCGGCGATCTTGCGGGGGCACGTCGTGCGTTCCGCACCGCTTGGCTCCACTTCCCGCCGCGGCTCGGCAACCTCCGTGCGTGGCTCCGGTGCCGCTGAGCCGGCCGCTCAGGACCGCAGCCAGCGGAACAGCTCGAGCAGCCGCGGTGGCTGGCCGGTGCGGAGGATGCCCATGCGGAAGATCTTACCGGCGCCCCACAGGACTCCGGCGGTCGCCACGACCATCAACACCAAGGTCCCGACGACGTCGCGCATCGGCGGATCGGCCGTCACGCGGTTCATCATCACGAACGGTGTGTAGGGCGGGAACCACGAGAGCGCCGTGGCCAGCGGACCGTTCGGATCGCGCGGGATGTAGGTCATCAACATGAGCGGCACCATCAGGAACAGCACGATCACGCCCATGAAGCTCTGCGCCTCCTTGAGGGTGTTGCAGGTGCTGCCCAGCGCCAGGATCAGCCCGCTGTAGAAGAGGAATCCCAGCAGGAAGTAGAGCGCGAAGGCCGGAAGCAGCCAGGTCGTGCGGAGGATGCTCGCCACGTCACCGGGCAACTGCGCCATGCCGCCCGCCGCTGCCGCCTGCGCGGGCGTGATGCCCGAAGCTTTCCAGGCGACGATGACCACCAGCGAGCCGATCCAGACGGCGAGCATCGTGAGCCCGATGGAAGCGATGCCGAGCAGCTTGCCGACCATCAGCTCGCCGGGTGTCACGGAGGACAACAGCACCTCGATGATCCGGTTGGACCGCTCCTCGATCACGCTGGTGAGCAGGATCTGGGCGATGGCGAAGATGGCGATCCAGAGCAGGTAGACGAATGCGCTCGGCAACCATTGCCGGATACGGTCGGCCATCCCGACGGCCTCCTCGCCCTCGGCCTTCTTCGGGTTGAGGCTCGTCATCGGCGCGCGGGTCCGCTCGATGGTTCGGACCGTCGTCGGATCGAGGCCGTGCTCGGTATAGCCGCGGCGGCGGAGCTCGGCGTTGACCGTGTTCTCGACCAGCTGCGGCAACGCGATGTCGGCGAGGTTCTCCGACCAGTACTGGATCCCGCGCCGACCGTTCTCCACCTTGCCCTGCGCCAGTTCCGCCAGGTCGGCGGGGATCAGCACGGCGGCGAACAGGGCCACGTCTTTGCCGTCGACCGAGAGCTTCCGCTCGCCGCGCAGCCAGGGCCGGAGCCGTTGGGCCGCGTCGTCGGGCTTCGCATCGGCCGCGATGCCATCGGGGAGCGAGGCCTCCGCGAACCGGGGCGTCGGAGGCGTGAAGCCGCGGACCTTCAGCCAGTCCGCGCCTTGGGCGGCGCGCCAACGGGGCAGGTCGAGCTGCTTGTCGGCCGCGTCGATGAAATAGGCGAGCGGCTCCTGGTACGTCGCGCTGCGCGCGAAGTCTCGCAACGCCTCCTCCTGACGGCGCGTCTCGTCCGCCGCCAGCTTCTCGCGCATCAACGGCGCGAAGCTGCCGCCGGCGTCCACCAGCACGAAGTGGCGTGTCGGCGTGCCCTTCTTCTCGAGGAAGATCGGCACCTGGATGCTCGCGGTGATGATGGCCGGGAAGAGCAGCAGCCCGAGCCAGAAGCCCTTGGTCTTGGCGTTCTCGGCGAACTCGCGCCAGGCGATGAGGAAGGCGGGTCTCATGGAAGGGGGAGAAGCTGAACACCGAACTTCGAACGCTGAACTTCGAACGTTGGATGCTCAGAACGGGACCGCGTCGGTGGAGCGCTGCGAGCAGGGAGACGAACCGCGCACCGCGCATCACGGGTCATGATGCGAAGGATATCGCGAGGTGCGTGGATCCGATGGAGGCGGGACTTCACCGGTACACCGCCTCCTTCGCATCCGGCCCGACGAGCTTCACGAAGACGTCGTGCAGCGTGGGTTCGTCGAAGCGGAACGTCCGGAGGCGGATGCCGTGGGCGAAACAGGCTTGCAGCACGGTTTGGGCGTCGGCGCCGTGCCGGAGTTCCACCTCGCATCCGCCGTCCGCCGTCGGGAGCAGACCGGCGACCTCCGGCAGCGATCCCAGCGGGCCGATGTCATCCGCCGTCTGGATGCGGACCCGGCGGGGCAGCGTATCCCTCGCCTCCGCGGGCGTGCCGTCGAAGAGCTTCCGGCCCTTGGCGATGATGGCCAAGTGGTCGCACAGACGTTCCGCGTGGGCCATGACGTGGGTCGAGAAGATCACCGTGCGCCCCCGTTTCCGGAGGTCGGTGATGATGTCCTCCATCACGGTCTGGTTCACCGGATCGAGACCGGAGAACGGTTCGTCGAGGATCACGAACTCGGGGTCGTGCGCGATGGCGGCGAGGACCTGGACCTTCTGGCCCATGCCCTTCGACAGCGCCTCGGTCTTGGCCTCGGCGAAATCCTTGAGGCCGTAGCGCTCGAGCAGCTCGAAGGCGCGGGCCTTGGCGGCGCGATGGCCCATGCCTTTCAGCGTGGCGAAATACGCGATGATCGCCCACGCCTTCATCTTTTTGTAGAGACCCTTCTCCTCCGGCAGGTAGCCGATGCGGCTGCGGACCGCGAGGGCGCTCGGTGATCCGAGCAAGGTGATGGTGCCGCTGGTGGGCCGGATGATCTCGAGGATCATCCGCAGGCTGGTGGTCTTGCCGGCACCGTTCGGTCCGAGGAAGCCGTAGACACAACCTGCGGGCACGGCCAGCGAGAGATTGTTTACGGCCGTGAACGACCCGTACGTCTTGGTGACGTTCCGCAGCTCGAGGACGGGGGCGGTCATGTGCGGGGAGGCATACTCCCGCCGGAACCGGATTCAAAGCGCGACGTGACAGCCTTCTTCGCTCACCGCAGGTCCAGCGCCGTGATGGCGACCTTGGCCGCGAACATCCCGGCCGCGAGCAGTCCGGCCAGCCCGAAATAGAGCACGGCCATCGTGGCGCGCTGTCCGCCCGTCACCTCGAAATAGCGCAGCTGCTCCGGCGACTTGCGGGACCTGAAGAGCCAGAAGATCCGCGGCAGCGCGAAGCACAGCACGACGAGCAGGATGAAGTTGTGCTCCAGGAACGCTCCGACCGAATCGCTGTCGCGGAACCGCCAGACCGCCAGCGTCCCGAGCCCGCTGAAACCGACCAGCAACATCCAGGGCGAGATCGCGGTGACAATCCGGCCGCCATCGAAGAACCCGACCGGCGCGAGGTTGAACAGGTTGAGCCAATATCCGAAGTAGGCCAAGACCAGCAGCAGCGGATGTCCGGTCGCCACGTGGAGCGCGTGGCAGGCGCCGGCCGCGACCGCGCCGAGCAGCGGACCGCCGATGGCGATGCGCGCCTCGGTCCAGGCGTTCTTCGGCAGCTCCTTCAGCATGATGAGCGCGCCGAAGAACGGGATGAAGAACGGCGCGCTCACCCGGACGCCGCACCGTTGCGCGGCGAGGACGTGCCCGATCTCGTGGACGAAGATGAGGAGCACGAACCCGACGGCGAACTTCCACCCGAACATCACCGTGTACACGCCGATCATCAGGAGCATGGAACCGCCGGTCTTGAGGACCAGGGGGAGGAACTTCAGCACCGGCAGGAAGAACTTCAGCTTGCCCGCGACCAGCGCGAGGAACGCGCCCAGGCCCCACCAGTTGCCGCGGCCGCGCCGGGGCGTCTGCGGTCCGGACGGCGCCATCGGTGGCGGCGGGTTCTCCATGGATGGCAGCGGCCCGGATCAGGCCGCCTTCTTGGCGGGGGCCTTGGTCTGCTCGATCAGCTCCCAGAACTTCGGGTTGTCCTGCAGCTTGCCGTCCTCGTCCTCGGCGAGGTTCGAGCGGAAGAGGAAATCCTTGAGCGTGTGCTTGCTCAGGATGCGGTGGACCACGACGCCGAGCGGATGCCGCTCGAAGTACACGCGGTAATCGCCGAGCCGGTAGCGCGTGAGCGTCCGGTTGTTCCGGGAGAGATGGCCGAACTGCGCGTCGTCCCGCTGCAGCTCGCGGGGCAACCCGCGGAACTCTCCGAGCACATGCAGCTGGAGGTCCTTGGGCAGCTTCGCCAGCTCGGCGGCGCTGGTCGGGTTGAAGATGATCTGGAACGGCGGCACGCGGAGGAAACTGGCGAAGACCGGCGAGGCGGGCAAGCGGGCTTCCAGCGACGGGTACGATCCGAAGCGGCGGCCGGACGTAGCGCAGAATTGCATTCTGCTGTTTCGCCGAGTTGGACTCGGCAAGGCGTGAGAAATTATCTGTGCGCATGGGCACAGGTGGCGTCTGCGGATTTCAAATCCGCGGAACAGCAGAGTCCAACTCTGCGCTACCCGCGGTCCCGTGCCCGCCACTTCGGATCGCACCCTCCATAAGAGGCGGACCGGGAAATCCGTGCTCTTTTGCGGATTGGACGCCGGCAGATTTCCCGCGAACGTCCTTCCCGTGAACGTCGCCGGGATCCCGCAGAAGACCACCGTCCAGTCCATCGCGCAGATGAAGGGCCGCGCCCAGGTCGCGGCGCTCACCGCCTACGACTTCCCCGGCGCGAAGCTGCTCGACGAGGCCGGCGTGCCCTTCCTGCTTGTCGGTGATTCGCTCGGCATGGTCGCGCTCGGGCATCCCGACACCACGCATGTCACGATGGACGACATGCTCCACCACACGCGCGCCGTCGTCCGCGCCAAGCCGTCGGCGCTGGTCGGCTCGGACCTCCCGTACCGCAGCTACGATTCTCCGCAGCAGGCCGTCGCCAACGCCCGTCGACTGGTCGAAGCGGGCGCCGAGTTCGTGAAGGCGGAAGGCGGCCGCGAGATCCTGCCGCAGGTCGAAGCGATCCTCGCCGCGGGCATCCCGTTCTGCGCCCACCTCGGCATGCTGCCGCAACACGTGGTCGAGGAAGGCGGGAAGTACCGCATCAAAGGACGCGACGACGCCGGCCGCGCGAAGCTGCTCGACGACGCGGCGGCCCTCGACGCGGCGGGCGCGTTCGCGTGCGTGCTGGAACTGGTGACGCCGCCGGTCGCGAAGCAGATCACCAAGGACTGTCCGCGCATGGTGACGCTCGGCATCGGCAGCGGGCCCGATTGCGACGGACAGATCCTGGTGACGTCCGACCTGACCGGGGCCTTCCCTTGGTTCACGCCGAAGTTCGCCACGCCGCGGGCGAGGACCGGCGAAGAGATCCGCCGCGCCGTCGGCGAGTGGATGGCTTCGCTCAACTCGTGAGGCCCGGCGCTATCCCGGTCCCGTTCACTCCGGGAGCCGGCCGGCGGCCCAGAGCAATCCGCGGCTCACGTACTCGAGGAACACGGGATCGCTGAACGTCTCGTCGGAATGGCCGTAGGTGGTGCCGAAGACGCGGGCTTTGCCGTAGCGGTTGATCCACGCGACCGGATAGGCCTTGCCGTCCGCCTCGCTCACCGAGGTGGCGAGCGCTTGCGCGCCGGGCCAGAGCTTCTCGATGATGTAGAGCTCGTCCTTCGGCGTCACCCAGCCGTCGGGCATGCCCTTCACGATGGCGTGGGCGGGCGAGACCTTCGTCACCGGATAACGGCTCATGTGGTCGTGCCGGCGGCTGGTGACGCCGAGGAACTCGCGCCAATCGTCCACGTCCGTCGCGCGGTAGGTGTGCATCGCGCAGTGGATCACCACGGCCGGCACGCCGGCGCGGTGCGCGGCGGTGATCTTGCGGATGTACTCGGGCGACCGGGTGTCGGCGAAGCATTCGTTGTGGACGACCACGTCGTAGTGCTTCGCCCAGTCCGGATCACCGTAGAGAGGGATCTCGGCGCGGGTCCCGGTGCCGCCCTCGTTGACGATGGTCCACTCGACGCGGGCGTGGTGCCCGACCGCGTTGGTGAGCTGCGCGCTCTGGAGGGCGTAGTTGTGGCAGCATCCGCCGGTGATCAGCAGCGCGCGGACCGGCCGGGCCGACGCGGCCCCGGTCGTCGAGCAACTGGAGATGACGACGGCGAAAAACGACAGGGCGGCGGCTATCAGGGCGCGGGAAGACATGTCCGGACGCTAGGAGCCGGCGGCGGGGTGCGTCAACGCTGCTGCCGGTGGGGAGGTGATCGGGGCAGTGATCAGTGATCGGTGATCAGTGGGCCGAGAATGAATAGGTAGCCGCAGGCATTGGTGGAACCGCCGCTCCCCGCTCCCCGCTCCCCGCTCCCCGCTCACTGCTCCCCGCTCACTGCTCACTGAACACTGCTCACTGCTCACTGCTTACTGCTCACTGCTCACTGCTTACTGCTTACTGAACACGGATCACTCACCGGCCCGCCTCCGCGACTTGCGCGTCTCTGAGCCGGAACGATGCAGTCAAAGGCCGGGGTGGAACGGGCCACCGGCCCGTTGGGGCGGGCTACCAGCCCGCCGCGTTGGGTGCGCCGGGCACGCACCCTCTGGTGGGTGCGTCCTTGTGCCGAAGCTCGGCGGCAAGTTGCCGCCGAGAACGGCCAGGTTGGCCGTTCCACCCGGATTTATCTGCATGGTTCCGGCTGAGCTGGCGTCGTTCCCTCCGTCCGTCCGTTCCCGGCGCGTCAGCTTGCGAGCGCGGCTTGGAGCGCGCGCAATTCCTCCTCTGCCTGCGACGGGTCGTCGAGCGTCTGCGCGATCTCGTCGCGGAGCAGTTCGCGGTAGCGCTTGCGGAGCCGGTGCACGGCCACGCGGACGGCGCCTTCGTCCATCCCGAGTCCGGCGGCCGCCTGCGCGTAGGGGATGACCGCTTGGCCCACCATCAAGAAACCCTTCGCCTGCTCGAAGAGCTGTGCCTTGCCGTCGGCCGCGCACTCGTCGAGCAACCGCGTTATGACGCGCTCCAGCAACGCGAGCGCCCATCCGCGGTCGAACGCGCGGTCCGGGCTCGCCGGATCCGGAGGATCGAGGTGATAGCGTGAATCGGCGTCCTGCCAATCGAGCGAGAGATGCTCCGCGCCGCCGCCGCGTTTTTGGCGCTGCGACTTGTCCCATTCGTTGGCGAGGAAATGCTTGAGCGAGGCGAGCAGGAACGCGCGGAACTTGCCGCGTTCGGCGGCCAACCCTTCGAGATGGTTCTTCTCCAGGAAGCGCGCGAAGAACCCCTGCACCAGGTCCTCCGCGTCCTCCTTCGCCTTCCCCTGCCGGCGGACGTAGGCGTAGAGCGGATACCAGTAGGTCTGGCACAGCTCGCCCAGCGCGCGGTCGGAGTGCGGCGAGGACTTGCGGCCGGCGGACAGCACCATGGTCCAACGCGTGGTGACGAAGACGTCGCGGGGCGCGTTGGTCACGCTGGTTGAGGGTGCAGGTGTCACTGGCTATTCTTTTCTCTAACCCGTGAGCAGTGTCCGCGAAACACGCGAATCGCCGCGAATAGGGCTCCCAATGGGTCACCTGCGGGCGATTCCGGCTAAAGCTCCGGTGAAGAACGCGATTCCGAAAGCCAGCAGAGCAAACCCCACGGAAGCCACCCAGATCGCGAGCCGCTGCCGGCGCGCGTCCCCGGTCGGGCCGCCGATCCCTGCCCTCCGCCGCATCGACCCAACGAAGATTGCCGCGGCACCGCTGAAGACCGAGCCTAGGAGCGCGCACGCGACAACCCGGTGCGGTTCGTAGAGAACGGCACCGCGGAGGGGTGGCTGTGCGCTATCGATCAGCTCGACACCCGCAGCCGCCTTCGATGCCGGGTCGCGGGAGAGGTCGATGAATGCCTCGGCGACAACGTTGGCCACTTCAGCAGCTTCGTTGGCGGACTCGTTCATGCACTCGATCTCGATGATGTTCGAGCTTCGGAACTGTCGCGCTGTGAGCATTGATCCGAGCGACATCGCTGCAGCGATGTCTGAGAGTCGTCCGTTCTCAGACCGATGGGCCCATCGGGTCTTGAGATTCAATCGATCGACCACCAGGTCCAGAACCGCTCGCGATTTGACCTTCCCCAGCGCGGCCTCCACAGAAGACTGATCAAGCGGCGCCGGAAGCATCATGCCTCCGTCGCCCACCCTCGCAACGACGTTGATCCGCGCTTTTGCGTGGTAGATGAGCGGCACGTTGAGCTTGCAGAACTCTATTATGACGGCCACCAGAAGCCATACCGTGATGGCCGCCCGGACCGGGGTGACCGCCTTCCACCAGCACTTGCCTGGTGCCAGCTTTGCACACGGATCCGTTGGCGGTCCGCCGCCGGATCCAGGCGGCGGTGTCCCTGTGACGCTCGCCACGCCGCTCTTCACCTCGCTGGCGTGCTGGTAACGGCGCGCGGGATCGTTCTCCAGGGCGCGCATCACGATCTCGTCGAGCCGGACATCGACCTGCACCTTGCGCGACGGCGGCAGGAATTTGCCCAGCGGCAGGTCGCCGGTGAGCAGCTCGTAGAAGACGACGCCCAACGAATAGATGTCCGCCCGATGGTCGACCGAGAGCGGGCGCTCGACCTGCTCCGGCGCCATGTAGTGGGGCGTGCCCATCACCTGGCCCTCCATCGTCAGGCGTGCCGCCGCCGGATCGGCGCCGAGGATCTTCGCCAAGCCGAAGTCGGCGATCTTCACGCGGCCTTTGCGGTCCACGAGCACGTTCTCGGGCTTGATGTCGCGATGGACCACGCCTTCGTCGTGCGCGTACTGGAGCGCGTCGCAGATCTGCGGGATCAGTTGCAGCGCCTCGCGCGGCGAAAGGCGGCCGGCCTGCCCGAGTTGGCGGAGATTCGCGCCGTCCACGAACTCCATGATGAAGTAATGCAGCCCGCCGACCTGCCCGAACTCATGGACGCCCACGATGTTCGGATGACCCAGGCGGGCCAGCGCACGGGCCTCGCGGTTGAAGCGCTCCTCGGAAAGCGCGCCGCCGGGACCGTCCGTTGGCAGCACCTTCAGAGCGACCCAGCGGTCGAGCGACGGCTGCCGGGCTTTGTAGACCGCTCCCATGCCGCCCGTGCCGATCAAGGCATGCACCTCGAGCTGGGGGAACAACGCGGCGATCCGCTCCCGCGGCGGGGCCTCGAACCGGCCCGGCTTCTCCGGTCCGCCGGCGTCGGTCGGGAAGCCTTGGGCCAGCAGACAAGCCGGGCAGAGGCCGGCCAACGCACCCAAGGGCAACGGGCGTCCGCAGTTCGGGCATGGACTCGCTTCTTTCAAGGTCGTGCTCATCGGTTTGTAGTCATCCACTACCCACCTCAGAAGCATTTTCCGGTGGTCGTTACTGGAAATCATGCGCGCGTCGTTTTCGGTCAGGCCATGCGAGGGCCGTAGCGGGAAATGCCTTGGCCCGGCCGCCGTGAAACCTATCGTCTTGACCATGGATTTCTCGCGTTGGTGCCGCTTCGCAATCTCGCTTTGGGCCGGCGGCTCCGTGCTGGCCGCCTCGACCACCAACGCGCCGCCGGACGACGCGCCGTCGGTCGTGCCCGGGCACTCGCTGCACGGCGAGGCCTTCAACGAAGGGCCGAGACAACCGGCCTATCTGATGGCGGGCATGCCCGATGTCCGTTTCCCGATCACCACGACGAACGAGCTGGCGCAGAAGTTCTTCACCCAAGGCGTCGGGCAGTTGCACGGGTTCTGGTATCTCGAGGCCGAACGTTCGGTCCGTCAGGCCGCGGTCCACGACACCAACTGCGCGATGGCCTACTGGGGCTCGGCGATGGCGACCATCGACAACGCCGAACGCTCCGCCGGTTTCATCAAGGAAGCGGTCCAGCGCAAGGGATCGGTCAGCCATCGCGAGCTGCTTTGGATCGAGGCGCTCGCCGAGTTCCGGAAGGATCCGAAGAAGGACGAGAAGGAACGTCATCGCGACCTGACGCGCGCCTTGGAGAACCTGGTCTATGAGTTCCCGGACGACATCGAGGCCAAGGCGTTCCTCGCGGTCCACATCTGGCAAAGCGCGGGCAAAGGTCTGCCCATCTCCAGCGCGCAGGCGATCGAATCGCTGCTGAAGGAGATCTTCGCCGCGCAGCCGATGCATCCGGCGCACCACTACCGCATCCATCTCTGGGACGGCGAGAACGACCCCACGGCCGTCCGCGCGCTCCCCTCGGCGGCGCGCGCCGGGCAGAGCGGTCCGGGCATCGCGCACCTGTGGCACATGCCCGGCCACACCTTCAACAAGCTCAAGCGCTACGAGGACATGGCGTGGCAGCAGGAGGCGAGCGTGCGGGTGGACAACGCCCAGATCATGCGCGACCGGCTGCTGCCCGACCAGATCCACAACTACGCGCACAACAGCGAATGGCTCGCGCAGACCCTCAACTACGTCGGGCGCGTCCGCGACGCCGTCGCGCTCACGCTCAACATGATCGAGATGCCCCGGCATCCGAAGCTGAACGCGCTCGACCTGAAGGAGGACGGGACGCCTTACGCCTCGGGCGGCAACACAGCGAGCCATGGTCGACGCCGCTTGACGGAGACGCTGCTCCGCTACGAGCTATGGGACGATGCGCTCGCGCTCGGAGCGAGTTTCTACCTCGAGCCGACCGCGATCGGCATCGAGCAGGCGCGGCGAGCCCGGCTGCTCGGCGTGGCCCGGTTCGCCCGGACCAACCTGGTGGAAGGTCGTGCCCAGATCGCCGCGCTGGAGGCCGCCGCCAAGGTGGTCCGGACCGCCCGGGCCGCGTCGGTGGATGCCGCCGAGGCCAAAGCCAAGACCGACAAGAAGAGCGACGAGGAGACCAAGAAGGCGATGACCGCCGCCTTGGAGAGCCACGCCGAGGACCTCAAGCGTCTGGACGAATGGACCGCGGAACTGCGCGTGCTGGAGTCGTTGGCCGACGGCAAATCCGACGGGCTCACCAACCAGGTCACCGCGCTCAAGAGCGTCTCGAAGGAGCGGTTGTCGCTCCTCTGGCTTGCGCTGGGCCAGAACGACCAGGCGGAGAAGCTCGCGAAGGAAGCCGTCGAAGGCGGGACCAACCAGGTCCAGATCCTCGCGAACCACGCCGATGTGCTCTGGCGATGCGGCAAGACGAACGAGGCGAAGGAGGCGTTCGCCAAGCTACGGGAGCGGTCGGCGTTCCTGGATCTGGACATGCTGGTGTTCCGACGCCTCGGCCCGCTCGCCGCGGAGTCGAAGCTGCCGGACGACTGGCGCGTCGCGGCGGTGAAGCGGGACGATACCGGCGAACGTCCTGACCTGGCCACGCTCGGGCCTTTCCGCTGGTCGCCTGTCGCCGCACCGCAATTCACGTTGCCGACCGCGGACGGCAAGACCGTCTCGCTCCTCGACTACCGCGGCCGTCCTGTGCTCGTCGTGTTCTATCTCGGACACGGTTGCCTGCATTGCCTCGAACAACTCAACGCGCTCGCCCCGGCGGTCCCGGATTTCAAGGCGGCCGGCGTCGAGTTGCTGGCGGTCAGCGCGGATTCCGTCGCGGCGCTGGGCAAGACCCAGTCCCAAGCGAAGGCCGCGGGCGGCTTCCCGTTCCCTTTGGTGGCCGATGCGTCCCGCGAGGTCTTCCGCCGCTATCGCGCCTACGACGGGTTCGAGGAAGTCCCGCTGCACGGGCTCTTCCTGATCGACGGCGATGGCTTGGTCCGCTGGCAGGACATCGGCCACGAACCGTTCAAGGAGGTGAAGTTCCTGGTCGCGGAAGCGAAGAGGCAACTGTTCCAGATCGGCGACAAGGCGAAGCTGCCCAAGCGCCTGACGGCTTCGGCGACGCCGTGACCGAAGGCGTCGCCGAAGCCGGGCCGCGGCCGTTCAGGGCTTGCCGTAGAGCTTCCGCAGCACGGGTCCGTTGTAGCTGCGCAGATAGCCGTCGGCGTCGCGGATCTTGAGCGATTGCTTCACGAGCTCGACGACGACGCCGGCGAACTCGCCGATCTCGACGTGCTGCCCGTAGGCGCACTTCGGGAAGTCCTCACGGTCGATGAACTCGGTGATCGGCCGTGCGGGTTGGCTGAAATCGGGCTCGGCGATGAAAACCCGCGCCACGACCTCGGCCGGCGCTTCCTCCACGACCTCGGAGGCACGGGGCTGCCGGATGGGTTTGGGGCGCTCGAAGGATTCTGCGGTCGGCGGTGCGACCGGCTCGACCGGCGGGCGCTCGGTCGTTCCGTACAGCTTGCGCAAGGCTTGCGCGTTGAAGCTCTGGATGGCGCCTTCTGGCGGTTTCACCTTGAGCGACTGGTTCACGACCTGGACGACCACGCCGATGCGGCCCCCGATGTCCACGGTCTCGCCGAGCACGCAGCGCGGGAAATCTTCGCGGCCGACGAAGTCCCGGATGGACCGGGGCGGCTGGGCGGTGTCGGTCGGGGTGATGTCCTGGCGGTCGGCTGCGGGCAGCGGCGTCTCGGAGGAATTATCGGGGCTGACAAGCGACGGATTCAGTCGGCCAACCTCGCCGTCTTCCGGCGACATAGCGAACGGAATCCTCCGGAGAATCGGCATCTGCGAAAGCGGTCTCCCGTCCTCGCCGACGGGCCGGTCAATCCACGGTGTCCATCTGCGCGGCCTCGCTGCGGCTGCCGCAGGTGCGGGCCTGGTTCGCCGCGTTCGGCCGCAACATGCGCTTCTGCCGTTCCCGGTCGCCGGCGTTGCGGACCACGGGGATGGGCTTGCCGGTGTTGATGTCGAGGCCGGTCACGTACATCGCCGCGGAACCGGTCATCGGCAGCGGGATGAAATCTTGGACCTGCTGGAGGTTCCACTTCTCCTCCTTCAAGAACTGCTCGACCGCGCCCATCTCCTTCTCGGTGCAACCGGGGAAGCTGGAGATGAAATACGGCACGAGATACTGCTCCTTGCCGGCCTCCTCGCTCAGCTCGAAGAACTTCTCCATGAACGCCGGGAAATCGCCCGCCGGCTTGCGCATGCGGCGCAGCACGTCCGGATGCATGTGCTCCGGGGCGACCTTCATGTGGCCGGACACGTGGTTCTGGACCAGCTCCTTCATGTACTCCGGCGTGCGCAG
>JBBRQL010000029.1:0-26943 GCA_038226425.1 Verrucomicrobiota bacterium
CGAGAGGACCCGCGGGGCCGATGGATCCGGGCAAGCCCGTTGCACCGACCGGACCGATCGCTCCGGCGAGTCCGGTGGCGCCGGTCAGGCCGAGAGGCCCGATGGGGCCGATGCCGCCGGCGGGTCCGGTGAGTCCGAGAGGACCCGCGGGTCCGATGGATCCGGGCAGGCCTGTTGCGCCTGTCAGGCCGATAGGTCCGATAGGTCCGATGCCGCCCGCCGGTCCGTTCGCGCCGACCGCTCCGGGCAAGCCGTCGCGTCCTGCGATCCCGGCGAGCCCAGGCGCGCCGTTGGTACCGGACAAGCCGATCGCTCCCGCTGCGCCGACAGGACCCGTCGCCCCCTTTGGACCGACGGGCCCGATGGCGCCGGCGATACCGTTCGTGCCCGGGATCCCCGGCAGTCCGTTCGTCCCGGCCGCACCGGTGGCGCCGGTCGCCCCCGCCATCCCGTTGGTTCCCGGAGTGCCTGTCGGACCGGTCGGACCCCGCGCTCCGGTCGGGCCGGTCGGGCCCATCGCTCCCGCGGGTCCGGCCGGTCCGGCCGTCCCGGCTTGGCAGCAGGGGAGGTCGACCTCCACCGAGCAGTACGAATCACCGTTCCCGCCGAAGATGCTCAGCAGATAGGTGCCGGCCGGCGTGCCGGGCGGCAGGACGGCCACGATCTTCTGCGCCGCGAAATCATAGCGGCCGGGGACCGAGACGTTCCCGAACTGCACGATCATCCGGTCGTCCGGGAACTTCGCCAGGTTGACCACCAGGTTGGTGCAGGTGCAGTCGCGGCTCGCGTTCACGATGTGCTGCGCCTGCGCCGGGGCCGCGAAGGCCAGCATCGCCAACGCCGCCGCCGGGTAGAGCAACCGTCGGGAGGTCGCGGGCCGAGGCTGCGTCGTGAGCGGGAGGTGGGTGGATCTTCCTGTCGTCGGGGTCGTCATAAGGGTCATGGAGGGCGGGCCCGGACCACGTTGCTTGGATGCCGAGAAACCCGGGCCCGGGTCGCTCGGCGTCCGATGGGTCACGGATAGAAGGCCCGATAAAAGCGCATCGGCAGCGAGGTCCCGACGGCGTCGGTCGTCACGTAAGGGCTCGAAACAGGGGTCGGCGAAGCGTCAGTGGTCCACGTCACGAGGTCGGGGGACGACTGGAGCATGAACTGGCGCCCAGGTGTGTTCACAATCGTCAACGTCACCGTGCCGTCCGGCGCGTACGAGATCTGGCTGATCTGCAGCGGCAGGGGGCCGGAGGACGGGACGACGATGGTGCCCTGGTCCAGCGTGACGCCGCCGGTCAGCGCGAGGGCGCGTCCGTCCAAGGTCGCGCCGGTCGCCATCGTGATGGATTGCCGGGCGAGGATCGTGCCCTTGAAGACCGAGCTGCTCCCGAGCGTTGCGGAGCTGCCGACCTGCCAGAAGATGTTCGCCGCCTTCGCGCCGCCGCTGAGGACGACCTGGCGGCCCGAGGTCGTGGTGAGCGTGGACGCGATCATGAAGATGAACACGGCCTCCGGGTCGCCGCCGGCGTCGAGGGTGAGATCGCCGGACGAGACCGCCAGCGATGAGCTCGACCGGTAGAGCCCGGGGTAGAGCGTCTGCCCGCCGATGTTGCCGGCCAGGAGCAGCAGGTCCGGACCGAACGGCCGCCCTTCCGCGTTGTCGTAGGCCACGCGGAGGTCGGCCTTCGCGCTCGCGGCGACCGTGTCGCCCAGATGGAGGGAACCGTCGACCGATCCCGGCGGGAATCCCGACAGCGCGGTGCCGGTGCTGATGCCGAGATCGCCGTGGAGCGTCGTGCCGCCGGTGCTGGTGACGCTCGAGCCGGCGAGGACCGCGTAGGTCGCCGCGGCGCCGAGCGGCACCGGGGCTTCGCCGGCGAGGAGCGCGCAGGACAGGGCGGCGGCCGAGAGCAGGGCAACGAGCGGAAGCCTGCGCGGGCAGTGTGTTGTGACAGCGGAGCGGCCCGGGGTCGTCGCCCGCGTGGATCTTGTGCCGGGACTTCCTATGAGAGCCATGGTCCTCAGCATCCGCCCTGCGACCCCGGCCGGGAATGGGGTCAAACCCGGCTTATCGCGGCGGCCCCGGATGGTCCGGTCCGACGACGCGCATCACCGAGCGGGCGATCATCTGTTCCTCGTCGGTGGCGATCACGCGCACCTGCACCGGACGCGATGCCTTCGAGACGAGCGCCGATCCGGCTCGGTTCCGCCGTCCATCGATGGTGATGCCCAGGAAATCCAGGCCGTCGCAGATCCGTGAACGCACGTCGGGCGCGTTCTCGCCGATGCCGCCGGCGAAGACCAACGTGTCGACGCCGCCGAGCACCGCCGCCATCGCGCCGATCCATCGCTTCGCCAGATGGCAGAAGAGGTCCACCGCTTCCTCGGCCCGCGGATCCGAGGCCTCGAGCCCGAGCAGCACCTGCATGTCGGCGCTCGTGCCGGACACGCCGAGCAGTCCGGATCCGTGGTCGAGCATCCGGTCGATGGCGGCGCGGGACATGCCGGCGTCGCGCGTGAACCACGAGATCACCCCGGGATCCAGGTCGCCGGAACGCGTGCCCATCATCAGCCCGCCGGTCGGCGTGAAGCCCATCGTCGTGTCGATGCCCTGGCCGTCGCGCACCGCGGCGAGGCTCGCTCCGTTGCCGAGGTGGGCGAGGATGATCCGCTTGCGCCGCGCAGCGGGATCGATGCGGAGGAGCTCCTCCATCAGGTAGCTGTACGAGATGCCGTGGAACCCGTGCCGGCGCACGCCCGCTTCGGCGAACCGGCGCGGGATCGGCAGGCGTCTCGCGACCGCCGGCATCGTCTGGTGGAACGCGGTGTCGAAGCACGCGACCTGCGGGATCCCGGGGAAACGGCGACCGGCCAAGCGGACCAGCTCGATCTCGCGCGGCAGATGTTCGCGGGCGAACGGCACGATGCGCACGAGCTCCCGGAGCAACGCCGGCGTGACCGGCTCCGGGTCGTGGCGCTCCATGCCGTGGACCAGCCGATGCCCGGTCGCGCGGACCCTGCCGGTGGCCGGATGCGCCGCGATGGCATCGAGCAGGCCGGTCGCCGCGGCACGATGGTCTCCGCCGCTTCCGGAGGGGACCTCGACCACATCGCCGCCCGGCGTGCGGAGCCGGAGCGTGGCCGGGGCCGTCCCGCCGACCGGGGCGAGCTTGCCCGACAAGCGGAGCACGGGCGGCGACGTCGCCGAGAAGACCGCGAACCGGATGCTCGACGAACCGCCGTTGAGCACGAGCACGGTCGGTGCGCCGGACGGGACCGCGTCAGAGATCATGGATCACCTTCGGCGGGAACGCCGCGCGGAGGGCGTTGAGCACGGCGAGGACGTCGATGACCTCCTGTGCGACCGCACCGCTCACGGGACCGAGGTGGCCGGTGGCGGCGAAGGCCATCCCGACCACGCTGAGCGCCATGCCGCCGACCGCGCTCTGGAGCGCGATGGCGCGCATCCGGCGGCTGATGTGCATGAACTCGTCGACCTTCTCCAGCGAGTTGTCCATCACCACGACGCCCGCGGCCTCGGCGGTGACGTCGCTGTTCTGCCCGATGGCCATGCCGACGGTGGCCGCCATCATCGCCGGCGCGTCGTTGATGCCGTCGCCGACGTAGAGCGTCTTGGCCCGCAGCGTCTCGGCCCGGACGAGCGCGAGTTTCTGCTCGGGGCTCTGCTGCGCGTGGATCTCGGTGATGCCGACGAGTCCGGCGAGATGGCGGACCTCCTCCTCGCGGTCGCCGGACACGATCATCACCCGGTCGAATCGGTGCTTCGGTCCGAGGTGCCGCACGAAGGCCCCGCTCTCCTTGCGCGGCGCGTCGCGGAACTGGAAGACCGCCGCGTAGCGCCCGTCCACGACGACCACGCATTCCAGCCCGCCGGCGACGGGCGGCAACTGTTCCGCGCCGGGGACGTCCTGGGCGGCAAGCTTGTTGCGGCTGGTGATCTGCACGGTCCGTCCGGACACCGTGCCGCGCAGGCCTTCGCCGGGCTTCTCGCCGACCTCGACCGCCTCGGGCAACGCGATGCCGGCCTCGCTCGCCGCGGCGAGGATCGCCCGCGCCAGCGGATGCTTCGAATAGCGCTCCAGGCTCGCCGCCAAGGTGAGGACCTCCTGCTGCGTGAAGCCTGTCCCCACGACCTGCCCGGTCAGGCTCGGTTCGCCGTAGGTGAGCGTCCCCGTCTTGTCGAAGATGGCGGTGCGGCATCCGGAGATCTGCTCCAGGACGACCGGGCTCTTCACGATGATGGCACGGCGCGCGCACAGCGAGATCGAGCCGATGATGGCGATGGGGATCGCGAGCAGCAACGGGCACGGCGTCGCGATGACGAGGACCGAGAGGAAGCGCACCGGATCGCCGCTCGCCGCCCATGCCCCGCCGGCCACCACCAGCGCGAGCGGGGTGTACCAGGCGCCGATCTGGTCGCCGAGACGTCGGAGCGCGGGACGCTTGCTCTCCGATTCCCGCATCACCTCCATGATCTTCGAGTAGCGGGAATCCGAGGCCGGCCGCGTGGCCCGGATGGTGAGCACGGACCCGCCGTTGACAGCGCCGGAGAGGACCTCGGAGCCGGAGGTCTTGGTGATCTGGAACGGTTCGCCGGTGAGGTACGATTCGTCCATCACGCCGTGGCCCTCGGTCACGACGCCGTCCACCGGGCAGATGTCGTGAGGATAGACCACCAGCGTGTCGCCCACCGCGACGTTGACCAGCGGGACGTCGACGATCGCCGTGCCTTCCCGACGGTGCGCGGCGGACGGCATCCGTTTCGCCAGCGCGGCCAGCACCGAGGAGGCGCTCCGCAGCGCGTAGCTCTCCAGCGCTTCTCCGCCGGCGAGCATCAGCACGATGATGGCGCCCGCGAGATGTTCGCCGAGCAGCACCGAGGTGATGATCGAGATGCCGCCCAACAGGTCGGAACCGAAGTCGCCCTTGAAAAGCTTGCGCGCCAGGTCGGCGAGCAGGGGCAGTCCGCCGACGGCCATCAGGATCCAGAGCGGGATGTCCTGCGTCACCGTCGCCGCGTGGACCCCGGAACGGAGGACCAGATGGGCCGCGATGGCCGCCAGCGCGACCGCCGCGATCACCGTGGACTTGCGCTGCCAGAGGACGGCCGGCGTCCACCAAGGTCCCGCGGGAGACGGAGCCGCTGCGGACGGAGCACCCATGGTGGAAGGGGAGGCGCTGGAAGGTGAGGGGGTGGCCATGGCGGGCGATGCGCTCAATGCCGCGGAATCTCGGCGCCGGACGTTCCTTGGATCTCGGTGTGGCGGATCTGGCCGCCGAGGTTCGCCGTCCATGCCATCAGGCTCCCGACGACCAGCACGGCCCCGACGATCGGCAGCGCGAACCAACCGGGCAGGGCCGCACCGCGACGAAAGAAGACCAGCCCGGCCGCCGCGGCGACGCCCACCACGAGGACTCCGATGAACGCGAACGAAGCCGCGCGCTCATGCCGCTCCATCGCCGGCTTGGACACTCCCGGGACCGCCTCGACGAGCTCTTCGGAAGGTTCGCCGGTCAGGTAGACCGGCACGGCGGCCAACGCGACGAGCACCAGCACGCCGAGCGCGGTCTTCGTCAGCTCGTCGCTCCGTCGCCAGAGGCCGTAGACCAGAAGCGCGAGGCCGAAGCCCGTGCCGAGCACGGGGAGATGGTTCAGGACGAGGTGCAGATGGGCGAGGTTCATGGACCGGATGGTGCGGCGGGTACAGGCCGTTTTCGGCCGGAAGGAGCGAGGGTCTGCCGGCGGCGGGCCCGGGCGTCGTGGCGTCATGATGCGATCGCACGCGGGCACCGGGCATGGGGTGGAACCCGGCCCTCACCGCCCTTTGGCCGATCGACCGGAGGACCGGTAAAGACCCCATGTGAAACACAAGGGCCCGCCGTGACGATGAGGGCGGCAGTGCTCCGAGATGCGCCGCGGCGACCGCGGCCGTTCGATAGCGATCACGGACCGCCACCGCCGAACGAACCAATCTATGTCCATCGGAACCATCCTCCTCATCCTTCTCGTCCTGATCCTCGTCGGAGCATTGCCGACGTGGCCCCACAGCAAGAACTGGGGCTACTACCCGAGCGGCGGCCTGGGATTGGTCGTGGTCATCCTGCTGATCTTGCTGTTGCTCGGCCGGATCTGAACGGCGGAAGCGGAAAACTGTCGTCGCAGCGGCTGGCCGACCTCTTCGGCGCCCGCGACACACTCCGATACCTATGATGAAAACACTCTTCACCGCCGAGGCGACCTCCATCGGTGGCAGGTCCGGCAGCATCACCGATCCCGCCGGTCTTCTCGAGATCACGTTGGGCAACCCGTTGGAGGCCGGAGCGGAGAAACGCGGCCCTAATCCGGAACTGCTCTTCGGAGCCGCCTACGCGGCCTGTTTTCACGGCGCCATGATCAACGCCGCGAAAGCGCGCGGGATCGCTGCGGCCGGTTCGACCGTCCGGGCCGACGTCGGGCTGATGGAGGATGAAGCCGGAAGCTATCACCTGTCCGTGGCGCTGCACGGCCGCATCCCTGGAACGGGCAAGGCCGTCCTGCAGGAGGTCATGGCAGCGGCCCACAAGACGTGCCCCTACTCGAAAGCGATGCGGGGCGAGGTCTCCGTCACCTTGGTCGCCGGATAGCGACGCCGGAGCCGCCGGGCCCGGCCCGCACCTCCGGCGGCCCGACATCTGTAGGAGCGAGCCTTCCGATATCAAGACCATGAAAGACCCAGTCTACAAGCTGATCGAGATCACCGGCACTTCCGAGACGTCCATCGAGGACGCCGTGGAACGGGCCATCAAGCGCGCGCACAAGACGATCAAGAACCTTTGCTGGTTCCAGGTGGTCGAGACGCGCGGGAACATCGAGAAGGGCAAGGTACACCACTGGCAGGTGACCTTGAAGATCGGCTTCGCGGTGGAGGATTGAACACGGGAAGCGGCGCGACGGGCCGACCGTTTGGTTCCGGCCGCACCGGGCTCCGACCGGCGGTCCGTCGTGGCGCAGAGTCGTCCTCCGCTGTTTCGCCGAGTTGTACCCGGCAGGGCGCGAGGAGAGGCATGGGCGCTTGGCAAGGGGCGGCGCCTGCTGATCGCGGGTCCGTGAGGCAACAGAGTGCGAGTCTGCGCTGTGGAGAAAGTAGATCTGGAAAGCAGGAAAACAGGAACGGAGCCGACAAAACTGCGGTTCTCCTGTTTTCTTTTTTTCCAGATCCGCTCTCCGGCCCGTGTTTTCTCCGGGGCAAGCGCGACTCCGTCGTGGCTGCCATGTCCGCCACTTTTGACCGCACCCGGACTCGACGCGCCAGCGGTCTTGGACTGCGGCCGTCCATGACCCGCCGGGACGGATTCTGGGGCCGCAACATTGCTTCGGGAAAGACACCGCGGCGGATACTTGGCTCTTCTCCGACACCTTCGACCGCCTGGATCCTATGGACACCAGCCTGACCACCCAAAGAACGGGGACCTACGCCCCGACGCGGTCCCCGGGAGGCCGTTCTGCGAGCGGACCCGACGGACAGGGCGGACATGTGCCGACGCCAGGTGCGGTCAGCTCCGAAGATCTCTCCCGGTTCGAGTGGGAAGGAGGCCGCTTGGCGCCGGTCGGCGTCTTGCCCCTTGTCCCCGTCCCCGTCCTTGTCCGAGTTTCTAGCATCGTCCGCCCCGTCCCGCATCGCCCATGAAAGCATCCGAACTCATCGTGAGATGCCTCGAGAACGAGGGCGTCCGACACATCTTCGGCGTCCCTGGAGAGGAGAACATGGACCTCCTGGACGCGCTGCTCGGCTCGTCCATCCACTTCGTCACGACACGCCACGAGCAAGGCGCGGCGTTCATGGCGGACGTGTACGGGCGCCTGACCGGCAAGGCGGGTGTCTGCCTTTCTACGCTCGGTCCGGGCGCGACCAACCTCGTCACCGGGGTGGCCGACGCCGACATGGACCGCGCTCCCCTCGTCGCGCTCACCGGCCAGGCCGGGCGCGACCGGATGCACAAGGAGTCCCACCAGCATCTCGACATCGTCTCGTTGTTCCGCCCGATCACGAAGTGGAACACCAGCCTGCCCACGCCCGGGATCATCCCCGAGGCCTTCCGCAAGGCGTTCAAGCTCGCGCAATCCGAGAAACCCGGGGCCACCCATATCGAGATCCCCGAGGATGTGCTCCTCATGGAGACCGACGGCCGGCCGCTCCTCGTGCAGGCGCCCCAGGCCGGTTGCGCCGCTCCCGGGCAGATCGAGATCGCCGCGCGGATCCTCTCCGGGGCGGATCGTCCGGTCGTGCTGGCGGGGAACGGCGTGATCCGGGGGGACGCCTCGGGCGCCTTGGTCCGTTTCGCCGAACGGCTGAACCTCCCGGTGGCCACGACTTTCATGGCCAAAGGCGCCATCCCCGACACCCATCCGCTCGCGCTCGGCGCCCTCGGTTTGCAGGTGTCGGACCACGTGAACCGCGCGTTCGAGGACGCCGATGTCGTCGTCACCATCGGATACGATCTCGTGGAATACGCGCCCGGGTCCTGGAATCCCGGACACGACAAACAGATCGTGCACGTGGACATGGCGCCCGCCGAGGTGGACGCCGCCTACATCGTCGGCGTCGGCGTCGTGGGCGACATCGGGGGATCGCTCGACGCGTTGGCAGCGCTGGCGTGTCCGCGACCGGCGGTCCACGGACTCCGGTTCGGGCAGATGTTGCGCGATGAGCTGGCGCAGGGGCGGCAGGACGCGTCGTTTCCTCTCCGGCCCCAGCGCATCCTCGCCGACCTGCGCGCCGCGTTGGCCGACGACGACATCGTCATCTCCGACGTCGGCGCCCACAAGGCATGGCTGGCGCGCCTCTTCCCGTGCCATCGCCCGGGGACCTGCATCATGTCGAACGGTCTCGCCGCCATGGGCATGGCGGTGCCCGGTGCTCTGGCCGCCAAGCTGGTCCATCCGGGACGCCGGGTCGTGGCGGTGACGGGCGACGGCGGGTTCTTGATGAACTCGCAGGAACTGGAGACCGCCCAGCGCGTCGGGACCCCGTTCGTCGTGCTGGTGTTCAACGACGAGAGCTACGGGTTGATCCGCTGGAAACAGATGATGCGCTTCGGCCGACCGGCGTTCGTGGACTTCCGCAACCCCGACCTCGTGAAGTACGCGGAGAGCTTCGGGGCCCGGGCGTGCCGGATCAAGTCCGCGGGTGGACTGGGGCCGGCCCTGCGCGAGGCGTTGGGCTCCGGCAGGCTCACGGTCATCGACTGCCCGGTGGACGCCTCGGAGAACCTGCGGCTGACGGAACGGCTCCGCGCATGAGGCGGGACGATGCAGTCGAAGGCTTGGGGGGAACGGGCCACCAGCCTGTTTGGGCGGGCCACCAGCCCCCCGCCTCGGGTGCGCCGGGCGCGCGCCCTCCGGCAGGTGCGTCCTTGTGCCGAGCACGGCCAGGTTGGGTGTTCCACCCTGAAAAGACTGCATGATCCCGGCCGGGATCCCGGTTGGATGCGCCGTGATGCCTCAGCCACCCTCCGGGTCGGGACCCGTGACGGCTGCGACTCTTCCTTCCCGCAGCCCGGGAACGGCGGCATCGGGCGATGCCCGGTAGGGTTACACCCCATGGTATCGGGCTGATATCAGTTTAGTTTCTTCCCATAGAACCGCAGCGGACCTCCCGCCGGATGCCATCCCCGTCCCCCCATGAAGACCGCCAAAAAAGAACCCGCAGAGAAGCCGACGATGTACGCCACCGAGAACGACATCTCGCAGAAGCGGCGCGTCGAGCTCATCGCGCTGATGAACCAGCGGCTGGCCGACGCGGTCGACCTCCAGCTCCAGATGAAGCAGGCGCACTGGAACGTCAAAGGCCCGAGCTTCATCGCGCTCCACCAGTTGTTCGACCTCGTGGACGAGGCGGTCGAATCCTACGTCGACCTCATCGCCGAGCGGATCGTCCAGCTCGGGGGCGTCGCGGAGGGCACGGTGGGCGAGGTCGCGACCCGCACGCGTCTGGAGGCCTATCCGCTCTCGATCGGCGACGGGCTGGCCCACGTCCAGGCGGTGTCGAAGGCGCTGTCGGCGTTCGGTCACGAGACCAGGAACACCATCGAGCAGGCCGGGGAACTGGACGACGCGGTGACCGCCGACCTCTTCACCGAGATCTCGCGCGGCATCGACAAGTGGCTCTGGTTCGTCGAGGCCCACTCCCAAGCGCCGCACTGACACGACCATGGCCACCAACCTCCTGACCGAACGGGCCTCCTTGCCCGCCACGGTGACCCGCGGGCAGCTCCGCGAACGGGCCTTCGAGCTCGGCAACCGCGACGGACGCGGAGCTCCGGAGGTCACGAAGACCGACTGGGACCAGGCCAAGCAGGAGCTCACCAGCGCGCAGGCCTGCGGACGCGACGTCGAGTGACCCGCGACCGCTCGCGCGACGGACACGACTTAGGCGCCGGTGCCGCCATCAAAAGAAACGATCGACTGACATATGAACAAACTCGAGATCAAAGGCGACTGGAACATCCTCAAGGGTAAGATCAAGCAGAAGTGGGCCAAGCTCACCGACGACGACCTGGTGTTCGTGGCCGGCAAGGAGGACGAGCTGATCGGGCGCATCCAGAAGCGGACCGGCGAGGTCCGCGAGAACGTGGAGAAGGCGCTCAACGAAGCCTGCTGTTCGACCGAGCCGAAGGCGGGCGCCCAAGCGGTCCCGGCCGTCAAGCACTGACCGTCACCCGACGTGGCCAAAACCTTTCCTGCGGCCGTCTTAGGACGGCCGCGGGCGATCCTCGATCCGAGCACGTATGAGACATAACAAAAGCCACGACAAAGGAGGCCCGGTCCTCATCCCGATACGCTTCGAGTTCACCCATCCGACGGCGGGCGCCGTCTCGGTGGCCGGCTCGTTCAACGGTTGGCAGCCCGAGGCCAAGACGCTCCATGCGGACGGCGGCGGGCGTTGGCACAAGGACACGGTGCTGTCGCCCGGCACCTACGAGTACTGCCTCGTGGTGGACGGCCGGTGGATGCCGGATCCCGCGGCGAAAGATTCGGTGCCGAACCCGTTCGGAGGGCGGAACTCGGTGCTGGTCGTCCACGGATCGCCGGAAGCGGCCCATCTCGACGACGCGGAGAACCTTCCGATGAAGACGAACAACAAAACCAAAGCATAAAGATATCATGGACAAGAACACACAAGCGGTGAGCGACGACATGAGCCAGTTGGCGGACGACGCGCGGGCCTTGATGGAGGCGACGGCCGATATCGCGGGCGACAAGGTGGCGGAGGCGCGCAAGCGGCTCGCCGCCGCCCTCGAAGGCGGCAAGGAGATGTGCGGCCGGGTCCGCGAGAAGGCCGAGTACGGCGCCAAGGTGGCCGACGCCGCGGTCCACGAGCATCCGTACGCGGCCATCGGGATCGCGTTCGGCATCGGTGCCGTCATCGGGTTCTTGGCGACCCGCCGCAACGGGAACTGAACCGCCATGGAGTCCTCCGCCATCAACCTCGGGAAACTCGCCGGGCCGTCGAAGATCTTCGCCCGGCGTCTGCTCGCCATCGGCGCGAACCGGCTCGAGCTGTTGATGGTGGAGGTGCAGGAGGAGCGGGCGCGCCTCCTGCACGCGCTGCTCCTCGGGTGCGGCATCGCCGCCTCGGGGTTCCTCGCCGTGCTCGCGCTCAACGCGGCCCTTGTCGTGCTCTTCTGGGAGACGTCGAGGGTCGCGGTACTGGCCGTGTCCGGATTGCTCTACGCCGCGCTCGCCTTCGCTCTCTATTGGAAGCTTTGCGCCCTCCTGCGCGATTGGACGGTCCTCGGCTCGACCCTCGACCAGTTGCGGAAAGACCGCGGATGCCTCGACCAGAAACTCCGATGAACGCGCTCCAGGTCCGCAAACGCCTCCTCCTCGCCGAGAGCGACGTCCACCGCGCCCGGCTCTCCCGTGAATGGGCCGACGTCTCCGACGGGCTCGATCGCCTGGGTGAGCGCGTCCGGTCGTTCGACGCGATGGCCGCCTCCACGATGGCGCTGGTCTCCGGTCTTTCCGGATGGGCCACCACCCGGCCCGCCCGCGGCGCGCCGGCCTCCTCGTGGCTCAAGAAGCTGGTCTCCGGTGCCCGGCTCGGCTGCACGCTCTGGCTGCTGTTCCGGCGTCGCGGAACGGGCGGGGAGAAGCGGTGAAGTCCGCAGGGCGGCGCCAAGCGGCCGCTGCCCCCTCCGGCACCCCGTCGGCACGGGGACAGGGGGGTGAACACCCCATGGTGTCTCATATCAGATCCGCGGTAACTTTTCTTGGTAGACCGAGCGGATCCACGATCTCCCGCCCCGCAAGGTCCGAAACCTCCCCTGATCATGCACGGATTTTCCAGTCTCCCGTTCCGCCACAGCCGCACTGGCGCTCCCGTTCCGGGCGCCATCGTTGTGGTTGGCGCCGCCCCCTCTGAAACCGCAGTCAACCCCCACTGAAAGATAAGAAATGAAACCTAGCAAGACACTCATCGCCCTCGCGGCGGCGGCCGCCTTCGTCGTCGGCTGCGACAAGGAGAAGACCCCCTCCGAGCAGATCGACCAGGTGAAGGCCGACACCAAAGAGGCCGCCAAGGAGATGAAGGACTACACCTACGCCCAGAAGAACGAGTTCGTCGCCTCGATGCAGGATCGGCTTGCCTCGATCGACAAGGAGATCGAGCGCATCTCCGTCCGCATCGACGCAGCGAGCGACGCCGCGAAGGCCGACGCCAAGCCCAAGCTCGCCGCGCTCCGCGCCCAGGCTTCCCGCTTGGAGAAGCAGCTCGGCGAGGTGAAGGACGCCAGCGAGTCGACCTGGAGCGATGTCAAGGCCGGCTCCCGCAAGGCCTTCGACGCCGTGAGCTCCGGAATCCTCGAGGCCCGCCAATGGGTGAGCGACAAGATCGCTCCCTGAACACGCCCAGATCTACCGACCGAAGGAAAAAATAAGAAACCAATCCAGCAATCCAAGACCAACGAACATGAACACCTACTCACGAACCTTCTGGCCGCCTGGCGGCCTCCGACCTTCACCTCTCGCCGCCTTGCGGCGGCTCTCCGCCGGCCTGCGGGCGGGCTTCTTCTTGGCCATGCTCGGCCTCCTCTGGGCCGGCGCACCGGCCGCCCTCGCCCATGAGAGCCCGATCGGCTGCACCGGCAGCGCGCTCGGAATCAACCTCTTCACCAGCACGCGCGACGTCCATATCGGCGACACCATCACCTATAGCGTCACCATCTTCAACGGCCTGCCGGGCAGCCCGCGGATCTCGTGCGACGCGACGGAGATCCAGGCGTCCTTGGTGACGCCGGACGGCGTGAGCCATGACCTGACCTCGTTGCTCGTCCGCCGCACGCTGATGAACGCGCAGAGCGACTTTTATCCGGACATCGTGAGCTATGTCGTCCGCTCCCAGGACATCCTGCCCGACGGCACGGTCCGCGCGACGGCGAAGGACACCGGGGTGATCCACCAGAATGAAACGAACAGCCAGGGCGGCGGCGACCAGGGCGTGAACACGGAGGTCAGCCAGCCCTGCATCCAGATCGGCGTCCAATGCGTCGGCGCCATCGGCGAGAACGGCATGCTGGCCTTCACCGGCAGCGTCACCAACTGCGGCAACAACACGCTCGTGGGCGTGACGATCACGAACTTCGTCAACGGCGGCCAGTTCCATGTCGCGGTGATCACCAACCTGCTGAAGGGCGCGGTCGCGACCTTCAGCGGCACGTGGATCCCGGCCAATCCTTGCGTCCCGAGCACGGTCACCCTCGTCGCGCAGGGCGTCGACCAGTTCACCGCCGCGCCGCGGATGGTCACAGCTTCGGCCTCGACCACCTGCTCCGAGGTCCTGAACCCGGCGATCAAGGTCACGAAGGTCTGCCCGGTCGGGCCCGTCTCGCCCGGCCAGATGCTGGTCTACACCGGCACCGTCACCAACACCGGTGACGTCACCCTCAAGGACGTCGTGGTGGTCTCCGACCAACCGGCGGGCACCACGGTGTTCACCATCGCCTCGCTCGCGCCCGGCGCCGGCGCCTCGTTCTTCGGCAGCTATGTCGCCCCGGTCGATTGCTCCACCACGAGCGGCGTGACCGCTCGCGGCACCAGCGTCTGCGGCGTCCTGGTCACCAGCACGGCGAGCTCCACCTGTCCGATCGTCACGACACCCCTCATCAGCGTCACCACCGCCTGCGCCCCGACCATCGCGGTCCCGGGCGGCATCCAGACCTACACCGGCACGGTGCGGAACACCGGCGACATCCCGCTCAAGAACGTCGTCGTCGTGAGCGACCGCCCGGTCGCCGGCACCACGCTGTTCACCGTCGCGTCGCTCGCCCCCGGCGCTTCCGCGAACTTCACCGGCACCTACACGGTCCCGTTGCTCGACGCGTGCGCCATCACCACCACGGTCGTGGCCACGGGCCGTGACCTGTGCACGGACAAAGCCGTCACCGCGACCTCCGCGGTCAGCTGCGGTGTCACCACGGTCCCGCAGGTCGCGGTCACGCTGGATTGTCCTGCGGTCGCGGTCGCGACCGGCGGTCTGGTCACCTACACCGGCACCGTCAGCAACCCGGGCAACGTCACGCTCAAGAACGTCACCGTCACCGACGGCCAGACCTCGCCGAAGATCGTCCTGACCGTCCCGAGCCTCGCGCCGGGCGCGTCGGTCCCGTTCACCGCGAGCTTCACCGCGCCGGCCGATGCCTGCTCGGTGAGCACCACCGTCACCGCCAGCGGCGCCGATGCCTGCACCGCGGTCGTGGTGAACGCCATCCGCTCCGCCACCTGCGCGCTGGTCACGAGGCCGCTGCTGGCCATCACCCAGGATTGCCCCGCGGTCACGACCGCTCCGGGCGGCCTGCTCACCTACACGGGGACCGTCCGCAACGCGGGTGACATCACGCTGACCAACGTCGTCGTGCTGAACGGCCGCAGCGGTATCGTCCCGGTGTTCACCGCCGCCTCCTTGGCGCCCGGCGCCTCGGCGGTCTTCACCGGCTCGTACATCGTCCCGGTCGACGTCTGCTCGGTCTCGAGCACCTCGGTCGCCACCGCGACGAGCACGTGCGGCATCCCGGTCACCGCCGCGATCACCTCGGTCTGCCCCGTGCTCGGCACGCCGTCGATCGTCGTCACCACGGTGTGCTCGACCAACGTCGTCTCGCCGGGCGGGCCGCTCTCCTACGGCGGCACCGTGCGCAACTCGGGCAACATCACGCTGAACAACGTGTCGGTCACCAGCGACCGGCCGGTCGCGGGAACGGTGCTCTTCACGGTCGCCACCCTGGCGCCCGGCGCGTCGGCGGCCTTCACGGGCGCCTACACGGCTCCGGCGAGCTTCCCGGCCGGTGCCTGCGCGGTGACCGCCACGGTCTCCGCCACGGGCAAGGACGCGTGCTCGGACAAGGTCGTCGCGAGCAGCGCGGCGGCCAGTTGCGCGATCACCACGCTGCCGCAGGTCGCGGTCACGCTGGATTGCCCGGCCGTGACGGTCGCGACCGGCGCGCCGATCACCTACACCGGCACGGTCAGCAACCCCGGCAACGTGACGCTCAACAACGTCACCGTCGTGGACAACCAGTCCTCGCCCAAGGTCGTGTTCACCGTCGCGAGCCTCGCGCCGGGCGTCTCGGCCAACTTCACCGCCAGCTTCACGGCGCCGGCCGATTCCTGCTCGGTGAGCACGACGGTCACCGCGAGCGGCAGCGACAACTGCACCTCGACCATCGTCACCGCGTCGAAGTCCGCGACCTGCACGTTGCTGACCGTGCCCGGGATCGTCCTCACGCAGGCCTGCCCGGTCGGGCCGACCATCTCCGGTGGTCTGTTCACCTACACCGGCACCGTCCGCAACTCGGGCAACGTCACCCTCACCAACGTGGTCGTGACCGAGCCGCGCTCCGTCCCGACGAACACGGTGTGGTTCGATGACGCCCTCCCGGCCGGCGCCGTGGCGGCTGCCGACGGCGGCGACGCGTGGACCTGGGTGACCAGCGATCCTGCTCCGTTCTCGGGCACCAAGGCCCATCGCTCCGAGCTCAACCCTGAGCTTCACCAGCACTACTTCACGCTCGCGACCACGGCCTTCACGGTCGATGCCGGCGACATCCTCGTGCAGTACGTCTACCTCGACCCGGCCCACATCCCGAGCGAGATCATGTTGCAGTGGAACGACGGCAACTTCGACCACCGCGCCTACTGGGGTGACAACCTCATCGGCTACGGCCAGGACGGCACGGACAGCCGCCGCCGGATCGGTGCCATGCCCCCCGCGGGCCAATGGGTGAGGCTCGAGGTCCCGGCCAGCGCCGTGGGTCTGGAAGGCCGCCCGCTCAACGGCATGGCGTTCTCGCTCTACGGGGGCCGCGCCACCTGGGACGCCTCCGGCAAGGTCGGCCGCGCCACCACCACGGCAGCGACGGTCTTCACCGCGGCGCTCCTCGCCCCGGGCGCCTCGGCGGATTTCACCGGCAGCTTCGCCCTGCCCGCGGCCGGCGGCTGCTCCGTCACGTTCTCGCTGGCGGTCACCGCGAGCGACCGTTGCACGGGCACGAAAGTGTCCGCGAACTCGACCGGGACCTGCCCGGTCGTGACGTCGCCCGCCATCGAGGTGACGCAGGAGTGCCCGACCGTCTTGGTCAAGCCCGGAGGGCTCCTCACCTACACCGGCACGGTCCGGAACGTCGGCGACATCACGCTCACGAACGTCGTGGTGACCAATGACCGCAGCGGGGCCGCCTCCATCCTCACCTTGGCCTCGTTGGCCCCGGGAGCATCGGCGACCTTCACCGGCAGCTATGTGCTGCTCAAGAACTGCTGCGTGGATTCCAGCACCGTCACCGCCCGCGGGCAGGGCTGCGCCGGGGAGATCGTCCGCGACACCGCGACGCGCACCTGCGCGACGCTCACCTCGCCGAAGATCGAGGTCACCAAGGTCTGCACGCCGGGAGACCTGCGCGCCGGCGACCGCCTGACCTACACCGGCACCGTCCGGAACACCGGCGACATCACGCTCGTCAACGTCGAGGTCGTGAACGACCGGCCCGGCAGCGCCCCCTTGTTGGGACGCCTGACGTTGGCCCCGGGTGAGTTCGCGAACTACCGCGCCTCCTACATCGTCCCGCTCGACTTCTGCGGGACCGACACCGTCACGGCCACCGGCGCCGACGTCTGCACCCGCGCGTTGGTCACCAACAGCGTGACGGTGACCTGCCCGGTCATCACCGAGCCGGCCATCAGCATCACCAAGCGTTGCCCGACCGCGCCCACGCCGCACGGCGGCCTCTTCACCTACACCGGCACGGTGAAGAACATCGGGACCGTCACGTTGCTCAACGTGATCATCACGAACGACCGACCGGCCGAGAACACGGCGGTCCTCGGTCCCATCACGCTCGCTCCGGGCGCCTCGGTGGACTTCAGCGGCAGCTACATCGCCCCGAGCGACTGCTGCGAGACCACGGACACCCTGTTGGTCTGCGCCGTGGACCGCTGCACCGGTGCCCTCATCAAGGCCACCGCCACGCAGGTCTGCCCGCTCCTCACCACGCCGCGCATCTCGGTCGCCGAGATCTGCCCGGCGACCCCGGTGCCGGTCGGCGGCCTGTTCACGTTCGGCGGTTCCGTCACCAACACCGGTGACGTCAACCTGACCAACGTCATGGTGTTCAGCACCCGGCCCGGCGGCATCCGCGTCAAGGTCCTGGGACCGGTCGAACTCGCCCCGGGTGAAGCCGCGCAGTTCGGCGGCAGCTACGTCGTCCCGACCGGGGGCAACCCGGCGACCGACCTCATCGAGGCCACTGGCATGGACACCTGCCGCGGCCGTATCGTCACCGCGAGCGCCAACTGCTCCGGCCCTGTCCGCGCCGCCTCGGCGACGCCGGTCATCACCTCGATCGTGCATGGCAGCGGCACGGCGAAGATCACGTGGATCTCCACGTCCGGGACGGTCTACCGCATCCAATGCAAGGCCACCGCGGACGAGCCGATCTGGACCGACGTCCCCGGCGATGTCACCGCGACCGGCGCGAGCGCGACCAAGGACGACGTGGTCGGTCCGACACCCCGCAGGTTCTACCGGGTGACGGTCCTGTCCGAATAAGATCTCCCCTCGGGGAGCACCCGCCGTGGGATGCCGCGTGACTGCGGATTCCTGCGGCGGGTGTGGGACAGGGCGAGCCCGGCGAGCCCTGTGGAAGCGATGTGATGGAGGGCTGTCCTTCGGGACGGCCCCGGTGATGAGACGAAGCGGGTCGGTCCGACGATCGGACGGCCGCGAGAACGCAAAGACCGATAGCCCTTCTGTTGGTATGTGAGCAGGCCAAGATCCGAGCCCCCTTTTGTTTTTATGAGACCCGCAAACGATCCCGTGATGCCGCCCGCCGGCCTTTTTGCCCAGCCCTTCGCCCGGTGGATGAAGCGCTTGGCGTCCAAGCCCGCGCTCGGGCTGCTCGCCGCGGGCATGGCGTTCCTCGCCGGCACCGTGCCGTTGCGGGCGCACGAGATCCCGGTCGGCTGCACCGGCAGCGCGCTCGGCATCAACCTCTTCACCGACACCCGCGACGTCCACGTGGGCGACACGATCCGGTATAGCGTGACGATCTTCAACGGCCTGCCCGGCAGCCCGCGGGTCGCCTGCGACGCCACCGGCATCCAGGCAGCCGTGGTCACGCCGGACGGCAAGACCAACGACATCACGTCGCTGCTGGTGCGCCGCACGCTTTCGAGCCAACAGAACGATTTCTACACGAACGTCGTCGCCTACGTCGTGCGCGCCCAGGACATCCGTCCCGACGGCACGGTGCGCGCCATGGCGAGCGACACCGGCGCGATCCACCAGAACGAGACCGACAGCCAGGGCGGCGGCGACCAGGGCGTGAACACCGAGGTCGTCCAGCCTTGCATCCGCCTCGAGGTGACGTGCCTCGGCGGCATCGGCGAGAGCGGTCTGATCACCATCAGCGGCACCGTCACCAACTGCGGCAACACCACGCTCAACGGCGTGGCCATCGTCGACGCGGATCCGCTCGGGTCGTTCCGCGCGGTCTTCCCGACGAACCTGCTCGCAGGGCAGGGCGGCACGTTCACCGGCACGTATCTGCCCAAGGACCCGTGCGGTCCGACCGCGCTCGCGCTCGTCGCGCAGGGCACCGATACGACGACGTCCACGCCGCGGACGGTCACCAGCTCCGCCGTCGCCTCCTGCGCGAACACCCTGACCCCGGGCATCCTCGTCACGAAGGCCTGCCCGGTCGCGCCGGTCTCGCCCGGCCGGTTGCTGACCTACACCGGCACCGTGAAGAACACGGGCAACGTCACCCTCACCAACATCGTGGTGGTCGATGACCAGCCCGCGCCCAACACACCGGTCTTCTCCCTCGCCTCCCTCGCCCCCGGCGCGACCGCCAACTTCTCCGGCAGCTACCCCGCTCCGCTCGACTGCTCCGTCGCCGACACCCTCACCGCCCGCGCCGCGAGCCTTTGCGGCGTCGCCGTCGTCAGCTCCGCCTCGGCCACCTGTCCCATCGTGACCTCTCCGGCCATCGAGGTGACCCAGATCTGTCCCGTCGTCTTGGTGGCGCCCGGTGGCGTCCTCACCTACACCGGCACGGTCCGGAACTCCGGCGAAGGCACGCTGACGAACATCGTGGTGTCCGATGACCGCAGCGGAATCGCGCCCGTCTTCACCATCGCGACCTTGGCTCCGGGGGCTTCGGCCAGCTTCTCGGGCAGCTACGTGACGCTCACCAACTGTTGCCTCGATTCCAGCACGGTCACGGCCCGCGGACAGAGCATCTGCGCCGGGACCACGGTCAGCGCCACCGCCACCCGGACTTGTGCGCTGCTCACGTCGCCGAAGATCGCGGTCACCAAGATCTGCAGGCCGGGCGTCCTGCGCGCGGGCGATCTGCTGAGCTACCGCGGCACCGTGAGCAACGCCGGCACCATCACGCTCACCGACATCGAGGTGGTGAACGACCGCCCCGGCAGCGCGCCCCTCTTGGGGCGCCTCACGTTGGCCCCGGGTGAGACGGCCACCTACTTCGCCACCTACCTCATCCCGCCGGATTTCTGCGGGACGGACACCGTGACGGCCACCGGCTTGGACCTGTGCACCAAGACGCCGGTCACGGCCAAGGTCACCACGACCTGCCCGGTCACCACCGAGCCGGCCATCAGCGTCGTCAAGAACTGCCCGGCCGTGCCGACGCCGCTCGGCGGTCTCCACGTCTACACCGGCACGGTGAAGAACACCGGTGACGTCACGTTGCTGGATGTCTTCGTCGTGGACGACCAGCCCACCAACAACACGCCGATCGTCGGGCCGATCACGCTGGCTCCGGGCGCTTCGGTGGGCTTCACCGGGAGCTATGTCGTCTCGCTGGATTGCTGCCAGACGACCGATACCTTGACCGCCCGCGGCGCGGACCGTTGCACCGGCGCGTCCGTGCAGGCCACCGCCACGCAGGTCTGCCCGCTGCTCACCCGGCCGGCCCTCACCGTCTCCCAGGTGTGCCCGCCCACGCCGCTGATGATGGGCAGCCTCTTCCGGTTCAGCGGTTCCGTGACCAACACGGGCGACATCACGCTGACCAACGTCTATGTGTTCGGCCCGCGGACCGGCGGCACCAACTCGGTCCTCGGCCCCATCGAGCTCGCCCCGGGCGAGTCCGAGACCTTCAGCGGCAGCTACCTCGTCCCGTTCGACTCCTGCTTCGTGACCATCACCGGCACCGGGAATTCGGTCTGCACCGGTGCCGTCATCACCAACATCGCCTCCTGCCCGATCGCCACCTCGCCGGCGGTCGCCATCACCCAGACCTGTCCGCCCGGGCCGACGTTGCCCGGTGCGCCGATGACCTATCGCGGCACGATCCGCAACGCCGGCGACATCACGCTGACCAACTTGGTCGTCACCAGCGATCGCAGCGGCGCGACGCCGGTCTTCTCTTTCGCAAGGCTGGCGCCCGGCGCGACGGTGGATTTCACCGGCAGCTTCCTCGCCGTCGGCGGCGCATGCACCGACCGGAACGTCCTCACCGTCCGCGCCGCGAGCCTCTGCGGGGCTCCGGTGCTCGGCAGCGTCGTCGCGGATTGCGCGGTCGTCTCCACGCCGCGCATCGCGGTGGTCGAGCTGTGTCCGGTCGTGCCCGTGCGGCCCGGCGGCCTGCTCGTCTACACCGGCACCGTCCGCAACACCGGTGACATCCCGCTGCGCGACATCGTGGTCGTGAGCACCCGCACGCCGGCCCGCCCGGTCGTGTTCACCTTGGCGTCGCTCGCGCCCGGGGGCTCGACGAACTTCACCGGCAGCATCGTGGTCGGCACCGACGTGTGCGTCGTCAGCGCCGGGTTGGTCGCCACGGCGAACGACATCTGCACCGGTGCCGTCGTCACCAACATCTGCCTCTCCGTCTGCCCCGTGGCGACGACTCCCGCCCTCGCCGTCACGCTCGCCTGCCCGGCGGCCTCCTCGACGCCGGGCGGCCGGATCACCTTCACCGGCACGGTGCGCAACACCGGCGACGTGACGTTGGACGCGGTGGTCGTGGCCGACACCCAGGGCGTGCCGCGAACGTTGCTCACCGTGCCGTCGTTGGCGCCCGGCGCATCGGCCGTGTTCACCGCGGGCTTCACCGCCCCGGTGGATAGCTGTTCCGTCACCGCCACCGTGAAGGCCACGGGCCTCGACCACTGCACGGCGGCGGCCGTCGTCCAGAGCGCCACGGCGACGTGCGCGCTGGTCTCGGCCCCGCAGCTCGTGGTGACCCAGACGTGTCCCGCGACCCCGGCCATCCCCGGCGGCCTGCTCACCTATCGCGGCACGGTCCGCAACGCCGGCGACATCACCATCACCGGCTTGGTCGTGACCAACAGCCGGAGCAGATCCCTGCCGGTCTTCACCCTCGCTTCGCTCGCGCCCGGCGCGGTGGCCGACTTCACCGGCAGCTTCCTCGCGCCGGCCGATGTCTGCGACGTCGCCAGCGTCTCGACCGCGCGCGGCTCCAGCACCTGCGGCGCGCCGGTCTCCGCTTCGGCCGGATCGGATTGTGCGCTCACCACGACGCCGGCGATCGGCGTGACCAAGGTCTGCCCGACCGGATCGATCCTGCCGGGAGGCCGCCTCATCTTCACCGGCACGGTCTCGAACCTTGGCAACATCATGTTGACCAATGTCTTCGTGGTCGACGACCAGCCGGGCCCGAACACGCCGGTGCTCGGCCCGATATCTTTGGCCCCCGGGACCGGGACCAACTTCACCGGTAGCTACATCGTCGGAAGCGCCACCAATCTCGCGACCAACAGCGTCACGGTCGTCACCACGAACACGCTCTCCGTCGTCTCGACCAACACCTTGCTGGTCGTCTCGACGAACCTGGTCGCGGTCCTCACGACGAACCGCGTCGCGGTCGTCACCACCAACGTCGTCCCCGTGGTCTCCACGAACCTCGTCCTGGTCGTCACGACCAACACGCTGCCGGTCGTCACGACCAACTTCATCACGACCATCACGACGAACACCTTGCCGGTGGTCTCGACCAACCTCGTCACGACCATCACGACGAACACGCTGCCGGTGGTCTCGACCAACTTGGTGACGACCATCACGACGAACACGCTGCCGGTGGTCACGACCAACCTCGTCTTCACAGTCACCACGAACACGCTCCCGGTGGTCTCGACCAACCTGGTCTCCACGATCACCACCAACACATCTCCGGTGGTGACGACGAACGTCGTGCGCACCGTGACGACCAACAGCATCCCCGTGGTCACGACCAACCTCGTCTCCACCATCACGACCAACAATGTCGCGGTCGTGTCGACCAACGTGACCTCGGTGACCGTGACGAACGTCACCGTGACCCTCATCACCAACATCGTGGCGCCTACCTTCACGACCATCGATCCGGTGAGCCATGCGGTCGTGGACCGCTTCGCGGTTCCGGCCGGGCTCGACGGCCTGAACTACGCGGACCAGGACAAGGGCTACGCCGCGACCCAGTTCTACGCGATACGGCGCGACGGGTCGGGCAACTCTTTCTTCGACACCATCACCGCTTCGACCGGTGCCGTGACCGACCGTTTCGCGGCCACCAGCCGCGATTTCAACTCGCTCGCCTTCGCCGCGCCCGACCTCGGGTTCGGCTCGGTGATCTTCTACTACCTCAGCGATGACGCGGCGGGCAAGACCACCTTCGGCACCATCACGCCCGGCGGCGTGGTCGGCGTCGTCGCGGACAAGTTCGTCGTCGGACAGCGGTTCGATTCGCTGACCTTCTCGGCCACCGACGTCGGCTATGGCGCGAACCTGTTCTACTACGTCCGCCACGATGCCTCGGGGATCTCGACCTTCGGCACGATCAATCCCGCGCTGCCGGGCACGGTCACCGACCGCTTCACCGTGGGGAACGACATCGTGGGGCTCGTCTTCACCTCCACCGATGTCGGCTACGGGGCGAACCGCTTCTACTACATCCGCCAAAGCGCCTCAGGGGCGTCCACGTTCGGGACCATCCAGGTCACCGGCCTCACCACCGGCGTCGCGACCGACCGCTTCTCCGCGGGCACCGCGGTCAACGAGCTGACCTTCACCACGACCGATACCGGGCTCGGCGCGAACCTGTTCTACGCGCTCCGGAGCGGGACCACGCGCTCGACCAACAGCGTCACGTCCTTCGTCACCAACAAGGTCGAGGTGCTGACGACGAACAACGTCGCCGTGCGCGCGACCAACCAGCTGTTGGTGCGCGTGACGAACGATGTCCCGGTGTTCACCACGAACATCGTCACGGTCCGGGCGACCAACACCGTCGAGGTGCTCGCCACAAACCAGCTGTTGGTGCGAGTGACGAACAGCGTTCCCGTGTTCACCACCAACATCCTCACGGTCCGGGCGACGAACGTCGTCGAGAACTACGCGACGAACATCCTCACGGTCCGGGCGACGAACGTCGTCGTGAACTACGTCACGAACATCCTCACGGTCCGCGCCACCAACGCGGTCCCGGTGTTCGTCACGAACCTCGTGACCCTCCGCGTCACCAACGATGTCTCGACCTTCACGACCAACCTGGTCGCGGTCCGCACCACCAACGAGGTGCTCGTGTCCGTCACCAACACGGTGCCGGTCTTCACCACGAACAGCATCCTGGTCCGCACGACGAACGATATCCCGGTGTTCGCCACCAACCGTCTCACGACGATCGTGACCAACATCGTCGCCGGTCCCATGACCGACACGGTCACGGCCAGCGGCATCGACATCTGCCAAGCGCGCAAGGTCACCGCCTCGGCATCTTGTACCGCGGGCCAGCCCGGACCGGTCGAACCGCCCGCACCGGTCATCGGCGGGGCAGGAGTTCCTCCTCCGGTCTTCTCGGGCGGTGGCTTCGGCTTCTCGTTCGCGAGCGAGGCCGGTGCGTCCTACACGGTCGAATACAAGACCGCGCTGGATGATCCGACGTGGAAGCCGTTGCCCGGCGTGCCTGTATCTGGTACCGGTGGCATCCTCACCATCGCCGCTCCGGCGGCCGTCGGTCCGAACTGGTTCTACCGCATCGTGGTGACGCGGTGAACCGCACCTTCAGGAGAGAACGACGACACCTATGAGAAACGACATGAGATGGATGACCGCGGCGGCGATGGCCTTCGCGATGTGGGCGGCGCGCGCGGAGGTCCCGGCGACGGGGACCCCGCGGATCCAGTTCGAAGCGCCGGTCCTCGACTTCGGCAAGGTCACGCTGGTCGAGAGCGTCACCGGGATTTTCAAGTTCAAGAACGCGGGCGACGGCGTGCTCAAGATCGCGCCGCCCAAGCCGTCCTGCGGCTGCACCATCGCCAGCCTCAAGCCCGACACGCTCCAACCGGGCGAGAGCGGCGAGCTCGCCTTCACGCTGAACCTCGGACGGTCCCGCGCCAACCTGGAGAAGCACATCTCGGTCACCTCCAACGACCCGAAGACGCCCGAGGTCTCGCTCACCATCCGCGCCGATTACACGCCGCTCTACGACGTCAGCCCGACGGCGCTCGCGCCGGACCTGGCCTTCGGCGTGGACGAGACCGAGCAGACCGCGACCATCACCCGCACCGACGGCAAGCCGCTGCGGATCGTGCGGATCGACGCGTCGAAACCATGGATCACCGCGAAGCAGGAGGCCGTCCCCGGCGGCGACGCCTCCAGCGCCCGCATCCGTGTCACCGTCCGCCGCGAGGGCTCGCCGCGTCGCTTGAACGAGAACGTCCAGATCCATACCGCCGACCAGACCAACGGCCCGACCGCGACGGTCTATCTGTACGGCCGCGTGATGGGCCAAGTCTCGGTCGTCCCCGAGGCGCTCTACTGGAGCGTCGTCATCGACGGCGGCGTCGCGACGCCGGGCCGCCCGGAATCCGCCGCGGTCCGGCGGGTGACCGTGCGCTCGGCGGACGGCAAGCCGATCGATATCAAGAACGCCGAGAGCTCGATCAAAGGCCTCCACGTCGAGCTCGTCCCGAAGGAGCAGGGCAAGTCGTACGAGCTCGTCGCCCGGTTGGACGAGAACCCGGCGCAGACGGTCAGCGGCAGCCTGTCGTTCGAGACCTCCGTCGCGGGCCAGCCGCGGATGGAGGTCCCGGTCATCGTGAACGTCTACAAACCGTGAGGACGGCAGTGATCCGGACTCTCCGACAGGCCGCGCTGATCGTCCTGTCCGCGACAGCTCTCGGGCTCGTCGCGAACCGGATCTCTCCGCGCGGACTCCCGCTCATCCCGCCGCCGAAGCCCGTGCCGGCGCCGGAGAGCACGTTGACCGTCGCCGCCGCGAAGGCGCTCTGGCTGGGCGGCGAGGCGCTGTTCCTCGACGCCCGCGAACCGGCCGACTACGCCGCAGGCCACATCGCCAACGCCCTCGGGCTTCCAGCGAAGTCCTTTGACGAGCACTTCCCGGCCATCGCGCCGATGATCACACCTGCGTCGCCGCTGGTCCTCTATTGCGACGGCATAGAATGCGATCTGAGCCATCGGCTCCGCGCAAGCCTGGCCGGGCTCGGCTACACCAATGCATTGGTGCTCGCCGACGGCTGGACCGCTTGGAGCGCGGCCGGGTTCCCGACGAAGAAAGGAGTCGCCCCGTGACCCCGGACACGACCCGCGATCCGGTCGAAGACACGCAGCCCCCGGCCGACAACGGTTTCCACCCGCCGTTCTGGAGCTACTTTTCCGCGCGTTCGGGCAGGGCCGTCGAGATCTTCCTCCGCCTCTCGGTCGGCGGGGCATTCGTCTTCGCAGGGGCGCTGAAGGTCGCCGGCCCAGCGGCGTTCGTCACCGCGGTGGAGAACTACCATCTGGTCCCGCGCGTCCTGGTCCATCTCGTCGCGGTCCTGCTGCCCTGGATCGAGATCGTGGCCGGTGCGGCCGTCCTGGCCGGCGTCTGGCTCCGTGCCGCCGCATCGTTGTTGTCCGCGATGACCTTGATGTTCGCGGTCGTGATCGTCTCGGCGCTGGTCCGCGGGCTGGACATCAGCTGCGGCTGCTTCGGGACCGTCGGCGGGAAGCACGTCGGCCTCGTCAACCTCGCCATCGACGCGACCTTGGCGTGTCTCGCCATCGCGTTGGCCGTCCGCGCCGGCGCGGTCCGCCGCAAGTAGGATGTTCCGGGAAGCCCGCGCAGGTCGGGTTCGCTCCATGTCGTCCGACGTGTCGCGTCCCGTTGGGACCGGTCCTCAGTGCCTTCCCTTCGACGTTCGGCATTTGACGTTTGACGTTTGACGTTTGACGTTCGGCATTCGGCATTCGGCATTCGGCATTCAACCTTCAATCTTCAACCTTCAACCGGGTGCGATCCGAAGTGGCGGACACCCGCGGAGCGATGCCGCGGGAGTGGTCCCCGGATCGGAACTGGCCGGACCGGCGACCGATGCACCGACGACATCCGGCGGCTTTCCCCTCTCCCGGAGGGAGAGGGTCAGGGTGA
>JBBRQL010000030.1:0-26778 GCA_038226425.1 Verrucomicrobiota bacterium
ACCTTCAACGCCGGGCCTTTTCGCCTAGTCTCCGGTCGTGACGCTGATCGAGCAGATGACCCAGCTGGCCCGACAGGCCAAAACGGCTTCCCGCGAGCTGGCGCGGCTGGAGACCTCCGAGAAGGACCGGGCATTGCGCGCGATGGCGGATGCTTTGGAGGCCGCCGGCCCTGAGCTCCAGGTCGCCAACGCGAAGGACCTCGAAGTCGGACGTTCGTTGGGGCTCTCCGCGGCCATGCTCGACCGCCTCATGCTCGACCCGGAACGCATCGCCGCCATGGCCGCGGGACTCCGTGAGGTCGCGGCGTTGCCCGATCCGGTCGGCCGGATCCTGGACGACCGCACCCGCCCCAACGGGCTGCGGCTCCAGAAGATCGCCGTCCCGCTCGGGGTCGTCGTGATCATCTACGAATCGCGACCGAACGTGACCGCGGACGCAGCGAGCCTCTGCTTCAAGACGGGCAACGCGACGATCCTCCGCGGCGGGAAAGAAGCGCTGAACTCGAACCAGCTCATCGCGCGGACGATGATCGAGGCCGGCCGGTCGGTGCTCGGCGACCGATTTCCGGTCCACGCCGTCCAGGTCGTGCCCACGACCGATCGCGAAGCCATCCCCGCGCTGCTCTCGCTCACCCAGTACGTCGACCTCTGCATGCCGCGGGGCGGCGAGGGATTGATCCGCGCCGTGACCGCATGTTCCAAGGTGCCGGTGATCAAACATTACAAAGGCGTCTGCCACGTCTTCGTCGACCGCGCCGCTGATCTCGTGATGGCCGGCGACATCCTGCTCAACTCCAAGGCGCAGCGCCCCTCGGCCTGCAACGCCGCGGAGACGCTGCTCGTTGACCGTCCGGTGGCCCCGCGGTTCCTGCCCGAGGCCGGGGCGCGGCTCGGCGCGAAGAAGGTCGAGCTCCGCTGCGACGCCGAGGCGCTCGCCTTGTTGGCGCCGCTGGGCGCGGTCGGCTCGGTACGCCTGGTCGCCGCGTCGGACGCGGATTATTTCAACGAGTACAACGACTACGTGCTGAACGTGCGGGTCGTCGACGGGATCCAGGCCGCGGTGGACCACATCCACCACTACGGCTCCGCGCACAGCGACACGATCGTCACGGCGGACGAGCCGACGGCGCGGCGGTTCTTGGCCGATGTCGATTCGGCGGCGGTCTACTGGAACGCCTCGACGCGCTTCACCGACGGCGCCGAGTTCGGGCTCGGCGCCGAGATCGGCATCAGCACCGACAAGCTGCACGCCCGCGGCCCGATGGGCCTGGAGGAGCTCTGCAGCTACAAGTGGATCGGCACCGGGACGGGCCAGGTCCGGAAGTAGCCGCCCGCCGCGGGTTTTCGCGCTGGGCGGCGTCTGGCGGCTCGGACACTGTGATGTACATGATGCGCCGCGCTTTCACGTTGATCGAGTTGTTGGTCGTGATCGCCATCATCGCGATCCTGGCCGGGATGCTCCTGCCCGCTCTCAGTCGCGCCAAGGCCAAGGCACAGGGCGTCTCCTGCCTCAACAACCTCAAGCAGATCCAGCTCGGCGGGCAGCTCTACTCGGACGACCATACCGACCGCTACGTGAACAACCACGGCGTCGGCGAGACCCGCGCCAAGAGGCAGAACTGGGTCAACCACGTGCTCAACTGGGAGGACACGGAGGAGAACACCAACACCGTCTATCTCACCGACGCGCTGCTCGGCCGCTACGTCGGCCGGTCCGTGCCGGTGTTCAAGTGCCCGTCGGACACGTCGCGGTCGTTGGTCGGTCCGCGGACGCGGAGCTTCTCGATGAACTCGCTGGTCGGCGACCCGGGCGAGCTCACCAACAAGTTCAACCCGTCGTTCACCCAGTTCTTCAAGGACACCGCCGTGATCGCGCCCGCGAACACGTTCGTCTACCTCGACGAGCATCCCGACACGTTGAACGACGGCTTTTTCATGAACCGTCTCGAGGAGACGCCGAAGTGGGGCAACCTCCCGGCCAGCTACCACAACGGCGCAGGGAACCTCGTCTTCGCCGACGGGCATACGGAGACGCACCGCTGGGCGGTGACCACCGGGCCTTCGTCGACCCTCCGCCCGAACGTCAAGGGCGGCGCCGGCGGCATCTTCGTCGTCGACGTCCTCACCGATTGGGACTGGCTGAAGGAGCGGACGAGCGTCGTCCACCGTTGATGCGGAGCAGCGACGTGGAGAAGAGGACGTGCCCGGGCGGTTCGACGCTTCCCGCGCTGCGGCTTCTCGTTTCATCGGCTGACTTCCCGGACCGCGATCAGTAATCTTGCTGCTCGATGAAGATCGATTCCCACCAACATTTCTGGCGCTACGACGCCGCTCAGTACCCGTGGATCCCGGCAGGCTCGCCGCTCCAGCGCGACTGGCTGCCAGAGGACCTCGGGCGCCTCCAACGACCGCTCGGGTTCGACGGGTCCATCGCGGTGCAGGCGCGGCAATCGTTGGAGGAATCGCGTTGGCTGCTCGCGCTCGCCGATGCGGATCCGCGGATCAAGGGCGTGGTCGGCTGGGTCGATCTCCGGTCGGAGCGCGTCGAGGACGAGCTCGCGGAGTTCGCGGCGCATCCGCGCTTCGTCGGCGTGCGCCATGTCGTGCAGGACGAGCCGGACGACGAGTTCATGCTGCGGCCGGAGTTCGTGCGCGGAATCGGTAAGCTGCGGCAGCACGGGCTGACGTACGACTTGCTCGTCTTCCCCAAGCAACTGCCCGCAGCGATCGGTCTGGTGAGACGGTTCCCGGGACAGCCGTTCGTGCTCGACCACATCGCCAAGCCCTTGATCAAGGCCGGCACCTTGTCGCCGTGGCGCGAGCAGATCCGCGAACTCGCCACGTTCCCCAACGTCTGCTGCAAGGTCTCCGGCATGGTCACCGAGGCGGACCACCGCGCGTGGCGGACCGCCGACCTGTCGCCGTATCTCGATGTCGTGGCCGAGGCGTTCGGGGAGGACCGGTTGATGTTCGGCTCCGATTGGCCGGTGTGCCTTCTGGCGGCGAGCTACGAGCAGACCTTCGCGGCGGTGCGCGACCACGCGGCGTGGGCCTCGCCGATGGCGAAGGAGAAGTTCCTCGGCAGGAACGCGGCGCGGTTCTATCTCGGCGGGAAGTGAGCGGCCGCGCCGCGTCGTGCCGCGTCGAGAACGAAAAAGCCTCCGCCATCCTCACGGCAGAGGTTCTTGTCCGGGATACGCGGTGCCGCTCAAAAGCGCATGGAGATGCTGGTCGTGACCACGTAATCGGCGAACGCGGCGTCGCCGTGGACGTCCGTGCTCTGGCCGGCCACCGGATGGGCCACGCGGTACGCCGAGGCCTGTTCATCGGCGAGACTGCGCTCCCGGTTGCGGTAGAGCGCGAACGGGATGTTGACGTTGAAGGTGAATCGCCCGCTAGCCAACTGGATCCCGGGATCGATCGCCACCGCGAAGCCCGGGCGCCGGAAGCCGTCGCTGTCGCCGATGATGTCCTCCACCGGGACGCCCTCGATCCGGCCGGCCAAGCTCACCGACAACCCCCAGCTCGGGACGAGCAAGAAGTTGAGGCCGCCGCGGGCGAAGTACTGGTCGGGGATCGACTGGAAGTGCTCATAGTAGGACGCCGAACTCGGTGTGGCGGTCACCGTGCCCGGCACGGCGGTGGTGTTGTCGCGCCAGGTGAGCGTGCCGTTCTGGTTCTCGGGGTTGATCAGGTACGAGGCTTGGAGGAACACCTCCGTGCGCGGCAGGATCTCGCGATAGGCGTTCAGCTCCACGCCCACGCCCCAGCCACCGTCGCCGGGCTGGATCGATTGGTCCACATTCCGCACGATCGGGCCGTTCACCGTGGGGAAGGTGTCGGTCACGTCGTCCGCGCCGGTTGGCATCTTCAGGCCGAGACCGAACTGGATGTTCCCCTTCGGCATCTTCGCCGGGTCCCATAGCCAGACGTAGCCGGTGAGCCGCGTGTCGCCGATGCCGCTGGCGCGGGTCTCGTAGCGGTAGGTGTTGTAGTTCGCCGGCGCCTTCTGCGAACGGTCGGAGAACACGAGCGGCAAGGTGAACGCCGCGCTCAACCGGGGCGTGAAAGCGTACTGGATGCCGAGGTCGATGAACTGCGAGTGGTTGATCACCTCGTTCGCCTGCACGAGCTGGCGTTGGGTCTGTTCCTCGTCGCCGACGAAGTGCCGGTGCGAATGGAGATAACGATGGGACACGCTGGCGAGCCAGTTGCCGGCCATCAGGTGCGAGTCGTCCGCCATCGAGATGCCGTGCGGACGGATCATGCAAGAGCTGCCGCCGCGCACGGCAACGCAGCCCTGGGCTTGAGCCGTTTCAAAAGAGCCGGTCGCGAAGAGCGCGGCGGATAGCCCGCCGGTCAGGCCGGCGATGGCACGAAGGGTGGTGTGCGTACGAGTCATGGAGGTGTAGGCAAGGTGACGATTTCCCTGCCGGCGGGTGCAGGATCGGGGCGGATCGCGGAAGATCGGGGTGAATCGCCGATCCTGCGGGGCGGACCGCTGCCGCCACGGATCACATCGCCCGGGTGGTCCGGCTCCGGACGCGCAGGCCGTAGCGGCCCGCGACCCGTGAAAGCGTGCAAGCGCCGCCGAACAGCTCGCCCAACCGCGCTGAGGTGAGCGCCCGCCCGACGCGGTCACGGCACCGGCGCGGAGCAGCAGCGCATGGGTGAAGACGGGGATGATCTCCTCGACGTGATGCGTCACGAACACGAGCGTCGGCGCATCCGACGTCCGCGCGACGAACCGTAGCCACGTCGCCAGAGTCCTCGGATTTTGATGCGTCGGTCCTGAGGACCTTCCTTGATTGTGATGAGGGTGTCGGGTAAGTCTTTGAGCGAAGTTCCTCTGCCATGGCCTGCATCAAATTGAGCAAGCGTCCCTTGAGCATCTCGGACAAGATTCAATCTTCCCGGCAGGTTTCCGCGAAGGCCGACCACAAACTCGATCTCCCGGATTGCGAACCCGTTCCGGCCGGACTCACCACTGGGGCTGCCCTCTTGGAAGGCCGCTTCAACTCGGCGGCAGCCGGTCGCCGGGAGGCCCAGCGGCTGACGCAGCAGAACCACCTCGCAGCTACACTGGAGCACCTGCTCACCCGGTCTGCGGGCGAGATCGAGAGCAAGGTTCTGCGCGACCCGATCAAGATCAGGAATACCGGCTTGGACGTGCGCGGCACGCCCGCGGCGGCTGGCATCCTGCCGATGCACGACGACTTCTCGGCCGGGGACCGCGATGTCGACCTAATCTGGAGCCACCCGAGCGGTGCGGGCAGCTACCTCATCGAACAAAACGCCGACGGGCAGGCGTGGCGCTCCGGTGGTGCCGGCACCGGTCGAGCGGCACGTTTGCGGGCTAGGTCACCGGAGCCAGACCGTGGTTCTTCGCCACCGCTTTCGGAACCGCCGGTGCGGGGCCGAGGAGCGATCCGGCAAGCAAGGTCGCGGTGTGGCCCCGTCCCAGCGATACCGGGATTCAACTTCCAGGATGGTTCACCATCCTCACCTTCCATGGCTTCTCCGGTCATCAGCCGACGAGTGAGATGTGGATCCACACTGGTGGAACTATTGGTGGTGATCGCCGTCATCGCACTGTTGGCGAGTCTTCTTTTGCCAACGATGTCGAAAGCGAAAAGCAAGGCCAGAAGCATCCTATGCCTCAGCAATCAAAGACAAATCTTCATCGCGTATCAAACGACGTTGGTCGCAGATGGCGGCAACTCGGTGATGCCGTCTGAGGCAATCGACTGGTGGAACAACAGCGTGGGACGTCCAAGCCAGGCATGGACTTGCCCGACGGCCCCGCCCCCGCCTCTGTCCGAGAAGGATTTGGTGTATGGAGGAGGATCAGTCAACCGAGGCTGGTGGGATAGTGGCTTCTGGAAAGACAACGGAAACCTCTTTTTTGGGGCTGCTTATCATAGACCTCCGGAGGGTGATCCCGTCATGAAATCAGGCAGCTATGCGTTGAACATGTGGGCCTTGGGCGACCCATGGCCAGACAACGAGATCAGGCCTGGCCGCCGCAGACCGGTCGCCGGCCATTTCTTCAGGAATCAATCCAATATCACCGCACCTTCATATACACCGTTATCAGCCGATGGGAAATGGTATGCGACATTCCCGGAACCAAATGATAAGCCGGTCCCAACATTTTCATGGACAGTGCCTTGGACAGTTGGCGGCGAAATGGAGACAGTGGCGCTCCCGAGGCACGGTAGAAATGCGGGACAAGACCTTATCAGTTGGCCAAAAGAAAAACGGCTTCCCGGAGCCAATAACATCGCTTTCGTGGATGGGCATGTTGAGGCCGTGCAGCTGGAGCACCTATGGCAGTTGGAATGGCACGCGAAATATCTGCCACCGAGCACACGGCCCAAGTTCTGACCAACAACCAAGGATTGCCGATGCAATGTAAGCGTCACGAATACCAGTGCCACACGTGACGCCTACGCTTCAAGGCCCAAGGTGCGGGAGGGTGCGATCGGAAGTGACGGACAGTAGAGGCGAGAAAGCGCGTGCGGGAACGGGGGATGCAACGGTAAAGCCAGTCGCGGACCTTCTTCCTGTCCCGTGGTAGGGCGAAGCTCCTGCTGATCCCCTGCGAGTTGACGGGCCGCCCTTTGCTCAGCGGCTCGGCGGGAGCCTCGCCCTACCGGCGTCTTCGTTCTTCCTCGGTTTTCGGCCCTATAGGCATGACTCTCCATCATTGCTTCCTGTCCGCCACTTCGGATCGCACCCGGTGCGGGATCCGGCTGCAGTCAGCGCCGTCACCGTCGGCTGCTACTCTTTGATCGGCTGACAGTCGTCGATACGGCGGTGCAGCGGGGCTGTTCCGAGCGATTCTGCCAGAGCCTCACACGGGAGGGGGCTTTCCAGTCGGTCCCGTTGGTCGGGTTGTGTCAGGCACGTCGGTGGGTGGGTCGGAAAATCCGCCCTCCCCACCAAGCCGCGGCATCGCACCACCAGGATGAAGAGATCGCGCCCAGCATGGCTCACATCGCCCGCGCGGTCCGGCTCCGGACGCGCAGGCCGTAGCGGCCCGCGACCCGTGAAAGCGTGCAAACGCCGCCGAACAGCTCGCCCAACCGCGCTGAGCTGAGCGTCGCGCGGAGACCGCCCGAAGCGGTGACCGCGCCGGCGCGGAGCAGCAGCGCATGGGTGAAGACGGGGACGATCTCCTCGACGTGATGCGTCACGAACACGAGCGTCGGCGCATCCGACGTCCGTGCGAGCCGGCCGAGGAACTGGAGGAAATGCTCGCGCGCCACCGGGTCGAGGCCGGCGCACGGTTCGTCGAGGATCAGCAGCCGCGGCCGGGCCATCAGAGCGCGGCCGATGAGCACGCGCTGCCGTTCGCCCTGGCTGAGCACGGCCCACTGGCGGTCCGCGAGATGGACGCATTCGGTGAGCGCGAGCAGTTCCTTGGCCCGCGCCCGCTCTGTACGGGACGGCGTGCCCCAGAAGTCGATCATCGCGTGCTTGCCGCTCGCGACCGTGAAGAGCGCGGGCTCGGAGTCCGCCATCATCTGCCGGACCGACGAGCTCACGAGACCGATCCGGGTGCGCAGCGCGCGCCAATCGGTCTCGCCGTACCGATGGCCCAGCAGCGTGATCTCGCCCGACGTGGGCATGAGATAGCCGGTGAGGGCCGCGAGCAGGGAGGTCTTGCCCGAACCATTGGCGCCGAGCACGACCCAATGCTGGCCGGGTTCCACGCGCCACGAGAGGTCGCGCAGGATGACCGTGCCGTCGCGGACGATGGTGAGCCCGCGGATGTCGAGGACCGGGGCGTTCACCGCTTCCCGTAGATCCGGTTGGCCTCTTCGAGCGTCTCTTTCGAGCCGATGTCGTACCAGATCCCGGGCACGCTCCAGGTGAGCACCGGGACGCGCGGGTAGAGCCACTGGATGAGGCGGCCCGGCTGGTCCGGGTTGTTGCCTTCGGCGACGTACTGGCGGATCAGCGGGAGCGTGGCCCGCGGATAGTAGTAGAGCGCGATGCCGATGAGGGTGCTCGCCGGGTCCTCCGGCTTCTCGACGAAGCTCGTGATGCGGCCGGTCGCGTCGGTGTCGACCACACCGTACTTCTTGGCGAGATCGAGGGAACCGACGTCATGGATGCCGAGGACGGGCTGGCCCTTCTCGCGGCAGAAGGCGCCGAACTTCTCGATCGACTGGCTGAAGAGGTTGTCGCCCGCGACCACGATGAGGTCGTCGTCCACCTGCTCGCGGTCGAGCACGAGGGCGAGGTCGCCGATGGCGCCGAGCTTGTTCGAGTCGTCGGTGGAGCCGTCGTTGACGATCGTGAAATCGAGCTTCGCCTTGGTGGCTCGGTACTGGTCCGCCCACTTCTGGAAATGACCGGCGAACTTGGCGTTCGTGACGATGTAGACGCGGTCGATGCCGGGGATGGGCGCGATGTTGTCGAGCACGTAGTCGATCATCGGCTTTCCGGCGACCGGCAAGAGCGGCTTCGGCTGCGTGATCGTGAGCGGATAGAGACGCGTGGCGTAGCCGGCGGCGAGGATGAGGACTTTCATGGGCGATGGCTCAGATAGCGGCGGGGACGCTGTGCAGGAACCGGCGAGAAATCAAAGCCGGTTCTTCGGCATCAGGCGGGCACTCGAGGACGCCGTGCGCCCTCCAGAGGCGTTCATGCCTCGACGAAGAGCTCCGGCGCGCAGGCTTTCGCGACCTCGAGCGAACGCGCCTGGATGCGCGCGGCGCTGGGGCAGGCCAAGGCTTCGGCCGCGAGCGCCTTCGCCTCGGACAGCTTGAGCCGGCGCAGGAGGAACTTCGCGGCCGGCAAGACCGCGGGGGTCGCGCTCAGCTCGTCCACGCCCAGCCCGACGAGCAGCGGGATCGCGGCCGGATCACCGGCCATCTCGCCGCACACACCGACCCAGCGGCCCCGGGCGTGCGCCGCTTCCACGGTGAGCTGGATCAACCGGAGGATCGCCGGATGTGTCGGCGTGTGGAGGTGGGCGACCCGCGGGTTCAATCGGTCCACCGCGAGCGTGTACTGGGTGAGGTCGTTCGTGCCGAGGCTGAAGAAATCCGCGTGCTCCGCGAGCGCCGGCGCGATCAGCGCCGCGGACGGGATCTCGATCATCACGCCCACCTCCATCCGCTCGTCGAACGGCACCCCGTCGCGACGCAGCTCGGCCCGGCATTCTTCGAGCAGGGCGTTCGACGAGAGCAGCTCGTCGAGGCACGAGATCATCGGGTACATCAGCTTCACGTTGCCGTGGGCGCTGGCACGGAGGACGGCCCTGAGCTGCGGCCGGAAGAGCGCCGGATCCGCCAAGCTGATGCGGATCGCGCGCCAGCCGAGGAACGGGTTCGCCTCATGGTGCTGGCCGGCGAAGAGCTTGTCGCCGCCGAGGTCGAGCGTGCGGATCACCACCGGCGCGGGCGCGCACGCCTCGGCGACGGCCCGGTAGGCGGCGTACTGCTTCTCTTCGTCCGGTGCCTCGCCGGGTTCGAGGAACAGGAACTCGGTGCGGAAGAGCCCCACGCCCTCGGCGCCGGATTCCTTCACCGCGGCGATGTCGCCCGGGTCCTCGATGTTGGCGGCGAGGACGAGGCGGACGCCGTCCATCGTGATCGCCGGCTGGCCGCGCAGGTCGCGGAGACGCTCGTCCAGCGCGGCGCGGCGTTCGCGGATCTGGCCGTACTGGAAGAGCGTGGCGTCGGTCGGGTTGACCGTCAGCGCGCCGCCATGGCCGTCGATCAGGGCGTACTCGCCGCTGCGGACCTTTCGGGTCACGTCGCCGAGGCCCACCACCGCGGGGATGCGGAGCTTCCGGGCGATGATCGCCGTGTGGCTCGTCTTCCCGCCGACGTCGGTCGCGAAGCCGAGCACCTTGCTCCGGTCCAGCATCGCGGTCGTGCTCGGCGACAGGTCGTGGGCGACCACGATCACCGGCCCGGTCAGGCGCGACAGGTCGGATTCGCCTACGATGCCGAGCAGGTTGTCCAGCACCCGCGTCGAGAGGTCGCGCAGGTCGGACGCACGTTCGCGGAGGTAATCGTCGTCCGCAGCCTCGAGCGCTGCGGCGTACTTGCCCGCGACAGCATGGAAGGCGGACGCGGCGTTCTCGCGGCCCCCGCGGACACGCGAGCTCACCTGGTCGAGCAGCGAAGGGTCCTCCAGGACCATGAGGTGGGCCTCGAAGATCCCGGCCTCCTGCGCGCCCATCGCCGCGCTGACGCGGCGTTGCACCTCGGCGATCTGGCGGCGCGTCTCGACGAGAGCCTCCTGGAACCGCGCCATCTCGGCATCGACCTCGCCTTCCTCCAGCCGGTGCTGCGGGACCTCTTGCTCCGCTTGGCCGAGGCGAAGGATGCGCGCGTGCGCGACGCCGCCGGCGACGGCGGTGCCGCGATAGACCCTTTCCCCGGCCGGTTCCCGCTCAGGCATGCCGCAGCATTGCGCGGCCTGCGGCGCGGAGGGAATGCGTTTTTGATGTGGACGACCGGTCGACGGCCGCTGCGGTCCGCGCCGCGCTTGCCGCTCGCCGCGAGCCCGTTAACTTCGCCGCCCATGCGCACCGGATCGCTCCAGTTCCTCGAGACGCTCGTCAACACCCCCAGCCCGGTCGGCCACGAGACCCGCGGCCAGCGCGTGTGGCTCGACCATGTGGCGGCGTTCGCGGACGAGACGTTCTCAGACGCCTACGGCAACTGCGTCGCCGTCGCCAACAAAGGCGGCTCGCCGCGCATCATGCTCGCCGCGCACGCCGACGAGATCGCCATGGCGGTGAACCATGTCACCGACGCCGGCTACATCCACGTGCGCCGCATGGGCGGCATCGACCCGGCCATCACCAAGGCCCAGCGCGTGACCATCCACACCCGCGGCGGACCGGTCCTCGCGGTCGTCGGCAACGTCGCGCCGCACCTGCAGAAGATGGAAGGCGAGCCGAAGGCGCCGAAGATCCACGACCTCTTCCTCGACATCGGTGTCGGCAGCAAAGCGGAGGCGCTGAAGCTCGTCCGGATCGGCGACCCGATCACGTTGAACGACCGGTTCGAGATGCTGCGCGGGGACCTCGCGGTCGCGCGGGCCTTCGACAACCGCATCGGCACCTGGGCCGTCGCCGAGACGCTCCGCCTGCTCAAGGAGCACGGCGGGAAGTTCGCGGCGGAGGTCTGCGCCGTCTCGAACATCCAGGAGGAGGTCGGCCTGCTCGGCGCCCGCCAGATCGCCTACTCGCTCAAGCCCGATGTCGCGCTGGTCGTCGACGTCACCCACGCGACCGATTATCCGACCGTGAGCAAGGAGCAGCACGGCGACATCCGGATCGGCGCGGGCCCGGCTCTCACCCACGGCGGTTGCAACCATCCCGAGGTCGTCGCGCGGCTGGAGCAGTTGGCCGAGGCCAAAGGCATCCCGCTCCAACACGAAGCGATGAGCGCGAGCAGCGGCACCGACACCGACGTGATCTTCTGGACGCGCGGCGGCATCCCGAGCGCGCTGATCAGCCTGCCGAACCGCTACATGCACTCTCCGGTGGAGGTCGTGTCGCTGAAGGACCTCGAACAGATCCCGGTGCTGATGGCCGAGTTCGTCCTGAGCGTGAAGTCCGGCGAGGCCTTCAAGGTGCGCATCTGATCCGGGACGCCGCGGACCGAAGCAGCGAGGACCGCCCTGCCCCCCGCTGCATCTTCCGCCCGCGCTCCTCTCATCGCTGTTCACCCGCAGCGTCCGTTCGCGTAACTTCGGCGCGTGACCAACCTCATCGACGGGCGCGCCATCGCGCAGCAGATCCACACCGAGACCGCCCGGCGCGTCGCGTCGCTCAAGGACCGGGGCATCACGCCGGGACTCGTCTTCATCCGCGTCGGTGAGGATCCCGCGTCGCAGGTGTACGTCGGGATGAAGGAGAAGAAGTCCGCCGAACTCGGCATCCGCTCGGTCACGCGCGTCCTGCCTGCCGCGACCCCCGAGACCGATCTGCTCGCGCTCATCAGCCAGCTCAACGCGGACCCGCAGTGGCACGGCATCCTCGTCCAAGCTCCCCTGCCCCGCCACATCGACCAGGCCACCGTCTACGCCCACGTCGCGCCTTCCAAGGACGTCGACGGGTTCCACCCGCTCAACGTCGGCAAACTCATGCTCGGCGACGCCGACGGCTTCATCCCCTGCACCCCGGGCGGCGTGCACGAGCTGCTCGTCCGGTCGGGCGTGAAGCTCGACGGCGCGGAGGTCGTGGTCCTCGGTCGCGGCAACATCGTGGGCAAGCCGATGTCCTCGATCCTCCTCCAGAAGGGCAAGAACGCGAACAGCACCGTCACCGTCGTCCACAGCGGCACGCGCGATGTCGCCGGACATTGCCGCCGCGCGGACGTGCTCATCGCGGCGATGGGCGTCCCCGAGTTCGTGAAGGCCGACATGGTGAGACCCGGCGCCGTCGTCATCGATGTGGGGGTCAACCGCGTTCCGGACGGGTCCGCGAAGTCCGGCACCCGGCTCGTCGGCGACGTCGCCTTCGCCGAGGTCCAACCCGTCGCCGGCCTCATCACGCCGAACCCCGGCGGCGTCGGTCCCATGACCATCGCCATGCTCCTCGCCAACACGGCGCGCGCGGCGGAGTCGGCAGGCCGTTGACCACGTCGGTCAGCGGGACCGACGACCGGCGCAAGATCTCAGCCCTCCAGCAGCGTCGTGCTCAGGGCCTTCAGCACCTGCTCGGGCGGATCTTTCACGAAGAAGCCCAATCCCTCCGCGCAGAGGATCTGCGTCGCATGGTCGGCGTATCTCACCGCGACCACCCGGCTGACGTTCACATGGATGAGGTTGTCGTTGCCGAACTCCGTGAGCGTGATGAATCGCATGACCTCCGATGTTGCGGGAAGCCGAGGCCGTCCGACAGGATTCCCTCGACCGGTCCATACCCTATTGACCGACCACAACGGATCAGGATTTGCCGGCTTGCTCCAATATCCTTATCTGGACACAGACATCCGCTTAGATAACGTCCAGCAAATCCGATCGGGGCCAGCGCAGCTGGACGAAACGATGACAACCGCCTGGAGAAGAAAGGACAAACGATGAGATACGGAACGTTCTGGCAACGGGTGGCCGCAAGCCTGATCGACGGCCTCGTGTTGCTGCCTGTCATCTGCGCCGAGTTGTATATCTATGACCTATCCCGCGAAGTGGCGATGGCGATGCTCGTGCCTTCAGCTCTGCTCGGCTTCGGGTATACGATCTACTTCCATGCCCGGTTCGGCCAGACGGTCGGCAAGCGGGTCATGGGCATCCAGGTGGTCCGCGTTGATGGCAGCGCGATCGGGTGGCGCGAGGCATGTCGCCGCAGCGCGGTCGACGTGCTTTTCTCAACGCTCCATGTCGTGGCTTCGTCGGTCGCCTTTTCGGAGATCGGGGAAGGCGTCTATGAAGCTCTTGGGTGGCTACAACGCGGCAAATTGCTCTCACAGAACGAACCAGTTTGGTCATCGTGGGTAGGCTGGGTGTCCTTTGCCTGGATTTGGGGCGAGGTCGTCGTAATGTTGTTCAACCGCGAGCGTCGCTCGTTGCACGACTTCATCGCTGGCACGGTGGTGGTCCAGGAACCGAAGGTCGAAGAGTCGCCATTGGTCGTCGCCTGAGATCGGGTGCCCGGTCTCGTCCCGCGGAAAAGGCAACGCCCGGCTCCATCGCGGAACCGGGCGTTTGCATCGGTCAGGTTTGACGACAGCTCTTCGCGGAACTCTCGTTTGACGACGGGAACACATCGCGGACTCGTCGCCGAAGCAGGTCCCCGAGGTCGGGTTCGACGCGCGCGGCGATGGCGGTGAACTCCTGCTGGGACCACGCCTCGACCTGCCTCCTGTCCTGCTCGTGGCGCAATGGAGCGGTCGTCGTCACGCCAGACCCGATGGTGTCCGATCGGTAGACCGACGAGGTCCGGCTCTTTTCGTCCGGCCAGATCCCGCGATGGATCAGGCCTCGTGACGCAGACTGCTACTCGTTCGTCGCAAAGAGCGCGTCGGCGAACTGTTTTGCGTCGAACGGCTGGAGGTCTTCGGGCTGCTCGCCCACGCCGATGAACTTCACCGGGATCCCCAGCTCGCGCTGGATCGCCACCACCGCGCCCCCCTTGCTCGTGCCGTCGAGCTTGGTGATGACGAGGCCGGTGAGCTTCACCGCCTTGTGGAACTCGCGCGCCTGGTTCAGCGCGTTCATGCCGGTCGATCCGTCGAGCACGAGCAAGGTCTCGTGCGGCGCCCCGGGGAGCTTCTTGTCCATCACGCGGTGGACCTTCTGCAGCTCGGCCATGAGGTTGTTCTTGGTGTGGAGCCGGCCCGCGGTGTCGATGAACAACCACTTCGCGCCGCGCGATTGCGCCGCGGTGATGGCGTCGTGCGCGACCGATGCCGGGTCGGCCTGGTACGCGCCGGCGATGACGGGCACCTGGAGACGGTCGCCCCAGAGCTTGAGCTGCTCGATGGCCGCGGCGCGGAAGGTGTCGCACGCTGCCAGAACGGCCGGCTCGCCGCGCTGCTGGACGAGATGCGCCAGCTTCGCGGAGGTCGTGGTCTTGCCGGTGCCGTTCACGCCGACGACGGACACGACGGTCAGGCCGGACGGTTGCGCGTGGAGCTTCGGGTCGTTTTTGCTGAGGCTCTGCTCGACCTCGCGCGCGGCGATCTCCACGAAGTCCAGACCGGTGCGACCCTGCGTCTCGAAGGCCAGCTTCGCGGCGGCGATGATCTGCTGCGTCATCGCGAGCCCGAGGTCGGCGCGGAGCAACGCGGCCTCCAGCTCCTCCAGGCTCGCGGCGGTGAGGCGGGGCGAACGGCTGACGATGCGCTTCACCTCGTGGGCGAGCGCCGAGGTCGTCTTGGTGAACGCGGCCTTGAGTTTGTCGAAGAAGCCCATCGGGTTATCGGGGATCGCGGATCGCGGATCGCGGATCGACGGGGATAGGTGGCGTCTCGCATCGACGGCGCTGCTTGAGCTGCTCGACCTGCGCGTAGGGAAGCCTGACGCGGCCGATGAGCGGCTGGCCCTTGCTCATGCCGTGGCAATCGCTCCCCCCTGTGGCCACGAGGGAAAGGTCCGACGCCATCCGCGCGTAGTGGGCCGAGGTCTCGGGATTGTGCTTGGTGTGCCAGCACTCGATGCCGTCGAGCCCGGCCGCGACCGCGTCCGGGATGAGCCGGTCGGCGCGGTAAAGGGCCGGATGCGCCAGCACCGCGACGCCGCCGACGCCATGGATCAGGTCGATCGCCGTGCTCGCGTCCATCTTCGCCTTGGGCACCCAGGCGGGTCTGCCCTTCTTGAGGAAGCGCTCGAAGGCGTCGTCGAAATCCTTGCAATGCCCGCCCTCCACCAAGGCACGCGCCAAGTGCGGCCGTCCGGGCGCTTTGCAGTTGGCCAGCGCCAAGACGCTCTCGGCGGTCAACGGGATGCCGCGCTGGTTCAACCGGTGGACCATGTCGTGGATACGGTTGGTCCGGACCGCCTGGAACCCCGCGAGCCTCGACTGGAGCAGCGGGGACGAGACGTCGAGCCAATAGCCGAGGATGTGGACCTCGCGACCCCGGAGCTCGGCGGTGAGCTCCGCGCCGGGGATGAATTCCAGCTCTTCCTTCGCGCAGGCAGCGGTCATGCGTTCGCAGCCTTCGACCGTGTCGTGGTCGGTCAGCGCGATCGCCGAGAGGCCGGCAGCCTTGGCGCGCGCCGCCAGCTCTTCGGGCGAGAACGTGCCGTCGGAGAAATGCGTGTGCGTGTGCAGGTCGGCGAACATCGGAGAGGCTCGGGTCCGGTTCCGGGAAGTCAAACGGCCGCCGTCAGGCGACGGCTTCGTCCTTCGGGGTGCGGGCCGGGCGCAAGATCTCGCCCTTCACCTTGTCGAGGATGCCGTTGACGAACTTGCCGCTGTCCTCGGTGGAGAACTTCTTCGCGATGTCCACCGCCTCGTTGATGCTGACCACAGGCGGGATGTCGTCGCGGTAGAGCATCTCGTAGATGGCGAGGCGCATGATGTTGCGGTCCACCACGGCGATGCGGTGCAGGTCCCAGTTGAGCGCGTGCTTCTTGATGGCGGTGTCGATCGCCGGCAGATGGTCGATCACGCCGCGGATCAGAGAATCGGCGAAGAGGCGCATGGCCATCTCGTCGGTCGTCGCCAAGGCCGGCTCGATCTTCTCGCCGTAGGTCGGCCCCGGATGGGCCTCCATGTGGGCGTTGAGCCGCGTGTTCTCCCAGAAATGGTCGATGGCCGCCTGGAGGTTCTCCGGCGGGTTCACGTCGTGCTGGAAGAGGAACTGCACGGCCCGCTCCCGGGCCTCGCGGCGTTTGCGCATGGGAGCACTGTGCGGAACGGCGCGCCGGGGCGGGAAGCAATTTCTGCCCTCCCCTCAACGCGTCGAAGCCAACCACACCGCGCCGGCCACCGCCACGGCTCCACCGATGAGCGGACGCGCCGCCGGACGCTCGCCGTCGAGCCACCACGCCAACGGCACCACCGCCAGCGGCGTGAGCGCCGTGATCGACATCACCACGCCGGTCGGCTGGACCTGGAACGCCCACTGGTAGCACGCCACGCCCAACGACGGGCCGCTCAGCGCGTTCACGACCACCCACGGCCAGGCCTTTCGCCACGGCGTCGACGCGGCTGCACCGGCCGCCCCGGCCGCCGCCGGGACGCGCCCCCGCTGCCACAACCACCAGACCAGCGTGAAAACCACGCCCGCGAGGATCCGCTGGTAGGCGACGGACATCCCGTCGATCGGCTGGCCCGCGGTCTTCGCGAGCAACTGCCCATGGCGGCTGAGCACCGCGCCGATCGCCTGCCCCGCCGCCGCGATGATCCCGAGCGCGAAGGCTTTCCCGCCGATGCCGGATGTCGGGGACCTGGCGCGGCCGGGGAACAACGCGACCGCCACGCCCACGAGGATCGATGCACCTGCCGCGACCTCGACTGTGCCCAGCCGCGTGCCGAGCCAGGCCCATTCCACCACCGCCGCGATCGGCGCGGCGAGACACTGGACCATCAGGCTCGTCAGCTGCGCACCGAGCAGCGGCAAGGCGAGGAAGATGGCCGTGTCGCAGATGCCGAAGCCGATCAGGCCGCTCACGATGAACCAGCCGAGCGCGACACCGCCCAGGCCCGCGCCCCAGCCGTGCGCGTAGATCCCGAGCACCGTCGCGGCCAGCACGATCCGCACGAGGCTCGCCGTGGAGGACCCGAGCAACGACACCGATCGCTTCGCCGCGACCGACGACAGCGCGAACAACCAGGTGGCGAGGAAGGCGGCGATCATCGCGGGAGCGGGACGTCGCGTCCGATCGCGGTCGCGGACCCGGAGACGCGACGGCTCACAGGAGGTCCGAGCCGGCCTTGGCCGCGAGGGCGCGCATCTTGTCCACGGCCGCGCGGAGGTTGCGGTGCTTGAACAGCGCGGTGCCCGCGACGAACGTGTCGGCGCCGGCCCGGGCGCACTCGACCGCGGTCTCGTTGTTGATGCCGCCGTCCACCTCGATGCGGAACGACAAGCCCAGCTCCTTCCGCCAAGCAGCGGCCTGCTGGATCTTCGGCACGCACTCCTCGATGAAGGGCTGGCCGCCGAAGCCCGGGTTCACCGTCATCACGAGCAGCAGGTCGATCTGGCTGAGGTACGGCTTGGCCTCGGCGATGTTGGTGGGCGGGTTCACCGCGAGACCGACCTTCTTTCCCAGCGAGCGGATCTTCCACAACAGCGGCGTCACCTGCGCGCCGAGCTCGACGTGGACGGTGATGCGGTCGGCCCCGGCCTTCACGAACGGCTCCAGCAGGATCTCCGGTCTGCTGCACATCAGGTGGACGTCGAGGACGCGGGAAAAATGAGGTCTCACGGCACGCACGACCGCAGGCCCGAAGGAGATGTTCGGCACGAAATGGCCGTCCATGACGTCCAGGTGCAGCCACTCCGCGCCGGCGCGGTCGACCCGCGCGGCATCGTGGCCGAACCGGCTGAAATCCGCGGCGAGCAAGGAGGGCGCGATGACCATGTGCGGCGCAGAGTGGGGAAGCGGAGGGCAAGGGTCAACGTGCCCGCGACCCACGGATGCGATCCGAAGTGGTGGACAGGAAGCAGCGATGGAGGGGCGTGCCTGCGGGTCTGGAAGCGAGGAAGAACGAAGACGCTGGTAGGGCGAGGCTCCTGCCGAGCCGCTGAGCAAAGGGCGGCCCGTCAACTCGCACGAGCTCAGCAGGAGCTTCGCCCTACCACGCGACAGGAAGAAGGTCCGCGACCGGCTTCACCGCTGCATCCCCGCCCCGCTCGCGCGCGTTTTCTCGCGTGAACTGACCGCCACTTTTAATCGCACCCCGCGGCGGACAGCCGTCTTGACGGCCCGGACCGGCGCGGGTTCTCGTTCGCGATGCTCCGATCCGGGATCCTCAACCCCCACCTGCTCTCGTTGCTCGCGCGCGTCCGCCACACCAACACCATCGTCATCGCGGACTCCATGTTCCCGCATTGGCCGGGCCTCGTGGAGATCGATCTATCGCTGGTCTACGGCATCCCTACGGTGCCGCAGGTGGTCGCGGCCGTGCTCGCCACTTGGAAGGCCGGACCGGTCTGGATGGCGGAGGAGTTCCGCAAGACCAACGACGCCGCGGCGCAGCAGGAGTTCGCCGCCGCCTTCCGCGGGACGGAGGTCCAGTTCGAGCCGCATCTCGCGCTCAAGGCCCGCGTGCCCGGGGCGCTCGGGGTCATCCGCACCGGCGAGACGCGGATCTACACGAACGTGGTGCTCGGATCGGCGTGAGGACGGAGCCCGACCTGAGCGAGGCCATCTCGCCCGCAGTCGGCAGCCAAGTCGGCGGCGCCTCCTGGGCAGCGGAAGGACGAGGCGGATCGGCCCCCACGGGTCGCGCTGAGAAGCACCGTTGACGGGTTCCCGCTCTGGCCCACCTTCGGCCCGGATGCTCCAGCTCGAACACCTCGCAGAACTCGCCGCCCGCAACGCCGACGCCTTGTCGGCCCAAGTAGCCTCATTCGATCTCGGCGGCCGGCGTTTCGATGGGAACCTGCGCCCCGAGGTGATGGGCGTGGTCAACTTGTCCGCCGATTCCTGGTACCGCGAATCGGTCTGCCTCACCGCGGAGAGCGCGGTCCGCCGCGGTCGGGTGCTCGTCGCGCAGGGCGCGGCCATCATCGACATCGGCGCCGAATCCACGCTCGCCCACGCCGGCCGCGTCGACGAGGCCGCGCAGAACTCGATGCTGCTGCCGGTCGTCCGCGAACTGGCCCGCGAAGGCGCCATCGTCTCGGTCGAGACGTATCATCCGGCCGTGACACGCGCCTGTCTCGAGGCCGGCGCGAAGGTGCTCAACCTCACCGGCACCGACCGCAGCCCCGAGATGTACCGCATGGTCGCGGACCACGGCGCGGCGGTGATCATCTGCCACGTCCAAGGCGCGAACGTCCGCGAGGTCGCCGACCTCGACCTCGGCGCCGACCCGGCCGCGATGCTGCGCGACCACTTCGCGCGGCAGATCGAGCTCGCGACGTCCCAAGGCGTGACGCGCATCTGGATCGATCCCGGGCTCGGGTTCTACTATCGGAACCTCCAGGACTCGGGCGCGCGGATCCGCCACCAGATGAGGGTGTTCCTCGACACGTTCCGGCTGCGCACGTTGGGCTGGCCGACCTGCCACGCCTTGCCGCACGCCTTCGAATGCTTCGGCGACGAGGTCCGGTCCGCCGAACCTTTCTTCGCCGTGCTCGCGGCGTTGGGGAAGACGGACCTCTTCCGGACGCACGAAGTGCCGCGCACCCGGGCCGTGCTGGACACCTTGGCGGTGTGGTGACCACCGGGCGGCCGGCTTCCGCGTGGACATCATCCGGCCCGTCGCGGAGGCTGCGCCGGGCGGATGGCGGACATCCGTCCCCGCGCATGACCCACGCGGGATTCCCGGCCCCGTGCCGTGGCCGCGGGTCGACCGACGCATGAAGCTCAAGCTCGATTGGTTCCTCACCGGGATGGCGCTGGCCATCGGTCTCGCGTGGCTCATGCCGGATCCCGGCGCCAAGGGCGGCGCGCTCCATCCGGAACTGCTCAACAAGGCGGGCGTCGCTCTCATCTTCTTCCTCAACGGCCTCGGCCTCTCCTTCGCCGCGCTCAAGGCCGGCACGTTGCGCTGGCCGCTGCACCTGCTGGTCCAGACCTCGACGTTCGTGCTCTTCCCGCTGCTCGGCCTGCTCGCCTTGTGGGCGGCGGGCGACCATCTGCCGGCCGACCTGCGGCTCGGGTTCTTCTTTCTCTGCGCGCTCCCGTCGACAGTCTCCTCATCGGTCGCGATGACGGCTGCGGCGAAGGGAAACGTCCCGGCCGCGGTCTTCAACGCGACGTTGTCGAGCCTGCTCGGGGTCTTCCTCACGCCGCTCTGGATCGGGCTGGTGCTGAAGCAGAGCGGCCAACCGATGCCGCTGGGCAAGGTCGTGCTCGACCTCGTCATGTGGCTCGTGCTGCCGCTCGCGCTCGGCCAGTTGGCGCGGCCGTGGCTGGGCGCTTGGGCGGCGAGGCACAAGAAACGCTTGGGCACCGTGGACCGTCTCACCATCCTGCTGCTGGTCTACACCTCGTTCTGCGACTCGATGAAGCAGGGCGTGTGGTCGGGCCAAGGCTGGTCGACGGTGGCCGTGACCGTCGCCGGTTCGGCCGCCCTGTTCTTCATCGTGCTACGGGCGACCACCTGGGCGAGCGACGCGCTGGGTTTCTCTCCGGGCGACCGCGCCGCGGCCGTGTTCTGCGGATCGAAGAAGACCCTCGCCTCCGGCGTGCCGATGGCCCAGCTGATCTTCGGGACGCATCCGGGCCTGAGCCTGATCCTGCTCCCGATCATGATCTACCATCCGCTCCAACTGGTCGTCTGCGGCGCGCTCGCCGGGAGATGGGCGAGGGAGAAGGCGGAAAAGTACGGGTCGCCTGCGAAGGGCGGATGACGGGTGACCGATGACGTCGTCCGAACCTCCCGCCATTTCGTACGCGATCCCGCTCAGGGCAGTTCTTCGATGGTGATCGCTCGGTAGCTGGCCTCGGTCACACCGCCGCCGTGGACCTGGAGACCGATGCGGCCCCATTGCGGGATCGTCGCGTCGGCCTCGGTGTAGTCGACGGTCTGGACGCCGTTGATCTTGAGGACGATCCGGCGGCCCTCGCAACGGACCTCGTAGCGGTTCCACTCGCCGGGCTTGACCGCGCGCTTCACCGCCGCCTCGTCGGCCTTGGCCATGAGCTTGTTACGGCGCGATTCGTCGTAGAGCGCGCCGTACCAGCCTTCGCCGATGTCCGCCTGGTAGCCGATCATCTCGCTGTCGCCCGTCCTGCGCTGGCTGCGGAACTGCACGCCGCCGTTCACGAAGCCTTCGGTGCCGGTGAGCTTGAACTCGAGCCGGAGGACGAAATTGGTGTAGCTCCGCGCGGTGGCGAGGAACTCGTTCTGCGGCACCTTGGCCGGCGGCTTGCCGCCCACGAACGCGCCGTCGCGGACGTGCCATATCGAGTTCGTCTCGCCGTCCCAGCCGGCGAAGGTCCTGCCGTCGGAGAGCGGTTGCGGGGCGGCGAGGACCGCGTGGGAAAAGGCGAGCGACAGGAGCGCCGCCGCGGCGCAGGCGAGGGATTTCATGCAGGGAAGTTGGGAAGCGCGGTCCGCGATGTCCAGCCGCGACTTCCTGGCCCGGTCCTCCGGACGACAAGGGAAGACCGACATCCGGCAAAGGAGGGCAGGCATCATTAGAAGATCAGGCTGAATCTGCCGTCCGCTATGAGAAACACTTCATCCGTGATGAGCCTGCTTCCCCTCGCGTGCGCCACGGCGCTCGCCGCACCGGCATCGGCCGACCGCTCCTGGACCGACCACGCCGTCAACCCCGTCACCAACCCGATCTTCTTCGAGAGCCCGCTCATCCAGAGCGAGGTCCGGCCGCTGTTCCTGCACCACCGGCTCGACGACGGGTTCGTCGGCGGCGGCTTCGTGAACGTCTACGCGCTCCAGCTCCGCTACGCCGTCAACGACCGGTTGGCGATCATCGCCACCAAGGACGGCTACATCGACACGCACACGCCGGGCATCGGCAACCGCGACGGCTGGGCCGATATCGCCGCGGGCCTGAAGTACGCGCTGGTGAAGGACGAAGCGTCCCAGTTCCTGGTCACGCCGGGCTTCACCGTCACGCTGCCGACCGGCAACGAGGATGTCTTCCAGGGCAACGGCAAGGGCGAGTGGAACGTCTTCGTCTCCGCGGTGAAGGGCTTCGGCGACCTGCACTTCACGGCGAACGTCGGGGCCCGGGTGCCGAACGACTTCTCGCGGAACACCGCCTCGGCCCACTACAGCGGGCAGATCGACTACTGGGTCAGCCACTGGTTCTCGCCGTTCGTGGCGGTGAACGCGTTCACGACCTTGAACGCTGCCAACGGTCTCGGCCTTGCGACCGAGGGGTTCGACCTGATCAACTTCGGCAGCTCCAAGGCCGCAGGGGCGACCCAGGCGGCGTTCGGCGGCGGATTCCGCTCGCGCGTGCTCGACAACCTGGACCTCGGTCTCGCGTACGAGTTCGGCATCACCGGGCAGGAGGACATCTTCCGCGACCGCGTGACCGTGGAGGTCAGCTGGCGCTTCTGAGGCGCCGACTGGGTCTCCGACGGACGGGAAGCATCTTTGTGTGGACGCTCTGTCGTCCTGACCTCCCGTCCCGCCCGCCCCCGCCCGAACGGGACGACCCGGGTCCGGAAAAGCAGAAGGCGGCGCCGATGGCGCCGCCTTCTTCGCGTCGTGCCCGGCCACCGATCAGCCCGCGCCGCCGCCCGCGGGCTTTTTAGGATCACCCTTGAGCAGCGCGACGAAGTAGTCGCGGTTCATGCGGGCGATGAAGTCGAGGCTGATCTCCTTCGGGCAGACGGCCTCGCAGGCGCCGGTGACGGTGCAGTTGCCGAAGCCCTCGGAATCCATCTGGTCCACCATCGCCTTCACGCGCCGGAAGCGTTCCGGCTGGCCCTGCGGCAAGAGGCCGAGGTGCGAGACCTTGGCGGCGACGAAGAGCATCGCGCTGGCGTTCTTGCACGCCGCGACGCAGGCACCGCAGCCGATGCACTGCGCGGCGTCCATCGCGAGGTCCGCGTTCTCCTTGGGAACGGGGATGCTGTTCGCGTCCGGCGCGGCTCCGGTGCGGACGCTGATGAAGCCGCCCGCCTGTTGGATGCGGTCGAACGCCTTGCGGTCGACCACGAGGTCCTTCACCAGCGGGAACGGGTGCGCGCGGAACGGCTCGACGACGATCTCGTCGCCCTCCTTGAAGCTGCGCATGTAGGTCTGGCAGGTCGCCACGCCCTTGTGCGGGCCGTGGGGCTTGCCGTCGATGACCAGCGAGCAGGTGCCGCAGATGCCCTCCCGGCAATCGTGGTCGAAGGCGATGGGCTCCTCGCCGCCTCCCGCGAGCTGCTCGTTCATCACGTCGAGCATCTCGAGGAACGACATGCTCGGGTTCAGCTCGGGCGATGCGTAGGTCTTGAAACCGCCCGCGGTGTTCCGGTTCTTCTGGCGCCAGACTTTGAGGGTGACTTTCATACGGAAATCTTAGCTTTGGCCCGCGAGCGCGGTTTCGTTCCGCGTTCCGGCAGGTGGGTGTGGGATCCTATCTCTCGTTTCTGCTCCGGCGTCGGCGGGGTCATCAGTTCGCGGATGGCATCGAAGACGACGCGGAATTGCTCATCATATCTCCGCTCCAGCGAGGCCAGCTTGCGGGCCAAGTCGCTGTGCGAGGCCAGCATCTGCCGGAGCTGCACGAAGGTCCGCATGATGGCGATGTTGACCTGCACCGCGCGCGGGCTGCGGAGCACGCTGGAGAGCATGGCCACGCCCTGCTCGGTGAAGGCGTAGGTGAGGAAACGGCGGCCTCCGTGGTCCCTAGCCCGGCTTGAGGTCACAATTTGTGACCTCAAGACCGGTTCCGCTTCCTCTTCCGAAAGCTGGAACATGAAATCTTCTGGGAACCGATCAAGGTTCCGTTTCACCGCTTGGTTCAGCGCCTTGGTCCCGACCTCGTAGAGCTCCGCCAACTGGAAATCCAGCAGCACCTTCTGCCCCCTCACCAGCAGGATGCGGCGCTCGATGCGCTCGGCGGGGATGTTGATGCTGGACACGGTGCTCATGGCGAGACGAAGCGGACCGGTCACTGATCGTGACCGGTTCTGGTCACGATCACTTGTAGCTCCGCGTGCTCATCTTCACTTCCTCGTAGACGAGCGGCTCCTTGTTGAGCACGGGCGCTTTGCCTTCGCCGGCGAATTCCCACGCCGCCACGAAAGCGAACTCGTCGTCGCGGCGCTTCACGTCGCCGGGGTTCACCAAGCCGTCCTGCACTTCCTTGTCCTCCTTGGTGTACTGGTACTCCTCGCGGAAATGCCCGCCGCAGCTCTCCTCGCGCATCAGCGCGTCGCGGCACATCAGCTCGCCGAGCTCGATGAAGTCGGCGATGCGGCCGGCCTGCTCGAGCGATTGGTTCCACTCGGTGGCGGCGCCGAGCACGTTGACGCCGGCCCGGTATTCCTCGCGGAGGGCGCTGAGCTCCTGGATCCCCTTCTCGAGGCCGGCCTTGGTGCGCGCCATGCCGCAGTGGTCCCACATGATCTTGCCGAGCTGCTTGTGGAAGTTGCCCGGGGTCCGCTTGCCCTTGGAGGCGAGGAAGCCCTTGGTCTGGCCCTGCACGTTCTCCTCGGCCTGCTTGAACGCCGCGGTGTCGGTCGTCGGCCGCTTGTCCGGCTTCACGCCGGCGAGGTAGGTCGCGATGGTCGCGGGCAGCACGAAGTAACCGTCGGCAAGGCCCTGCATCAGCGCCGAGGCGCCGAGGCGGTTCGCGCCGTGGTCGGAGAAGTTCGCCTCGCCGAGCACGAACAGGCCCGGGACGTTGGACATCAGGTTGTAGTCCACCCACAGGCCGCCCATCGTGTAATGCACGGCAGGATAGATGCGCATCGGCGTCTTGTAGGCCGATTCGTCGGTGATCTCGTGGTACATCGAGAACAGGTTGCCGTAGCGCTCGCGGATCTTGTCCTCGCCGAGGCGGCCGATGGCGGCCGAGAAGTCGAGATAGACGCCCAGCCCGGTCTCGCCGATGCCGCGGCCCTCGTCGCACATGTACTTGGCGGCGCGCGAGGCGATGTCTCGGGGGGCGAGGTTGCCGAACGCGCCGTACATCCGCTCGAGATAGTAGTCGCGGTCCGCTTCCGCGATGTCGGCGGGCGGCTTCTTGCAGTCCTCCTTGCGCTTGGGGACCCAGATGCGGCCGTCGTTGCGCAGCGATTCCGACATCAACGTCAGCTTCGACTGGTAATCGCCGGACACCGGGATGCAGGTCGGATGGATCTGCGTGTAGCACGGGTTGGCGAAGCAGGCGCCGCGCTTGTGGGCGCGCCAGCCGGCGGTGACGTTCGATCCGCGGGCGTAGGTGGAGAGGTTGTAGACGTTGCCGTAGCCGCCGGTGGCGAGCACCACGGCGTCGGCGTTGTGCCGCGTGACCTCGCCGGTCTGCAGGTCGCGGACGATGATGCCCTTCGCATGGCCGTCCACGACCACGAGGTCGAGCATCTCGGCGTGCGTATAGGACTTCACGCCGCCATTTCCGATCATCTTGTTCAGCGCGGAGTACGCGCCGAGCAGCAGCTGCTGGCCGGTCTGGCCGCGGGCGTAGAACGTGCGCGAGACCTGCGCGCCGCCGAAGGAGCGGTTGTCGAGCAGACCGCCGTATTCACGGGCGAAGGGCACGCCCTGCGCCGCGCATTGGTCGATGATGTTGACCGACACCTCGGCGAGCCGGTGGACGTTCGACTCGCGTGCCCGGAAATCACCGCCCTTGATCGTGTCGTAGAACAAGCGGTGCACCGAATCGCCGTCGTTCTGGTAGTTCTTCGCGGCGTTGATGCCGCCCTGCGCGGCGACGGAATGCGCGCGACGGGGCGAATCGTGGAAGACGAAGTTGTGCACCTCGTAGCCGAGCTCGGCGAGCGTGGCCGAAGCGCTGGCACCGGCCAGCCCGGCCCCGACGACGATGACCTTGTACTTCCGCTTGTTCGCCGGGTTGATCAGCTTCGAGCTGAACTTGTGGTGCTCCCACTTGTGGTCGAGCGGACCGGACGGGATGTTGGAGTTGAGCGTGGCCATGTTACTTCGCGCCTCCTTTCAGGGCCTTCACGGCGCCCTTGGCGTCCGGGACGATCCCGGCCTTCACGCGGTCGGCGTATTCCTTGCCGCGGTGGAAGACGAGCACCGAGACGGGGATCGACGCGTACCCGAGGAACAACACCAAGCTCGCGGTCTTGGCGAAGGCCCCGATGCGCGGGCCCCAGACGTGGTCCTTGAGGCCGAGCGACTGGAACATCGCCGCCAAGCCGTGGCCGAGATGGATGCAGAGCAGGCCCACCGCCACGAGGTAGAACAACGCGACGTACCACACGCTGAACCCGCACACGACCATCGCGTAGATGTCCGGATGACCGCTGTTCGGCTCGTAGAGCTCGTCGAAATCGAATCCCGCGCCGTTGATGGATTCGACGACCGCGGTGAAGTGCAGGAGGTGGTAGACGATGAAGGCGAGGACGATCAGGCCCGACATCAGCATCGTGCGCGACGCGATGGACGCCCCGAGGTCCTTGGTCTTTCCAGCGTAGGGCTGCGGCCGGGCCGCCTTGTTCTGCGCGCTGAGCGCCACCGCGGAGGCGACGTGCAGGAATACCATGGCGAGCAGCCCGATCCGCGCCGGCCAGAGGATCTCC
>JBBRQL010000031.1:0-26359 GCA_038226425.1 Verrucomicrobiota bacterium
GATCCGGCGGCAGCAGCAGCGGGGTGTCGCGGTCGATCGTGATGAAGCGGGCGGACATGCAGGTCAGACGCACGCCCCGCGGGCGGGTTCAATCACTTCACCAAAAATAGCAGGCTTCTAAGTCCGACAGGCTGCTAGAGGAACACACATGAGCACGGTGCAAGAAGTCGAGTCTGCCATCGCCAAGCTGTCGCCCGCGGAGATGCAGGAGGTGGCGGAATGGCTGGAAAATTTCCTCGAAGACCAGCTCGAGCTCCGGCCGGAGTTTGTCGAAAGCATCCGGCGCGGCCAGGAAGACATCGCCGAAGGGCGGGTGCGGATCGTGCATCCCTGAAGGTCGTGCCAAGGCAAGCCACCGAAATCGGGTCGCACGAATTCGTCCGCCGCCACGAGGCGCTGGATCTGGTTGCGCGCCGTCGGGTGACCGGGGCTGTGCGCGATCCAGGGCAGCGCTTGGACGATTTCCCCCACCAACGGATGCAAGGTTTCAAGTGCTTCCGCCTGCGGGTAGGAGACCATCGGGTCATCTACGATTTTAGTGTGGCGGAGAACTCGCTGGGATTGATCTCCGTCGGCCACCGCCGCGAGGTCTATCGCTGAACGGTGGGGCGCCTTCCCGTCTCCTGCACATCCCGAGAATGTTTCATCGGCTGATCCGGCCCGACCATTCTCGCGGTGGATGTTCGGCCCCCTCGGCTCCGATCAAGCGCCCGGACCGCTTCGCATCCAGAGGGCCACGGCCTCTGTGCGGTTCTCCACCTCGAGTTTGCTGAAGATGGAGCTCATGTAGTTCCGCACGGTGCCTTCTCCGAGTTTCATGGCCTCGGCAAGTTCCTTGTTGGTGCGGCCCTCGGCGACGAGCTTCAGCAGCCGTTGCTCCTGCGGCGAGAGCCGGGACAGACGACCCGCTGGACCGTTCGGGGCGGTCGACGGCCTGTCCGACCGCGCCGCGGTGAGCACCTTTCGGGCGATGGATGGATCCAGCACCGACCCGCCCGCGGCGACCCTCACGATGGAACCGGCGAGGTCCGTCTGCTCAAGGTCCTTGAGCAGGTAGCCATCGGCGCCGGCCGCGATGGAGGCGAGCACCAGTTGGTCGTCGGCGAAGGACGTGAGCACCAGCACCGCCGGTGATCCCGGCGACGCCTTGAGCCGGCGGCAGACCTCGAAGCCCTCCATGTCCGGCAGCCGCAGGTCGAGCAGCACCACGGCCGGCTTGGCCTCGGGCACCCGGCGCAGGCACTCCTCCCCGGTCGCCGCCTCGCCTACCACGATCAATCGCGGATCGTCGGCGAGGATGGTCTTCAACCCGACGCGCACCACGGCGTGGTCGTCCACCAAGAACACGCGGACCGGCAAGGACAGGGGCTGAAGCGGAGAAGGCATGAAGGGGTCCGGGTCAGGGTCACGCGCCACGATCAACGGCCGAGGTCGCGGCCGTGGTTCCGTGGCCGCAGGATGTGCGGGGCCTCCGCTTTTGGAAGGACGCTCGCACGTCCGTCGGCTGGAAAGCGGTGGCAAGCCATACGCAGTCCAAGAGGCTGGCGCGTTCGCCGGAGCCGTGGACGGGTTTCATGGCTTGGCCTCCTGACGCTGCGGTTCCGCCGCGAAATCCGCCGTCACCGTCGTGCCCGCCCCCGGTGCGGTACGCACCGTCAGCGTGCCGCCCAGCTCCGAGGCCCGTTCGCGCATGGTGCGCAAGCCGCTGCCGCCGCCGTTGACCGCCGCCGGGTCGAAGCCGCCGCCGTCGTCGCGCACTTCGAGCGACCAATCGTTGCCTTCATGGGCGCCGACGTGAGGAGGCTCCGATTCCTCCGCACCGCGCTCCGCGTTCCCCGTTCCGGGTCGCAGGTACAGCGACACCAGCACGGATTTCGGGTCCCCATGCCGCAGCGCGTTCGAGACGGCCTCGCGCACCAGGTTCACGAGCTGCACCACCATCCGCGAGGGCAGGTCCTTCGCTGCCGGGGCCACGGCCAGCTCGAATTCGACCGAGGATGTACGGCGCAGCCGGACGAACAATACCTCCACCGTCTGCCCGAAGGTCTGGCCGGCGATGCGCTCGTCCTTCAAGGAGAGCAGGAACTCCCGCAGCTCCACGATGGTCTCCTGGACCAGCCGCTGGCCCTCCTCCAATCCCTGCCCGGTCTTCTCCGCCGTCCCGGGCAGGTGCCGTTGGGCGTGCTGCAGGTGCAGCCCCACCGCGTAGAGGTTCTGGATGGTGCCGTCGTGCAGATCCCGGGACAGGCGGTCGCGTTCGAGGTTGAGCCGGGCCAACGCCGCGTTGGCCGCGCGCAATCGCTCCGTGCCCGCCGCCTCCTGCTCCCGGCCGCGCACCTGCACGAACAGCAGCGACACGGTCAACAAAGCGAAGGCGCCGCCGACAGCGAGGATGATCCACGGCCAACGCCGCAACGACCGCGCCTCGAAGGCCGGCGAACTCCAGCAGTCGAGCCAGAGCCGGAAGTAGAAGACCCGGATCTCGCGCGTGGCCGAGTGCGCCGCGCCGGGCCGCGCACCGGCATCCGGATGCAACTGCTCGCCGTCGAACGCCAGTTCGTGCCGGTTTTCGTTCGCCTCTCCAGTGAAGATGCGGAAGCCCAGTTGCGGCTGCGAAGTCCCGAGGCGTTCCCTCAGCCAGCGCTTCACGTCGACGCTGGCGAACGCCACGCCGGACCAGATCTCCGGGGGTAGATCTTTGTGATCACCCGGTGCCGCCGTGGCCTGCGGCGAATACAGCCGGAGGCCGTGGACGGGCTCGCCATACCACGCCGCCGGCGCGATCTCCTGCAGGCCCGAGGACATGATGCTCCCGCTCCCGATCGCGTCCTCGATCCGTTCCGGCTGCGGCTTCACCGACAAGTCGCCCGGTCGCGGAGCCAGCAGATCGCATCCGAGAATGGTCCCGTTGTTGCGCCAAGCCGGCGCGGCCAGATGCCACGGCTGATACAACACCACTGGAAGCCGAGGCTCGCCCAGCAGCCGGTGCGGCCGGCCTTTCAGCGCGGCTTCGTCCGTCGGCCAGAGTTGGAATGGAAAGCCATATCGGAGGCTCCATTCCGCTTCTGCTCGGGGCAGGTCACCAGGCAGGGTTTTCTGCGCGTAGCCCAGCCCCAGCAGACCGGGGAAATCGTTCTCCATGCTCCGCGAGGCGGCCCAGCGTTCCCATTTCGCGGGTGTCATATCGGGTTGCGTCGCCACCCAGTCGCGCGCGGCGTTCACGAGATCGGCGATGCGCAGGAAATCGCCCCGGATCTCATCCGCGAAACGCTGCACCTCGCGCTCGAAGCTCGCCGCGTCCTCGCGTCCGGCCCGGCGCGCCACGCCCCAGGCCAGCGCCAGGGTGAGCATCACTTCCGTGCCCAGCAGCAGCCAGACGGGTCGATACGCCGGCTGCGGCAGCGAGGCCAGCAACGCCGAGAACGCCCGCCGCAACGCGCCGCTGCTGGAGAGCAGCACCAGCGCGACCAGCCCGCCCACGGCCCACGGCCAGCCCATTCGCCACAAAGCCGCGGACCGCGCCGGTGCGGAGACCACGCTGGGCAATCCGCCCGGTGCCACCGCGGCAAGTGCCTTGATCTCTTCGGCCCCAAGCGTACGGCCGAAGACCACCACGTCGTCCAAGTTTGCTTGAACGTCTGGACTGTTGTTAAGCGACCGCAATGGTCCCAACTCCAACTCCGCATGGCGGAGTTGTTGGGCGGCCCAGACCGGGCTTTGGCCCACCTGCTCGCCGTCCGCGTAGAAACGCACCCACTCCGAGTCCGCCACCACAGCCAGATGCACCCAGTTCGTCTGCTCTGGCGGACGGTGAACATGCGTCACGACCATCGGGATTTTGCCGTCGCGGCGTGCGGCTTCGGTCAGAAAATGGTGACGCGCTTGGAACTGGCCGTCGTCCCAAGACAGTTCCACCTCGTGCTCCGGGTCCCTGGCGCGGGCCAAAGTCAGCCTGCCATGGGCCGAGGTGGCAGCCCAGGTCGGGTCCGGCAATACCCACATGGCCCAGGTCCATCCCTGCTTCGGCTCGGTCCAACGACCGAGCACGACCCTCCCCGTGTATGCCAATTCCCAAGTCGAGTTGGTGCCCACGACCCGGATCGCAGCGGGAGCGATCGCAAACGGCCGCATGGGCCAGAGCGGGTTGCTCCAGTTGGTCTCCGCCGCCCAGAAGGCGGCGGGCCGCTCGGGCCAGTGCGCCGGCTGCCGCCCCGCCTGCCGCCACTGGACCAGCCACACCGCCACGCCGCCGAAGAAAAGAATCCACGCCAGCCACATGGCCGCGGCCAACGCCGCTCGTCGTCGGGTCGGCGGCCGAGACGGGTTTGGGGCCGTGGCGCTCATAACTCGGTAGCCGCGGACGTGAGTCCGTGGCCGTGGGCCCCAGAACCTCCCGTCATCCACTGCCACCGACTTACGGCGGCGGCTACCTTCCAGCCCGTGGCCGCGGGCGTAAGTCCGTGGCGGAAGGCTTAGTCACTCGCTCGTTTCAAGTCAGCCATGGGGCGCCTTTCCCGTCGGACAGGCCGGGATTGCCCAGTGCCGGCGGCTCCGCTTCCCGCGCCTCCCGGTACACGCACCAGAACAGCTCCCACGACTCCGCCCGCGCCGGATGTAGGTCCGGATAGCCCGGCACCACCCAACCTGCGAACGGCCACTCTTGGTCGCGTGCCACGAAGCCGGCCCGCTCCGGGTTGAGCCGGATGTAATCGCAGTTCGCCTGGAACACCCCGCGCCGCCGCTCCTCCGGCCGGATAACCCGGTCGAACGGCTGCTTCTGCATCCGCCACGGTCTTGTGGCCGCGGACGTGAGTCCGTGGCCGGAGGCTTGGCCTTCACCGGGGGCGGACTGCCACCGACTTACGTCGGCAGCTACGCGGGCGGCGGCCACAACTCCACCCGTGGCCGCGGACGTGAGTCCGTGGCTCGGGGTCGCGCTTTTCCCCGCGCCCGACGGCCACGAAATTACGTTCGCGGCCACGGCGTTGACGGATGCTCCGCCCGCGGGCCGGCTCGTCCTTGACCACGCCGCCGCCAGTTCCACGTTCACGAACTCGCGCAGGAACTTCATGCCGTTGCGCTGGTCGCTGGCGCGGCTCAGGCCCGTCCACACGAGATGAAAGTGATCCGGCATCAGGCAATACACGGGACAAAGCAACGCCTCGCGCGCGGCGGCGTGCAGCAAGAGTTCGCGGAAGCGGGCGTGGAAAGCTGCATCGAGCCAGCCCGTGGCGCGCTCTGCCACCGTGCCTTCCCAGTGGACGACCGCGTGGCCTTGGTAATGGTGCCGCGCGAGCCGCGGTAGGTGCTCGCCCAAGGGGAAGGCCATGCATTGAACGTATCCACAGCGGCGGGTGCGTGGGGAGCCCAAAGAAGCCACGGAGCCGCGGACGTAAGTCCATGGCAGCAGGCATTGACTCCGCCGGAGGCCGACTTCCACCGACTCACGTCGGCGGCCACGCGGACCAGAGCCACGCCGCGCAGGCCGCCGAGGAGGCGTTTCACCATTCATCGTGCCAGCGTACCGCGTCGCGTGCGCCAGGCCAATAGTGAGAGATGTCAGCCGGTGCTAGTGACATTCCTCCTGCCGATCTCGGGAGGAACGTCACTACCGCAGGTCGGTGGCAGTTTGGCAGCGTTTTAACCAGATGCGCGCGGCCGGATGGCCGTGAACGCCCCAGTCACAACGAACGCTACCCGCCCGAACCATGAACCAACACACCCCGAACCTGTTCGCAATTATCTGCCGAGCCACTTGGCTCGTCGCCACACTGTCCTGTGTACCGGCCGCTACGGCGCAGACGTTTCAATTGAACCTCTCTACTATTCCGGCCGACGGAGGCACAGCTACGGCCTCAGGCAATTATGTGCCAGGACATATCAATGTCTCTGTCAGCAATAGTGGCGAAGGAGGAGGAAGTTATTCGCGGGGCACTGTAACGGAGACGTTGACCTTGACCAGCCCGACGTTGGCTCCGGGAACAGATTGTTTGTTCCGATATTCCTACTACGTCTCTCCGGTCAACGTCAGCGCGCAATTCATAGGAGTAGGAGGGGGAGTATCTGCGTTCGTGCAGTTCGGTGATATCGGCCACCTGACCCTGCCATCGGACATCCTCGGAAGTTATGAAAAAGTGATTAGTGTCAATGGCTCGGGCACCGGCTTCCTAGACTTTCAAAGCGACAATTTTCCGGCGAATCATCTTATCAGTGCAACTCGGGCTCCTAGGAGTGGTGAGCCGTTCGCGCTCGAGTTCCGACTTTGGACCGAAGGTGGCATGGGCGGCGGATCTCCAGGCTCAGGTTCCTACTCGACCTCCGCCGATGCCTATTGGAACGGCGTGTTGGAAGTGACTACCTTGGATGGCACACCCGTCACCGACTTTTCCCTGATCAACGAAGACGGCGTGGACTTCGGCCATTCCTTCGCCCCTGTCCCCGAACCCGCGCACTACGCGGCCCTCGCTGGCACAGGCCTGCTCGCATTCGCTATCTGGCGCCGCACCCGCCGCGTGCAGGTCGCCTAACCTTGTAGCCGTGGGCTTCTCCTCCGCCATCCATGGACGGCTAGGGACCCACGTGGTCTCGGGTCAATGGCCGAACGACAATCTATTCACCGCATCAAACGTCCCAAACACAAATCCTCCAGAACCATGAAACTATTCGCCCAGTTCGCCGTCCTTTCGGCGCTCCTCACCGTCATGCCCGGTGTGTTACATGCAGATTTCATTTTTGGCCCTCACTCGTATTGGGACCTTGAAGGTCAAGCCATCACGCACAATGATCCCAACCCACCAGGGGTGGAAGAATTCCAAACCATCAACATCCATCGTGACACCTATTCTTCGGCCGGAGGTTCTGCCGTTACCTCACGGGCGAACGTATCTTTTTTCGGAAGCGTTGCACCGGGAACGTTTAGAGTGTCCGCCAGCGGGTTCGCTTCCGGCTTCCAGCCCAGCCCTGGCAATATTGACGATGTTTCGTCTTCAGCCGGAAACGCGTATGCCAGGGTGGAAGCCTCTTCGACCGAGACCCTGACACTTTCCGTTCCTGGATCTAGTGATGGCCAGTTAGCGACGATGCGGTTCTCGTATTACAGTCCAGAATTTGTAGTGTCCGGACATTCGATGGGCGCATTGTCGGGGTACAATGCGGTCATGGGTTTTGCAGTCACGGGAATCGGTTCTCTCGATGATGGGGGACCTACGCGCAGTCGGTGTCATCTATCACAGGTTTTAACTTCAACAACCTGCCCGCGAGCCGTCTCTTCACTTACGAAATACGGATCCCACTCGGGGTGCCTTTCCCGTTGACTCAGGGAATCCTGGCACAAACGTCCGCATACAGTTTCAGCGGGACCGCCGATTTCAACGTGAATTCCCTTGTCTATTGGAACGGCGTGTCGGAGGTGATCGTGGACGGCACGACTGTCCCCGACTTTTCCCTGAGCAACGACGCCGGCGTGGACTTTGGCCATTCCTTCGCCCCTGTCCCCGAACCCGAGCACTACGCGGTCCTCGCCGGGCTGGGCCTCCTGGGATTCGCGGTGTGGCGCCGCACGCGCACCGGTCCGGTCAACGCTTGATACGGTACGGTCAGAGTCGGTCGATAAACGGGGGCGCGGAGTCAGATCCGCGCCCCTTTGGCTGTCAGAATCCTTCCAGACGATCAGGTCTGGGTGTCACAGGCCGCATGATTTCGCGCTCCTGCCGGCACACTCGCCGGCAAGGAAGTAGGAGACGAATCTAAACCGGAACAATGCAGTTGGAACAGAAGCCAACGAAGGGAACAGTGAGATGGTAGGCGGGAAAATGAACGCGGGTCAAAATGGAAAGGACCCCCAAAGGCTCGCGGCCGTGCGCGATTGCAAAGGCCTTGGTCGCCCCTGCTGGTCGCTTCGTTTCCTTCGTTCCCTTCTGTTTAAAAGAGTGGTCCCGGCTCAGAGCCTGTTCGTGAAAGCAGAGCGGCTGGACAAGCCGATGAATATCCGGGTCCTGGAAAGAGGAGTTGAAAGCGGTGCGGATCCCAACCCGGAGGGTTGACAGCCATTAGCCAGGGGTGAGCGCAGCGACACCCCCGGAAACGCCCCCCCCCGAGGGATTGCACCCTTGCATCGGAACATTCAGCCCCTCGGCAGCTTTGGCATGTGGCTGGCATCCCTCCGGGATGCTTCGGATAGGGATCGGTGAACCGGGGGTGTCGTCGCGCTCCGCGCTCCTCAACCGCCGGCTAATCGCTGGCAACCCTCCGGGTTGCTCGAAGCCTTTCCCACGAACAGTCCGCGATTCACGGTGAGTTTACAAACAGGCTCTCACTTCTATTCCAGATGCCGGAGAGAGGTGAGACTCGTCACCTCGTCACCTGAACATAAGGGTCTTTCACCGGGTTGCCGGGCCGACATGGGTCGGTTGCGGCAACTTGGTTGCTGTGGACCGGTCGCTGGTCTGCGTCCGTAGCCACAGCACGCATGACGCCGTCTTTGCGGGTCGCGTCCGGACCTACGAGAGGATCTCCTTGACCACGCGACCTTCGCCGGTGGGGCCGATGAGGCGCTGGTCCAGACCTTGGAAGCGGTAGCTGAAGGCATGGGCGTCCAGGCCCAGCTGGTGCAGGAGCGTGGTCTGCAGGTCGCGCACGGTCACCTTGCCATCCACGATGCCGTAGCCAAAGTCGTCGGTCGCGCCGTGGACGTGCCCGCGCTTTATCCCGCCGCCGGCCATCCAGAGCGTGAAGCACGCCGGGTGATGGTCGCGCCCGAGGTACTTCGATCCGCCGCGCGCCTCGTTCATCGGCGTGCGGCCGAACTCGCCGCCCCACACGACCAGCGTCTCGTCGAGCATCCCGCGTTGCTTGAGGTCGGTGATGAGCGCGGCGGCCGCCTGGTCCACGTCGCGGCACTTCTTGGGGAAGGCGTCCATCAGGTCGTCGCCCGGGCCGGTGCCGTGGATGTCCCAGCCCCAGTCGTAGAGCTGGACGTAGCGGACGCCTTTCTCGACGAGCCGGCGCGCGAGCAGGCAGTTGTTGGCGAAGCCGCCCTCGCCCGGCTTCGCGCCGTAGGCCTTGCGGACGGATTCCGGTTCCTTGGCGATGTCGAAGACCTCGGGCACGGAGACCTGCATGCGGTAGGCGAGCTCGTACTGCTCGATGCGCGTCCGGGTCTCCGGATCACCGAACTGCCGCAGCTCGGCCTCGTTGAGCGCCTTGAGCGCGTCAAGCGTGCGCCGGCGGCTGTCGCGGCTCATGCCGGGCGGGTTGTCGGCGTAGAGGATCGGCTCGCCGGTCGTGCGGCATTGGGTGCCCTGGTAGACCCCCGGCAGCGGCCCGGATCCCCAGAGGCTCTTGCCGCCGGTGGGATCGGTGCCGCCGCTGAGCAGGACCACGAAGCCGGGCAGGTCTTGGTTCACCGAGCCGAGGCCGTAGGTGGTCCATGCGCCCATGCTGGCGCTGCCGGCGCGCATGTTGCCGGTGTGGACCATCAGCTCCGCCGGCGCGTGGTTGAACTGGTCCGTCCACATCGAGCGCACGACCGTGATGTCGTCCGCGATGCCGGCCATGTGCGGGACGGCCTCGCTGAACCAACCGCCCGCCCGGCCGTGCTGGGCGAACTTGTACGGGGACCCGAGCATCTTCGGCCGGCCGCGGATGAAGGCGAATTTCTGCCCGGCGATGAGCGACTCGGGGCAATCCTGCATGTGCAGCTCTTTCAGCTTCGGCTTCCAGTCGAAGAGGTCGAGCGAAGGCGGCGCGCCGGACATGTGCAGGTAGATGACGGACTTCGCTTTGCCCGGTAGCGGCGAGGCCTTCGGCGCGAGCGGTCCGGGCGCCGGCGCGGCGGTGCCCGCGAGCAGCGACGAACCGCCCATCTGCGCCATGGCGATCGCGCCGAGGCTGAAGGCGCCGCTGCGCGCGAAGAACTCGCGGCGGGTGAGCGATCGCAGCCGGGCGAGGCGCAGTTCGTTGTCGAGCGAGAGGGACGGGCCGGACATGCGGAGAAGCTAACGCGCCTTCGTCCGGTGACAACGCGGGAGATCGGCGGGAGGCGCGATCCGAAGGGGCGGTCAGCAGTATCAGGAGAGGGAACGAAGAGGGAACGAAACACCTTGATCTCCCGGCTGTCCTGCCCTGTCCGTGGGCTTGCATCGGACCACTTTCGTCCGACGGGCCGGCCACGGAAGCCCCAACGCGGCCCTGCGGGTCTCCCTCTCCCAGAGGGAGAGGGTGGATGGTGCGTGCAAACCCGTGGCTCTCGATCCGTGGGCAGCCTTCCCCCTCACCCTTCCCTCTCCCTCCGGGAGAGGGGAAAGCTGCCGGATGTCGTGGGTGCTTCGGTTGCCGTCCGGCCAGTTCTGCAACCGCGACCGGTTGCGACAGCGCTCATCCTTCTGACCGCCACTTCTGATCGCACCCGATGACCGGGAGCGGGCGGGCAGAGGTAGCGGAGAATCGCATCCTGCAGTTCCGCCGAGTTGGACTCGGCAAGGCGTGAGGAATTACCCGTGCGACCGGGCACAGGTGGCGTCTGCGGATTGCAAATCTGCGCCACCCTCGACCCCGTCTTCGCCGTGGCGCCGGCGCGGGCTTGCCGGTTCAATCGCTGCGTGACCGACCGGATCCCCAAGACCATGCGCGCCGTGGTGTACCGCGGCGTGGACGACCTCCGCCTCGAGCAGGTGCCCGTGCCGCGCGTCGCCGCCGGCGATCTCCTGGTGCGCGTCGCCGCCTGCGGCGTCTGCCCGACCGACATCAAGAAGATCCAGCACGGCACCGTGCCGCCGCCGCGGATCTTCGGCCATGAGACGGCCGGGACCATCGTCAAGGTCGGCGCGTTGGCCCGGGGCTTCCGGGTCGGCGACCGCGTGGGATTGCACCATCACGTGCCTTGCCTGCGCTGCCATTCCTGCCGGCACAAGGCCTTCGCCCAGTGCGCGACCTACAAGCGCACCGGGATCACCGCGGGCTTCGAGCCGGCCGGCGGCGGCTACGCCGAGTACGTGCGCGTGATGCCGGTCTGCCTGCCCGGCGTGGTGAAGATCCCGGCGAAGAACTCCTTCATCGAAGGCGCGCTGCTCGAACCGGTGAACACCGTGCTCAAGGCGGTCGCCCAGCTGCCGTTGTTGCCGGACGATGTCGTGCTCGTCGTCGGCCAGGGCCCGATCGGGCTGATGTTCACCCGGCTGCTCACGTTGCGCGGCGCCAGGGTGGTCGCGACGGACCTGTTGCCGCGCCGGCTCGCGCTGGCCCGCGCGTCCGGTGCCTGGCGGGCCCTCGACGGATCGCGGCCCGACCTGACGGCCGAGATCCTCCGCCTCACCAAGGGCCACGGCGCCGATGCCGCGGTGATCGCCGTGCCCAGCGACGCGGCGGTGAAGCAGTCGCAGGAAGCGCTCCGCGGCGGCGGCACCGCGTTGCTGTTCGCGCACACCGTCCGCGGGAAGGAGACGCCGATCGACCTGGCCCGCGTCTGCGTGGACGAGAAGTCGCTCACCGGCAGCTATTCGTCCGACTTCACGCTCCAGCGCGAGGTGGCGCGGCTGGTCTTCTCGCGGCGCTTCGACGTGCGGTCGCTGGTCACGCACACGTTCCCGCTGGAGCAGACCGCGGCCGCGGTGGCGCTGGCCGCGCGTCCCACGCCCGATTCGCTCAAGGTGGTGGTGACGCAGACGCCGGCGTGAACCGACCGGGCGACTTGCCGTCCCGCGCCGCGACATGCCTGCCGCGATGATCGATCGTGACGACTAATCGCTTGCGCGGGGCCGGTGCGACCCGGACCGTCCACAGCGTGCGTCTGTCGTCGTCCGCTTGGCTCTGGTTCTTCTCCTTCATCGGTATCCCTGTCGCGCTCGCGCAGATCGATCCGGAGCGGCGGGAACTCATCCAGTTCGGCTACAACCAGCCGCTCCAAGGCCGCGGTCCCATCGCGGGCTACGCCTACTACTACCACAACCAGCCGGGCTTCCTCCGCACGAACCTGACGCTCCGCGCGGCGATCGCGCCGACCTATCTCGACACCGAGCTCGGGGTGCGCGGGCTGCTCAGCGAGCACACGGACATGGGCTTCGGGTTCGCCGGCGGCGGGTTCGCCGACAGCTATTCGGAGGTCCGCGGCGGCAAGCTGTGGCGGGAAGAGTCGTTCACCGGCCACGGCGCGGAGGCGAGCGTGTCGTTGTACCACATCTTCAACCCCCTGCCGGCCGGGCAGACGAACTACACCGGCATCGGCGACGTCCCGCTGCAGCTCGTGGTGCGGAACGCCGCGCGCTACTCGTTCTACCAGCGCGACGATCAGACCGGGGCCGGCTTCGTCTTGCCCGAGGACAAGCTCGCGTACCACGTGCGGATCGGCCTGCGCTGGGGCGGTCGCGAACCGCTGCTCGTGGCCGGCCGCGCCGTCGAGCTTTCGGCGTGGTACGAGGGGCAGTTCCGCACGGATTCGCAGGACTACGGCTACTCGGGCGACCGGACGATCGAGGCCCGCACGCATCTGCTCTGGGGACGCGGCCTGGTCGCGTGGGAGTTCCCCGGGCAGCAGCGCATCGAGTTCACCTTGACCGGTGGAGGCAGCGCGGACGCCGATCGTCTGAGCGCGTACCGGCTCGGCGGCGCGCTGCCGTTGGGCGCTGAGTTCCCGCTGATGGTGCCGGGCTATTATTTCCAGGAGCTGAGCGCGCGACGGTTCGCGTTGCTGAACACCTCCTATTCCGTCCCGCTGAGCCGTTCGCACCGCTGGGACCTCGCGTTGAACGGAGGTGTGGCCAACATCGAATTCCTGCCCGGCTTGGAGCTGCCCCGGCATTGGCACAGCGGCGCCGGCGGCGGGATCGGCTACACGTCCTCGAACGGCGCGTGGCACTGGGTGCTCGGCTACGCGTATGGTTTCGATGCCATGCGCGGAGACCATCGCGGCGCGCACAACGTCGGGCTGGTGATGGAATACGACCTGGAGGCGGGCGGCATCGGGCCGCTGCGCCGCGCAGGACGCTGGCTCAACCCGAACACCTGGCGCGGGTTCGACCGGCTCTTCGGCCGTTGACCTCCGCGGCGATGACGAGACCCGCCGCTGCCGTTCCTATCAGGTGCGATTCGAAGAGGCGGACATTCGAGGAGCGATGCCGCGGGAACGTTCGCACGGCGCGGACCTGACCGTATGGGCAGCCGAAGCACCGACGACATCCGTCGGACTTCTCCTGCTCATGGACCGTTCGTTCTCCGCGAGTTTTGTAGCTGCCGCTTTCGGACGGAGATTGCCGCGAAAGAACGCACAGCACACAAAAACAGGCGGCATGACCTCGGTACCCATGAGTTCTTTGAGTTCTTTCGCGGCCAACAAAAAAACGGCAAGCGTCGCCGCCGTTCCTTTCCCGGCCATTGCCGGCCGATGTGCCGTGGGCCACGATTGTCGCTCGTGAAAATGCTGCCCGCCGCGCTTGCTCTCGTGACCGCTTCCATCGCCGCGCTCGCCCAGACCACCGTCCCGGACAACCTCGTCGCCGAAGGGCTCCCGCCGATACGCGCGGAACTCCGCCGAGATGTCGGCCGTTACCTGGAGTTCCGCACCGCGGGCTTCCTCGGCTGGCACCCGCACCGCAAGGAGATGCTCATCACCACCCGCTTCGCCGACACCGCGCAACTGCACGTCGTCGACCATCCCGGCGGCGACCGGAGGCAGCTCACCTTCTCCCCCGAACCGGTCGCGAGCGGACGGATACAGCCGAAGCTAGGGCGTTACATCGTCTACGCGCAGGACAGCGGCGGCGGCGAGTTCTACCAGCTGTATCGTCATGACCTGGAGGGCGCCGACGCCGGCCGGTCGACGCTGCTCACCGACGGCAAGTCGCGGAACACCGGCGCGAAGTTCGCGCGGTCCGGCTCGCGCATCGCCTACAGCTCCACGCGCCGCAACGGCAAGGACACCGATCTCTGGGTGATGGACCCGCTGCATCCGGAGGCGGCGAAGATGGTCCACAAGGCCGGGGGCGGCGGCTGGAGCGTCGCCGATTGGAGCGACGACGAGTCGCGGCTGCTGGTCGGCAACTATGTCTCGATCAACGAGAGCGCCCTCTATGTGCTCGAGCTCGCGACCGGCAAGCTCACGCCCGTCACCAGCGGCGAGACGGCGAAGGTCGCCTACACCGACCCGCGCTTCGCCAAGGACGGCCGCTCCGTCTACTGCACCACCGACAAGGACAGCGAGTTCCAGCGGCTCGTCCGCATCGACCTCGCGACGAAGGCGATGACCGTGCTGACGCAGGACATCCCGTGGGACGTCGAGTTCTACGAGCTCTCGCCCGACGGCAAGACGGTGGCGTTCGTGGTGAACCAGGACGGCTCGAGCGTTCTTCGTCTGCTCGACCTGCGCACCGGCAAGGCGAAGTCCGCGCAGCCGCAGCTGCCGCTCGGCGTCATCGGCGGCCTGGAATGGCACGAGAACGGCCGCGACCTCGGCTTCGCGCTGGCGCACGCGAACTCGCCGAGCGACGCCTACAGCTTCGACACCCGCACCGGCGTCGTGACGCGTTGGACTCGCAGCGAGACCGGCGGGCTGGACGCCGCGAAGTTCCGCGCGCCCACCGTCGAGCGCACCAAGTCGTTCGACGGATTGACCGTTAGCGCCTTCGTGTACCGGCCGGACCCTGTGCGTTTCCCGGGCAAGCGGCCGGTGGTGATCAACATCCACGGCGGCCCCGAATCGCAGTCGCGCCCCATCTTCCAGGGCCGGAACAACTACTATCTCGACGAGCTGGGGATCGCTTTCGTGTTCCCGAACGTCCGCGGCTCGGCCGGTTACGGGAAGACCTACCTCACGCTCGACAACGGGTTCCGCCGCGAGGACTCGGTGAAGGACATCGGCGCCATCATCGATTGGATCAAGACGCAGCCCGACCTCGACCCGTCACGCATCGCCGTCACCGGCGGCAGCTACGGCGGCTACATGACCCTCGCAGCGCTGACGCATTACAGCGACCGGCTCAAGTGCGGCGTCGACATCGTGGGCATCTCCAACTTCGTGACCTTCCTCGAGAACACGCAGGACTACCGGCGCGACCTGCGACGTGCGGAGTACGGCGACGAGCGCGATCCGGCGATGCGCGAGCATCTGCAGAAGATCTCGCCGACGACCCGCGTGAAGGACATCCGCGTCCCGCTCTTCGTGGTGCAGGGCAAGAACGACCCGCGCGTGCCGGTCACCGAGGCGGAGCAGATGGTGAAGGCTGTCCGCGAGAACGGCGGCGCATGCTGGTACCTGATGGCCAAGGACGAGGGCCACGGCTTCCAGAAGAAGAAGAACGCGGACTTCCAGTTCCTCGGCACGATCCTCTTCTGGCGCGAGCATCTGCTCGGCGAGACCGTGCGGTGAGCGGTGCATCCGACCGTTGTCCCGGAGCGGACTTTCCAATCCGCTGCGGGATCGGTTAGGAGGGCAGGCTTCCAGCCAGCGGAACCTGCGGGCGATGACCACTTCTGCGACAGAAGCCGGCGATATGTTCCAGCCGGTTTTCGGAGCGGAACACTCGTCGAGCGGGTTGGAAAACCCGCGCGCCCGGCGCCGTCCGCGTCACGCGGCGTCGACCGCCGTCCGGCCGCGGGGCGCCGAGGAGTACTTGAGGAAGCTGTCGAGCAGGAGCTGCACGCCGAAGTTGTTCACGCCGGAGCCGAAGAACACCGGCGAGAGCTTTCCGGCCAACACCTTCTCGTGGTCGAACTCCGCGCCGGCCATCTCGATCATCTCGATCTGCTCGCGCACCGTCGCGTAGGTCTGGTCGTCGAGTTTCTCGCGCACGACCGGGTCCTCGAGGCCGGTCACGTTCACGGCCGCGCGGTACTTCCCGCCCACCACGCGCTCGAAGAGATGGACGCGTTTCTCCGCCCGGTCGTACACGCCGCGGAACTCCGCGCCGTTGCCCAGCGGCCAGTTCATCGCGCAGGTCCGGATGCCGAGCACGGCTTCCAGCTCGTCCATCAACGCGATCGGGTCGCGGGCCGGCCGGTCCAGTTTGTTCATGAAGGTGAAGATGGGCACGCCGCGCCGGGCGCAGACCTCGAAGAGCTTGCGCGTCTGGTTCTCCACGCCGTTGCCGGCGTCGATCACCATGATCACGGCGTCGACCGCCGTGAGCACGCGGTAGGTGTCCTCGGAGAAATCCTTGTGGCCGGGCGTGTCGAGCAGGTTGACGCGGAAGCCGTCGTACTCGAACTGGAGCACGGTCGAGCTGATGGAGATGCCGCGCTTCTTCTCGAGCTCCATCCAATCGGATGTCGTGGCGCGCTGGTTCTTGCGGGCGGTGACGGATCCGGCGAGCTGCACCGCGCCGCCGTAGAGCAGCAGCTTCTCGGTGAGCGTGGTCTTGCCCGCGTCGGGGTGCGAGATAATGGCGAACGTCCGCCGCCGGGCGATTTCTTCCTGCAAGGTCACTGGACGGCCAAGCTAGGCGAAAGCGGTCCCGGGCTCCAACAGCGAACGCGGCCTTCGTCGCGACGATGTCCGCTGCCTGTTCCGGGGCCGCGGCGAATGCGCGGTTGAATCCGTCCGCCCGATCCCGCAGTTTCGCGTTCGTCATGAACGACTCGTCCCAACTCGACGAGCTGCTGGCCTCCCGTGCCGCGCAGCCCCGCCGCCAGATCGAACCCTGCACCGTCGTCATCTTCGGCGCCTCCGGCGACCTGACCGCGCGCAAGCTCATCCCCGCGCTCTACCATCTCGCGCTCGAGAAGGCCCTGCCCACGCCCTACCGCATCATCGGCTTCGCCCGCCGTGAGAAGACCGACGAGTCCTGGCGCGCCGAGCTGCGCGAGGCGATCGGCAAGTTCTCCCGCACCCAGCCGGTCGACAGCGCCGTGTGGGACGCCTTCGCCGCCAACGTCCTCTATTGCCAGGCCGACATCTCCGACCCCGCCGGCTACCAGAAGCTCAAGGAAATCATCGGCGGCTTCGAGCACGAGAAGCTGCGCACCAACCTTCTCTTCTATCTCGCCACGAACCCCAGCCAGTTCGGTGAGATCTCCGGCCACCTCAGCGAGGTCGGCCTGCTGCGCAAGGAGGAGGGCTTCACGCCCGACCGGCTCGTCGTCGAGAAGCCCTTCGGCCACGACCTCGCCAGCGCGCGCGAGCTCAACGCCGAGATCGTCCGCCATGCCCACGAGCGGCAGATCTTCCGCATCGACCATTACCTCGGCAAAGAGACGGTCCAGAACATCCTCACCTTCCGCTTCTCGAACAGCATCTTCGAGCATCTGTGGAACCGCGACTCGATCGACCACGTGCAGATCACCGTCGGCGAGAAGATCGGCGTCGGCGCCCGCGGCGGCTACTACGAGGAATCCGGCGCCATGCGCGACATGGTGCAGAACCACGTGCTCCAGGTGCTCTCGCTGGTCGCCATGGAACCGCCCGTCTCGCTCGAGGCCGAGAACGTCCGCGACGAGAAGGTGAAGCTGCTCAAGTCGATCCGGCCGATGACGCCGGCCGACGTCGCCAAGAACGTCGTGCGCGGCCAGTACTTCGCCGGCGAGGTCGACGGCGAGGCGCGCCCGGCCTACCGCAGCGAGCCCAAGGTCAACCCGAAGTCGAACGTCGAGACCTTCGTCGCGATGAAGCTGCTGATCGACAACTGGCGCTGGTCGGGCGTGCCGTTCTACATCCGCACCGGCAAGAACCTCCCGCTCAGCGCGAGCGAGGTGCGCATCCAGTTCAAGCCCGCGCCGAACATCCTCTTCGCCGCCCTGTCGCAGACCAAGCTCGACCCCAACTCGCTCACGCTCCGCCTCCAGCCCAACGAGGGCATCACGCTCCGCTTCAACGGCAAGGTGCCCGGCGCCGCGATGGAGCTGCGTCCGGTCCGCATGCGTTTCAGCTACGACACCGAGTTCGGCGCCTACACGCCCGAAGCCTACGAGCGCCTGCTGCTCGAGGCCATCGCCGGCGACGCCACGCTCTTCATCCGCCGCGACGAGGTCGAGACGGCCTGGGGCATCGTGGACGCCATCCGCAATTCCTGGACGGACAAGCCGCTCACCAACCGCGAGTTCTATCTCGCAGGCACCTGGGGCCCCACCGCCGCCGATGATCTGCTGGCGCAGGACGGCTGCGAATGGCGCAACCCGCAGCCGCAGAAATAAACGGCTGGATCCGCCGCGTAGAAAAGGACGCCGGGGGTTTGCTCGGCTGTCCCACCGGCGCCGTCCGTGATCGGGCACATTGTCAGGGACCTGCGCTGGCGGCTCTGCCCTCCTCCCCGGAGCGCACTCATCCCAAGCGGGTGCGTTTAGAAGTCGCGGACATCCGTGGGGGGAGCAATTGCCGGCTGGGACGGGGAACAGACCGGACATGCAGGTCGCGAACATTCAACCGACCGCAGGGTAGAGCGAAGCGCCTGCTGAGCCCTTGCGAGTTGACGCGCGGCCCTTTGCTCAGCGGCTCGGCAGTAGCCTCGCACTAACCGCGCCTTTCGTTCTCCTCAGGTCCGATATCCTCGGCTTGCCTCTCCATCTCAGACTTTCCTGTCCGCCACTTCTGATCGCCGCCATCTCTCGGATGCCTGTTGACAAGCCGTCGTGGTCCCCGTCACGTGGCCCGAGTCCTCGCCATGCAACCGGCCATCACCATCCGCCCGCCGCCGGCCCGCCGCGGCTTCACGTTGATCGAGCTGCTTGTGGTCATCGCCATCATCGCGATCCTCGCCGGGATGCTGTTGCCCGCGCTCGCCAAGGCGAAGGCCAAGGCCGTGGCGGCGAACTGCCTCAGCAACGTCCGCCAGATGACCCTCGGTGCGGCGATGTATGCCGGTGACAACCAACAGCGCTACCCGCTCTCGTTCCTCGACGTCTCGTCGGGCGGCGGCGTCGGCACCGCATGGTTCAGTTTCATCCGCCCGTACGCACCGGCCACCAACGCCTTCTTGTGCCCGGCCAAGCAGCGGAAGCCCGGCATCAAGTACACCTACATCTACGACCCGACCAAGATGGTCGCCGGCTACGGCGCCAACTTCCAGATCGGCGGATGCGAGTTCACCGGCGGCGGATGGCACATGTCCTCGGTCAAGGACTCCGATGTCGTTCGGCCTTCCTCCACGGTCTACATCACCGATTCCGGGACGAAGGCCAAGGACACGACCGATGCCGCGCTCTGCGTGACGCGGGCGTCCACCGAGAAGACCGAGGTCTGGTTGCTCGACGACGTGGGCGGGTTCGGCGGCGGCACCGTGGCGTCCGATGAGGCGAACTGGGGCGGCCCGAGCATCCGTCACGACGGACGCGGCGAGGTCGGGTTCATCGACGGCCACGCCGTGGGCATGAAGTCCTCGCAATGGTACCGCCGATGGACACCTTGGTTGAACCCCGCGCTCGGCGGCGAATCCGGAGCGACCTCGGTGAAGCCGCGTATGCCGGTCGGTTACTGATCCAGCCCCCGATATTCTGGACCGCCCGAACCACATTCCTATGCACCTGCAAACCTCGCTCCGCTGGTCCGCGACCCGCCGTGGGTTCACCCTGATCGAACTGCTCGTCGTGATCGCCATCATCGCGATCCTCGCCGGCATGCTGTTGCCCGCGCTGTCCAAGGCGAAAGCCAAGGGCCAGGCCGCGGTCTGCCAGAACAACCTCAAGCAGATGGGTCTCGGCCAGATCATGTACGTCACCGAGACGGGGAAGACCTTCCCTGTCGGCTACACGCCCGACCGCTTCTGGATGGCGGTGATCCGCAAGGACGTCCCGGCCGACAAGATCCGCATCTGCCCGACCGCGCCGGTCCCGGCGAAGCGGACTCCCACCGGCGAATCCATCGGCACCGCCACCGCAGCTTGGTACGGCCCGCTGAAGACGCCGGTGCAATGGAACACCGGGTTCGAGAGCAGCTACGGGATGAACGGCTGGATGTACTCGCCCGTGGGCGAAGGCGTGCAAGACCCGCTGAAGCAGTTCGCCGGCGAGAGCAGCTATGAGAACCCGGTGAAGACGCCCATCTTCGCCGACAGCATCTGGGCCGATTCATGGCCCGTGGCCACCGACGCCCCGGCCCGCGACCTCGGGGCCGGCGGCAACTCGGCGATGATGCAGCGCTTCTGCATCGCCCGGCACGGATCGTCCTCCGCGCAGAAGTCGATCAAGGTCGCGGCGGGCACGCCGATGCCGGGCGCTGTCCACATGGTGTTCACCGATGGGCACGTCGAGCCCGTGAAGATCGAGCAGCTTTGGACCTTGGCGTGGCATCGCGGCTACAAGGAGCCGGTGAAACGCCCGCTCTGACGCCGATGCTATGGGCGTTCGGCAGCGGCAGCGGCCCACTCGGATTGCGTCCGCCATCGGCTGGCGGCCAGAGCGGTCAATTCTTCGACCGGACATCTCGTCGCGAGCTCCCGGAGCAACCGAGGCCCGTTCGTCATCCCCGCGGGTCCGCTACCGGCGAGCCGTCGGACCAGATGACGCGCCCGGATCACCGCGGGATCCTCTCCGGCCGAAGGCGGGTCCCCGAGGCCGAGCAAGGCCTGTCGCTGCTGCGCGGCGTCGAGTTCTTCCAAGGCCTCGCGGAACACCGTCGCCCGCGCCGAGCTGTCGAACCCTGGAGCACCGAGAATCTGGGCCAACCCCGTGAACGCCGGAGATCCATCCGCCACCGTTGCTGCCGTCGCGACGATCCGCGGAGCGGAAGCCGACGCGATTGGTGCCGGACGTGCATCGGCGGCGGACGCCCCGAGCCGGAACTCCACGGCTACGCGGTGGTCAGAAGGTCCGGGATCTTCGGCGACCTGGAGCGAGCCCGGTCCGCCAGTCGCGAACATCGCGGGACTGATCCGCACGGCGAGCGAGATCGTGACGCGGTCCGCCGAGAGGATCGTGCCCGGCGGGAGCGTCGCGTCTTCGGCCAACGCCGCGAGGATCTCCCGCCGGAGCGCGCGGATTGTCTGTTCGACCGTGATCATGCCGCGAGGGTAGGGCCGTCGCAGCCCGGTCGATAGCCAAGACCGTGCGGAAGCATCCCGCGAACGGTGCAGCGGCCGTGCCGGTGCGTCATCACCTGCTTCGGGCCGGACCCGTCGGAACCCGTCGCACGACTTCAACGCCGGCGTCGCCAGCAGGCGAACCCCAAGAGCGAGAGACCGCTCAAGACGGCGTAGGTGGACGGCTCGGGGACCGCTGTGACCGAGACCGCGTCGAGGTTGAGATCCACGCCGGTCGTGCTCGCGGAGATGTCCGTGAACCGGATCTTGGTCGAGCCGGTGGTCGCGAGGAAATTGAACGTCGTCGGAGCGGACCAGCCGAGGGTCGCGGTGGTGGCGTCGACCTGTCCCAAGGCCACGTTGGCAGCCGAGACGACCTCTGCACGGATCCCGACGGCGATGCCATCGGTGCCCGAAGCGCCGATCACGTAGCTGACCGAGTAGGACTGTCCGATGTTGGTGATGAAGGACTGTTCAAGCGTCGACCCGACCGGCGCACCGAGCCCGTTGAAACGGACATAGTGCTCGCCCTCGATGGCTGTCAAACCGTCGAACGTGCCGCGGAGCCGGACCGGCAGTTGGATCCCGCCCGAGATCCAAGAACCGCCGATGTCAACGCTCCCGGATGGAGAAGTGGACAGCGGCAACGATTCAAAGCCGCCGTTCAGGACGAACGATTGCGCCGACGCGATGGCCTGCAGCGCAGCGATGGAGGCAAGGGTGAGGATGGTTTTCATAGATTTCTTCTCAAGCCCACTAAAGCTGGATTCCTGCCATGTGTGCAAAGTAGGAACCGCACCGGGTGCGATTAGAAGTGGCGGTCAGAAGGATGAGCGCTGTCGCAAGCGGTCGCGGTTGCAGAACTGGCCGGACGGCAACCGAAGTACCGACGACATCCGGCGGCTTTCCCCTCTTCCGGAGGGAGAGGGACAGGGTGAGGGGGAAGGCCGCCCACAGATCGAAAGCCACGGGTTTGCCCGCTGCATCCGCCCTCACCCCGACCCTCTCCCTCAGGGCCGCGTTGGAACTTCCGTGGCCGGCTCGTCAGACGAAAGAGGTCCGATGCAAGCCCACGGACAGGGACGGACAGCCGGGCGACCAGGGCGTTTCGTTCCCTCTCCGGATGCTGCTGACCTCCACTTCTGACCGCACCCGAACCGCACCTCTTCGAGCGGACATCCTGGTAACATCCGCGCTGTCCGTCCGGGCGGCTCGAAGGCCGCGTGCGCAGGACCGTCCCGATTTCAGCCGCCCTTCTTCGGGGCGAGCGGGCTGAGCGTCAGCTTCGGGTTGTTCTGGGCGAAGTAGCTCATCGCCCATTCCGTCGGGAACAACGCCACGGCGTTCTGGTCGATGTCGTGAGCGAACCGCGCGCCGGTCGGCAACGAGTAGGTCTCCAGCTCCTCCGACGTCGTACCGACGGGCAGCCAGCGCACGACCTGGAACGGCGCTGGTTCGCGCCGGGCCTCGGCGTTGTACTCCGTCTCCAGCCGGTATTGCAGCACCTCGAACTGGAGCGGGCCGACCGCGGCCAGCAACGGCACGCGGCTTGCCGTGTTGGTGAGATGGAACGCCTGCGCCACGCCTTCGAGCAGCAACTGATCGAGACCCTGGCGGAACTGTTTGTATTTCGCCGTGTTCGGGTTGTGGAAGTACTCGAAGACCTCCGGCGTGAAGCGCGGGATCTCGTCGTAGCGGATCTTCGGGTCGGTCGTCAGCGTGTCGCCGATGCCGAAGCCGTCGTGGCCGACCAGGCCGATGATGTCGCCCGGGTAGGCCTCGTCCACCGTCTCCCGCTCGTTGCCGAAGAGCTTGTGCGACGAGCTGAGGCGCACCTTCTTCCCCGACTGCACGTGGACCACCACCATGTCGCGCTCGAACTTCCCGCTCACCACCCGGACGAACGCGATGCGGTCGCGATGCTTCGGGTCCATGTTCGCCTGGATCTTGAAGATGAATCCGGAGAAGGTCGGGTTCTCCGGCTCGATGAAGCGGTGCGTTTCGGTGGGGTCGTCGGCCATGTTCGTGCGCTCGTCGTTGACGGACCCGCATCAGAGCGGAACCGGCGGGCGGCGGCGAGCTTGCAATCGGGAGGGAAGCCCCGAACGCCGAACACCGAACACCCAACTTTCAACTTTCAACTTTCGGCGTTCGGCGGTGCTTCCCCTAAAAACCAAAAAACGTGCCGGAGATGATCCGGCGCGTCGTGGAAGCGGAGCAGCGGCTCAGGCCTGCTTGACCGACTTCTTGGAACGGCGCCACCAAGTGAAGCCCACGATGGCCGCGCTGCCGTAGAGGGCGCAATCGGTGGCCTCGGGGACGGCAGCGACCTGGAGTCTCAAGTCATCGATGCGCACCGAGGCAGTCGTGCCAGTGGCGCCCGTCCCACCGAACGTGTAGAGACGAAATTGCACCGGAGCACCCGCTGTTGCCGAGGTCGCAGCTGTCGGCGAACTAGAAGCCAAGGTCCACGTGGTCGCTCCCGGCATTGCGGTAGTTCCCACTAGGGGATTAGCGAAACTATCCGAACTCCAAGCCAGCAACCAACTCGTCGCACCAATACTGGTCCGGTAGGCACCGAAATCGAAGTCCGTGAACCGGACCCTGAACCCGGGCGATGGAGTGACGGTCACCGAGTAGTACGACGACGTGCCGGAGGCATAAGCGCCGTCCTTCGAGATGAGGTCGTAGTTGAAGGTACCGCTCGGAGAGCCTCCACCAATCGGATTCACGTAGCCGGTAGAAACGGTCCCGTTTTCCGGGTTCGATCCCGAAATGGTGGAAATGGTGGCGAACGTCTGGCCGATTGAAAATGCCGAGACGGAGAAGTTCACCGGTGTCCCGCTGGTGTTGTTGAGCGTTGCAACAGGTCCAGCAGTTGCGAAGGTGAAACCGATATCAACCTGTGCCTGTGCGGCCACGAGTCCGGTGACCGTGACAGCAGCGCCCAAAATCCAAGAACGAGTTTTCATGACGATATGCTTCCGAGTTTTCAACTGGCAACCACACCAGCCCTTCCATTAGCGGGTCCCTAGGACTTCTAGACAAGGAAATCTTCGTCACAAAATCAGTGATGTAGCGGCCTTGAAGGAGGCAGATTTAGGCCTGTTTGCTAAGGAAATGGATGATGAGGGACAGGGGGTATCGGTAGGGGCGGAGAACCGGACCCCGGCAAGAATACCGGGCCTCCGTGCGTCGAAATGATGGGCATTCCGCAGCATGGGATCGAACGCCGGATCGGCATCGGCCGCCGCTCGCCTCGTCACGGACCGCCCAGCCTGGACCCTGCAGATGGATCAGGGTGGAACGGCCAACCTGGCCGTTCTCGGCGGCAACTTGCCGCCGAGCTTCGGCACGACGACGCACCCACAGGGAGGCGCGTTCCTGGCGCACCCGACGCGTCGGGCGGGTAGCCCGCCCAAACGGGCCGTTAGCCCGTTCCACCCCGGCCTTTGACTGCATCTGAAACCGGCTTAGGGGGCGAAGCGGTCGGAACCCGTACGGTCACGTCCGCGATTGCCGTCCGCGGGCAGCACCTGCAAATTTTCGGGATCTGGACACCAGCGCCTCCCGGAGGGCGACCCGTTCTGGTCTCGACACCCACCGCCGGCACAGGTGTCCGCACGGACCTGACCGTCCGCGTTCCGTCGGACTGCATCGTTCTGGGTCAAGGGGGCGGGTTCCTCGGCCCGACCCCGACCCCGAATTTGACCTTGCCGCTGCTTTGCCTGGTGCGTCTGCTTCGCGCGGATCTCCATCGCATGAAAATGTCCCGCCGCTCCGCCATCGCCACCGCCACTTCCGCCGTTGCTGCCTCGGCCGCCGCATCGCTCGGGCAACGGCTGTCCGCCGCCGAGGCCGCCATCGGTTCCAAGGGCCGCATCCACCATTCGGTCTGCAAGTGGTGCTATCCCAAGATCGAGTTGGAGGCGCTCGCCGTCGCCGGAAAGGAGTTCGGGCTGCGCTCCATCGAGTTGCTCGAGGTGAAGGAGATCCCCACCATCCAGAAGCACGGGCTCACCTGCGCGATGGTCAGCGGCATCCCGGGCGGCATCACCAAGGGCCTGAACCGCCCTGAGAACCACGACGCCATCGCCGCGTGGTTCGAGGCCACCGCGCCGGCGGTCGCGAAGCTCGGCTGCGAGAACATCATCTGTTTCTCCGGCAACCGCGCGGGCCAATCCGACGAGGACGGCATCAAGAACTGCGCCGCCGGTCTCAAGCGCCTGTTGCCCATCGCGGAGAAGCACAAGGTCGTGCTCGTGATGGAGCTGCTGAACTCCAAGGTCAACCATGCGGACTACCAGTGCGACCTGTCCAAGTGGGGCGTGGCGTTGTGCGAGGCCGTGGGCAGCGAGCGCTTCAAGCTGCTCTACGACATCTACCACATGCAGATCATGGAAGGCGACGTGATCGCCACCATCAAGAAGCACCACAAGTGGTTCGCCCACTACCATACGGGCGGCGTGCCGGGCCGGCACGAGATCGACGAGACGCAGGAGCTGAACTACCCGGCCATCATGCAGGCCATCGTGGCGACGGGTTTCAAGGGCCACGTGGCGCAGGAGTTCATCCCCGCCCGCCCCGACGTGCTCGCATCGCTCAAGCAGGGCGTGGGCATCTGCGATGTGTGAAGGGTCCGCTTTGCACACTGCGGATGTAGCGTTCGACCTGCGCGTGGCCGCTTTTGGTCCGGCGCATCCGTAGGCGCTACGCGTCTTGGAGTGCGGTGGCTTGCCACCGCTTTCGTCCGCCGGACGCGCTCACGAACGACCGCCGGCAACGTCCCCTTCTATCGCAGTCGTCCGAAAGCGACAGCTTCGCTCCCGCTCCGCCGCACGCACTCCAAGACGCTGGCGCGTTCGTCCATGTCCCATGGTATCCGTAGGCGCTACGCGTCATAGAGTGCGGTGGCTTGTCACCGCTTTCGTCCGCCGGACGCGCTCACGAACGACCGCCGGCAACGTCCCCTCTATCGCAGTCGTCCGAAAGCGGCAGCTTCGCTCCCGCTCCGCCGCGCGCACTCCAAGACGCTGGCGCGTTCGTCCATGTCGCAGAACAAGGTATTGCCTCGGTCACCACTCCGCCGCCGGTGGAAATCCGTCATCCACCCGGACGTGGTCCGTTCTGAACCGGTAGATGCTTTTCACCTGCGCCACGCTCGCGGTGCGCTCGAACCAAGCCGCGGAACACCACGGATACCGGTTCGCCACCGGCACCAACCCATGTTTGACCGGGTTTTGATGCACGTAGTTGAGCCGGGAGAGATACGACTGCCGATAGCTCATACCAACTACGTTAATGGATTGGTACAACGGGTCTGGAAGAAGCGTTTGCTTGAGCCAGGAGCCAGTCGAAGACGAGGGAGCGGACGCGGCGGGCGTCCTGTCGGGATCGATGGAGTTCTGCCAGGAGCACCGCCTCCA
>JBBRQL010000032.1:0-26252 GCA_038226425.1 Verrucomicrobiota bacterium
GACCGCAGGCAACCGCAAGCCCACGTCCGACGAGATGGCCACCTGCATCCCGTGGTTGCACCGGCAGATCGACATCATCCAGCCTGACGCGATGGTCGCCCTCGGCGCGACCGCGGTCGAAGGCCTGCTCGGCAAGACGATCGGCATCACCAAGCTCCGCGGCACCTGGCAGTCCTACCGCGGCATCCCGCTCATGCCGACCTACCACCCGGCGTACCTGCTGCGGAACCAAGCGCCGTCGGAGAAGCGCAAGGTGTGGGAAGACCTGATGGCCGCGATGGAGAAGCTCGAGCTGCCGATCAACGCGAAGCAGCGGGCGTATTTCCTTCCGAAGGCTTGAGGTCGTCGGTCAAGCCACGCACCACATCTCGCGTCACAGCTCGACTTGCGACGCGCCGCCGGCCAGACCGCAGCGCGTCGCCGCGCACTCCGGCGGCAACGCCGCGATGAAGCGTCCCGCGACGCGCCGTTCCACGAGATGCACCGTCATCCCGCCGAAGCCGCCGCCGGTCAACCGGCCGCCGAGCCAACCGGGAAGCTTGGACGCAACGGCCACCAACTGGTCGAGCTCGGGGCAACTGTTCCGCAGCTGCGTCCGTGAACTCTCATGGCTGGCGGAGCACAACGCGCCGAGACGGACGATGTCGCCGGAACCGATCGCGGTCGTCGCCGCGGCCACGCGGGCATTCTCTTCGATGATATGGCGGGCAGCGCCAGTCTCGCGCGCTGTGAGGCCGAGGCCGTGCCCGTGTGCCGCGAGCGCGGACAGGCGCGCTTCGCGCAGCGTCGGCACGCCGAGCTTCCGGGCCGCTCCTTTGCAGGCGCGGCGGATCGCGTTGTAGCCGCCTTCGGAGAGCTGGTGCCGAACGCCTGAATCCGCGAGCACCAGAGCCACGGCGTCCGGCCACGGCGACGCGCGCACCGCGAGCGAACGGAGATCGAGCCGCAGCACGGAACCGGCCCTGCCGTGCAGGATCGTGAGGTAGTCGAGCAGCCCGCAATCCACGCCCGTGCGGCGCTCCGCGCGCTGGCAGATCTCGGCCACGCGCATCCGCTCGGCGGCGGTGCGATGCGGCATCGTTCCCGCGGCGAGCGCCGTCGCCACGAGCAACGCCGCCGAACTGCTCAGGCCGCCACCGACCGGGATGGTGCTGTGGACCGCGGCATCGAACCCGCCGGTCTCGACGTCCGCGCGCCGCAGTTCCACCAGCGCGGCGCGGACGTAGCCCGACCAGCAGCCGTCCGGTCCGCGGCCCGGCCTCCGCGCCTCGAACTCCACGCGCTGCCCGGGGAAAGCCGAGGAGACCAACGTCACCCGCCCGTCGGCGCGCGGTGCCAAGGCGAGCTCCAGCGTGCGGTCGATGGTGGCGGCGAGCACGAGACCGGCGTTGTGGTCGGTGCGGTTGCCGAGCAGCTCGACGCGGCCCGGGACCGCGGCGAGGCGCGCAGGGTCCTTGCCGAACGCTTCGCGGAACAGCGTCGTCGCGCGGGTCCGGTCGCGGCGCATCATGGCTCGCGTGCCGCCAATGCGTCGCACCGGGCCGCCAGCGCGAAGTCCTTCGCCGTGAGGCCGCCTGCGTCATGGGTCGTCAGCGCGAGCGTCACCTTGGACCAGCGGATGTCGATGTCGGGATGGTGCTGGGCCTTCTCGGCGGCCTTGGCGACGAGGCCGACGAAGCGGATGGCGGTGACGAAATCCGCGAACGCATAGGTGCGGCGGACCACCGCGCCGCGTTTCGTCCAGGCGGGGACCGTCGCGAGCGCCGTTTTGATCCCCGAGGAGTCGAGCTTTAGCATGGCCGGAAGATGGGGCGTGGACCGCCCGTCCGCCAGCGGCAACCCGAGGCGTGTGCTCATCTGGCCGCAGCGCCGTTCACGCGGCCGGGCCGCCGGCGTTCCGGTACCACTCCAGCGTGCGCCTCAATCCTTCGGCCCACGCCACGCGCGGTTCATAACCCAGCGCTTCGCGCGCGGCGGAGATATCGGCGCGCGAGTGTCTCACGTCGCCGGCGCGGGCGGGCTCGAAGCGGGGCTCCATCGGCCGGCCGGTGAGCGCGGCGAGGTCGGACGCGAGGCGGAGCAGGTCGATGCTCTCGCCGCAGGCGATGTTGAAGACGCGGCCGGCCACGCGCTCGGCGGGCGCATCGGCGGCGAGCAGGTTCGCGGCGACGACGTTGTCGATGAACGTGAAGTCGCGCGATTGCCGGCCGTCGCCGTGGATCACCGGCGTCTCGCCGGCGAGGGCGGCGGCGCAGAACTTCGCGATCACCCCGGAGTACGGCGAGTCGGCCGACTGGCGCGGTCCGAAGACGTTGAAGTAGCGCAGGCTCACGGCCGGCAGCCCGTAGAGCTGGTGGAAGAGCTGTCCGTAGCGTTCCGCGGCGTACTTCTGGAGCGCGTACGGCGAGAGCGGCCGGGGCGGGAGCGACTCATGCTTCACCGGCGCGTCCTGGTCGCCGTAGATGGACGACGAGGAAGCGAAGACGAAACGGCGGACCCCGGCGTCGCGCGCGGCGACGAGCAGACGGAGCGTGGCGTCGAGGTTCCGGGCGTTGGAGACGACCGGTTCGGCGACCGACCGCGGCACGCTCGGCAACGCTCCGTGATGGAACACGACGTCGACGCCGGGCAGCAGCCTAGCGGTCAACGCGTCGTCTCCAGCATCGCCTTCGACGAACTCGAGCGCGTCGCCCGATCGCTTCCAGGCGAGGTTCGCCACCGATCCGAGCGACAAGTCGTCGAGCACGACGACTCGGTCGCCACGCAGGACGAGGGCCTCCGCGATGTGCGAGCCGATGAAGCCGGCGCCGCCGGTGACGAGCGCGTTCATGTGGGCACCCTGTCTGCGGATCTGACCGTCCTGTTCATGCAAGCAGGATAATCGAGCTGCAAACAAGGTCACGTCCGGAGGTGGTCGTCGCGAAGCTCGGTGAGCGGTGAACCCTGAGGCCGGCCTGCCCGATAAACAGGTGGAGCGGTCCTTGGAGCGGCGCGGAGGTGAGAGAGATGTCGACCCTGCAGGGCGCCGCCTTGCCCCGGACCGCCGTCAGCGAGGTGAGCGGACGGTCCGGAGGCCGGGAACCCGGTCAGGCACCGATCACTGTGTGACGACGCGGTAAAAGGCCGTGTCGGGGGGATTGCCGTCCGCGAGTTCCAACCGGCCGTCCGCACCTGCGGCGGCACCGGTGAGGTCGGTCCATGGGCCGGCCACGACCAAAGCGCGCTGGAGGCGGTAGAACTGGGCCGGGACGCCGCTGATCAGGAAGCGGCGTTCGGCTCCCAACTGGCTCGTGGAGACGATGTTCACCGAGCCGCCGACGGGCGGGTCCACGATCACCATCACCGTGCCCGCTGTGTTGAACAACACGTCCGTGATGACGTAGGTGAACGAATCGTCAACGTTTCCAGCATCGCCGGCGTAGATTATGTGGTCGCCCGATAGCTGGACCGTCGCGCCCTTCGCCGAAGGCGAGTTGACTTGGATCAAGGACAATTCCAAATACGAGAGCCCTCCCGGGAACAATGAATCGTTCTTCAGCAGGTCCGCCACGGGGATGCTGAGGCTGGCACCGGCCAGCCGGTGGACCACATCGGCCAGAGCCGTCGGGCCGCGCGGCGCACCCACGGTGAACATCGCGCTCAGACCTGCGGCCGGGGCCAGGCGACCCGCCGCATCGCTGGCAGTGCCCGCCGACAGACTGATCCCCATCGAGCCGTTGCCGGAGATGTTTGAGATGGTGATCGTGCGGGTGTTTCCGCTCCCGCTGATGGCGATCGTCCCGGTGGCATCGTGGCTTGCATGGAGGACAACCCCGGTGGCACCGCCAGCTTGGTGGGACGTGTCCCACTTCAAACCAATGCTATCTTGTCCGGCATAGGTGATCGTATAGGTCACCGGCCCCTTAGCGGTCAGGAATGTGGAAGGACCGCTGATTATCGGGGTGGGCAGGCTGTGGGCGGCCAAAGCAGCGAAATAGGCATTGACGCGAGCCTTGGCCGGCAGCGTGCCGGAGATCGGGGTCGCCGCGTTTTCCGGCGTCACGTTGGGCCACGGGACAGCCCCGAAGAATCCCGGCTTGGATGGAATGTAGAGGGAGTCGGGCAGTTTGTGGTCGGCGTTGGCCGGATCCCAGACGATGGTGTTGCTCACGTAGTCGAAGTTGCCGTGGCGGGCGGCGGTCGTCTTGACTTGGAGGTCCGGGTTAGGGTCCCCGCCGAAGTGTTCACCCACGAGACTCCACATCGGAACGGCTCCAGCCGTTCCCGTGGCGTCATACTCCCAAGAGGTCTGCACATTCCGGTAAACCGAAAGCGGCTTCGCCAGCAACGTCATCCCCTGGTAGCCCAGCACATTCCCGATGAAGTTATACCAATAATGACCAGCCGAGAGGCCGATGGCTCGGCGGTTGCCCTCGTCCTCGAAATGAAAAGAGCCGTCCCCGGCGGTGAAGGCATAGACGTCAAGCGGCGGGGCGGCGGTCCGCTGGCCGGTCAGTTGATTACGGAAGGCGGTGATGTAGATAGAATTCCCCCAAGTAGGGTCGCCGGAAAAATTAAACGACTCGTTCCCCTCGAACAGTTCCATGTGCGGGGTGGTCATGTGCGAGGCGTTGAGGCCGTTCTCGACGAGGGTCGGTGAATCCGCATCGTAGCCGTCCTGCATGTAGTTGTAACCGATGACATTGCCGCCACCGGATCCGCGCATCACCATCACCTTGTTGAAATTCCAGGAGATGTTGTTCTCGGCCAGGCAATCGGCGACATATCGGTCAAAGACCAGCCCATAACCGGCACCGCCGGGATTCGGATCGACGGTGGTGTGCAGGAACGAGTCGCGCAACTCGCAGCGGAAAGATCCGTTGAAGGCGAATGATGGCCCGCTCGAATGATCGGACACTATGTTCCTCGCCCAGCAGTAGCTCGCCACAAAGAAACCGACGTTTCCGCCGGTGCCGTAGCCAACCGAGAGGTCTTCGATGCCGACTCGTGTGACCGGCAGGAAATCTTGCGTGCCGTTGGCCTTGGTGAGCCTGGCGACATGGGCCGCATGGGAGGTGCGCAGAGTCAGGTGGAACGGGGTGGAGAAGGTGATCTCGTTTCCGTTGATGGCCGCGATCTCCATGGCCTGCCCGATGGGGCGTGACAACGAGCGGCCCCCATTCTTCTGGTTTCTTCCCTCGCCCCAACCGAGATAATCATTTCCTATTTGAAGGGCGTGATAATATCTGGTGATGGCGGGGTCGTAGGTCTCGTCCACATGAACCAGTTCCCCGACCTGCAGACCGGGATTGCTCACCAGCATGACCGTTTTTGTTCCTTTCATCCCATCATCGGCGAGAGGCGTCTGCTGAACCCAGCGATCCTCCGCGGGCCAGCCGACTTCGATGACCGCACCAGCTTGGGTACCGGTTCGGATGATCCTGGTGCTGGACGATCCGGAACCACGGATCGTGATGTCGGACCGCTTGATCCAAATGGCGTTGCCCGTGAGCTTGAACGTTCCCGGTCCCAGCAGAACCACTTGATCCGGGGGACAGGTGTCCAAGGCAGCCTGGATTGCCGCTGAATCCGATTTTCCGCTCGGGGTGAGCGTCTTGTAGATGGTCGTCCGGTGCGGGATACCGCCGTTGTAGGTGACGCCGGGTTTCCACTCGGTCCGCCGCTCGGCGGGGATGAGCTCCGCCCGGGCTGGTAGCCCTATGCAGTTTCCAAGGATCAAGCAGGACAGGAGTATTCCCGTAACGCTCATCGGGTATGCCTTTGTGGTCACAGGCTTCATCCTCTCTCTCTTTTGGTTCTTGTTCCTGCTGCTAAATGCTGGGGCGTCCGTGTGGCTTGTCTTCATGGATATCGTTGCGTGTCGGATTGTTTGTCCTGGCCCGGTCCGCCTCATGGCCGACCGCCAAGGTTTGTCGTGTCACTGGTCCAAGGCGTTTTCCGCCGCCCGATCACGCCACCGGTGTTAGAAAATCTTTTGAAGGAGCGGGTAAGACGGGGACAGACGCCTGATGACGTAGGGCCGGCGTCTCGCCTGCCTTGGTTGCCCACCCGCGGAGCCAACAGAAGTGGCCAAGGGGAGGACGAATCCGCCTTCGGCCTCCGAGCCACGCCTTGAGCGCGGCCAGAGCAGGCGGGACGCCGGCCCTACGTTGAACACCAACTGCATGGTTCCGGCCTACCCGTGACCATGCGGTCGGAGCGCCGACCGCGTGGTCATCACTGACGGGGAGAAGCATCCGCGCTCCGGCCCGCCCCACGGCGCCGAGGACTTCGAGGAACGCGGCGTGCTTTGGAGCAATGGCGGCATCGCCTCGCGGCGACTTCGCTTTCGTCCACGGAAGCGCGTCCGTTCTTCCCGCACCGCCTCGTCCGCCGATCGCGTGCGGATTTCGCGTGGTCGCGGACCACGCCGGTAGCCTGGCGCTTCAGCGAGCAGCGCAAGGCATGTTCACGGCTTCCCGCCCTCCGCTTTCTCCTTCGCCTCGGCGGCGGCGATCTCCCCACAGGACGGCGCGCGCCACGCCTGCCAGGTCGGGCCGATGAGGATCACGTCCCCATCGGCGCTCCATCGGGCCGCTTCAAGGAGCGAGCCGGTGCCCGCCAAGGTCAGCAGTTCCAGGAGTTCCTGTCGGGTGCCGAAATCCCACACTTTGACCGCCTCCGGATAGCCCGACGTAGAAATCAAGCGTCGCCCATCCGGGGAGAAGGCGACACCGGAGACCCCGTTCAAATGGCCGTGAACTGAATCGATCAGCTCGGCCTTGGATGGATCAAACAGCCGCACCTGCCCACCCGAGGTGGCTGAAGCCACCAGTCCGCCATCCGGTGAAACCGCCAGCGTCGTGGCATAACCCTTCCCGGGAACTCGCCGCGGCGCTTGGCCGGGGTGGTCCAGATCAAAGAAACCGATCTCGTGGTCGTGGCCCTGCTCGATAGCCGCGACCAAGACCCGCCCGCCCGCCGCGAAGGCCACCGCGCGGACGCGCTCGTTGAGGGAGGCCTCGACAAACCCGGTCTCGACGTTCCAAGCGCGCAGGGAATGATCGTGTTTTCCAGTCGCCGCCAGATGGTCTCCATCCTCACTGAACCGGAAGAGGACGAGCCAGGGGACATCGATCTTCAGTTCCCTCCGGCGGCCGGGTGTCGCGAGGCTGGCCAAGTGGACCGAGGTCGAGTTGGTCCCTTCGGTCCAGGCCAGGAGTTGGCGGGAAGGGGCATAGGCAAACTCATCCGGGCGCTTGCCTGGATCCAGCGGGATGACTCCTTTTTGGACGAACCCGGTCCCGCGCCATTCGTGGACGAGGAACTGGTTGGTGCCGTTCCACTGGCAAAAGATGTTGGTGCCGAACCAGCGCACGGCATTCGTGGAGGTGCCGATCATCGGCAGCGACACCGGCGGGAAGTTGCCTTTAAGATCAACTAGCTCGGGCGCTTGGCCCGGCGACAGCAGCAACACGCGAGAGTTGTCCAGCGGCAGGGCCTCATGGACACCGGGGGCTTTCGGCAGAAGGCGGTATCCATCCGCGCTACTCTTCCCGCCCTCTTCCCACAACATGAGGTTCCCGTCCTTGCCCGCGCTGGCGACGAGTCGGGCCCGTTCCGAGAATGCGACAGCGTAAACCTCGTCGGTGTGGCCGAGCAGTGGCGCCCGGGCTTCGGTCCAGGTGCCCGTGTCCCAGGAACGGATGGTTTGATCGCTCGCCGCGGAGATCAACCGGCGTCCGTCCTGGGTGAACGCCAGCTTGCAGACCCAACCGGTGTGTCCGGGGAGCCGGTCGAGGAGTTCGCCGGTCAGGGCATCCCAGATACGGATGGTGGGATCTGCAAACCCTGATCCGGAAGCCAGCACCCGCCCATCGGGCGAGACGGCCAACGTGGTCAGCCCGTAGTCTGGTTTTGGTTGGGTCTCCCAGAGTTGCTTCCGCGTGGCGAGTTCGAGGCATTGGATGCTGTAGCGCTGATTCACCGCGTCAGAACGTGCGAGATAGAGACGCCGGTTGTCGGGCGAGAGCCGAGCGGCTCCATGGAGTTCGCTATTGCTCCACAGGGTCGGATGGTGGCTTTCGGTCTTGGCGGTAGCCACGTTCACCACCCAGACGCCGTCGCCGAATTGTTTCGCGGCTCCGGCATAGATGACCACCCTTGAGCCATCCGACGAAAAAGATAGCTCCCGGATGTCCCACAGGCCCTTGTCGGGCACGCTCCAGAGGATCGATTCCCGGCCTGAGTCGAGGTCATACAGAGCGACCTCGTCTTCGCCGGCAGTAGCGGCCAGAAGATTTCGGACCGGAGAAAAGACCACGCATCCATGGTGATGCGGGGACTCGCGATCCGTCATGGCCCGGACGAACCGACGGCCCGGAACATCCCACAGGTCCACGCGCCCGCCAAACCAACCCACGGCCAACCGGGTGCCATCCGGGGAAAAACTGACAGCGATCCCGCGCGTCGTCGGCCGTTTGGTGAGCGTGCCCAACGCGCCGCTGCGGGTCAGTTGCCAGAGATGACGCCACTCCCAGCCGCGCAGGTCTTCCTCGCCGGGCTGTGGCCGGTGGCTTTCCAGCAAGCGGCGCGCTCGGCCCACGTTGTTCAGCTTAAGCGTCTGCTGGGCGAGATTCATGTCCGAGGCGTACAGCAAGCGACGCGATCGTTGCTGTTCGGTCTCGGCAACTTTCTGCGCCGCCTGTGCCGCCAGCCGCTGTTGCTGCTCGCCGTTCCGAGCCGCTTCGGTCTCCCGCTGCGCTTTCCGTGCCGCGAACGTCTGCCAGGTGCTGACCCCGATGCCCGCCACGAGCGCAGCCGCAACCGCGATCGCGGCGGTGAACGCCAGTCTGTTCCGGCGAAACGCCTTCTGGAACCGATACGTCGCGCTCGGGGGGCAGGCGACGACCGGCTCGTTGTCGAGGTGTCGCCGGATGTCGCTCGCGAGGCCGTTGGCCGTCTCGTAGCGACGGGCGCGGTCCTTCTCCAGGCACTTCATCACGATCCAATCCAGGTCGCCCTGGAGCTGGTGCGCCAACTGCCCCGCTTCGGTCTGCCGTCGCTGGCCGGCGGTGGTGCGGTCTTCGCCGGGCAAGGCGCCGAGCTTCGTGCTCGGCCGCACCGGCTCCTGCTCACGGATGATCTGCCGCAGCGCGTCGAGGCCGCCCTTCAGCATCTCCTTCGGGTCGAAGGGCGTCTGCCCCACCAGCAATTCGTAGAGCAGCACGCCCAAGCTGTAGATGTCCGAGCGCGTGTCGATGTCTAGGCCGCTCATCTCGGCCTGCTCCGGGCTGATGTAGGCCGGCGTGCCGATGAACTGCTGGAACTGCGTGAACACCGTCTTGTCCGTCAGCTCGCCTTGCGTCGCCTTGGCGATGCCGAAATCGATGACCTTCGGCACCGGCACGCCGTCGTGCAGCGTGACCAGGATGTTCGACGGCTTGATGTCCCGGTGGATGATGCCCTTCTGGTGCGCGTGCTGGATCGCTTGGCAGACCTTGATGAACAGGTCCAGGCGTCCCTTCGTGGTCAGCTTCTCGTGGTCGCAGTAGTCGGTGATCTTCACGCCCCGCACCAGCTCCATCACGAAGTAGGGCCGGCCGGTGTCGGTCGTGCCGGCGTCGAAGATCCTGGCGATGTTCGCGTGGTCCATCATCGCGAGGGCCTGCCGTTCCGCCTCGAAGCGCGCCACGATCGGCCGGCTGTCCATACCCGGCTTGATGAGCTTCACCGCCACCCGCCGCCGCACCGGCTCCCGTTGCTCCGCCATCCACACTTCGCCGAACCCGCCTTCGCCGAGCTTCTCCAAAAGCTTGTAGCGTCCGAGCATCTTCGAGGGCTGTTCCTCCATCGCCGGGGCCACCGGCGCGGCGTGGTCCCATTCGATGACCGGACCGGCCAGGAGGCTGTCGCTGCTGAAGTGCTCCCGGACCAAGTCGTCCACCAGGCGGCGCATGGCGGCATCTTTGCCGCACGCTTCTTGGAGGTAGGCCTCGCGCGCTTCCGGCGTGGCCAGCTCCAAGGCCCCGAAGAAGATCTCACGTTCAGTCATGGTTCAAAAACGGTTCTGACCGGCGGGGTCCACCCCGCACGGTTTCAGATCGAGCGATGGTCGGCCCCGAACCTCGTCATGGCCGACCGTCACTCTGACAAGGCGAGTTCTCCGACAAAACCGCGCCAAGAAAACCCGAGGATCTTCAGCCGGCCCCCGCGGGGTCCGACAGCGAGGCCCGGACCGTGCGTTTCAGCCAGGCCCGCGCGAAGACCCAATGCCGGTCCACGGTGCGGGGCGAAAGGCCGAGGGCGTCGGCGGTCTCCGGGACGGTCAGGCCCACGAAGTAGCGCAGCTCCACCACCTCCGCCGCCTGCGGATCCTCGAGCGCCAACGTCGCGAGCGCTTCGTCGACGGCCAGCAGCTCCTCGGACGGGACGGACACGGCGATGCGCGACGCGTGCAGCTCTTCGCCGACGAGGTCCCCGCCGTGCTTGGGGCGGAGCTTGCGACGCGCGTTGTCGATGAGGATCTGCCGCATCGCCTCGGCGGCGGCCTTGAAGAAATGGCGGCGGTTGGCGAAGTGCTTGCCGTCGTCGCCCGCGATCTTCAGCCACGCCTCGTGGACGAGCGCGGTGGCTTGCAGCGTCTGACCGGGCTTTTCCTGCGCCATCTTGGCCGCGGCCAGCTTCCGCAGCTCCTCATAGACCAGCGGCAGCAACTTGCCGGCGGCCTGCGGGTCGCCCGCCGCGGCCGCGTCGAGCAATCGGGTGACATCGGACACGGGGCCGAGCGTATGCGTGCCGGCAGGAAAAACGAGCGCGATCGCGGTCGCCGGGCGGCAGGCGCGCAGCTTCGAAAACTTGAGCCCGGGCGTCTCCTTGGACCGATGGACGGTTGCCTCGCTCTGGCGCGGGAGAAGCTGGACGGCGAAGCTACGCGGACGCGCGCACGGCGAGCCGTCTAGCGCAATTCGGACCACGACATTCTCCCTCGCAGTTCATGCCTTGAAGTAGCGGGAAGCCTCGACCGGATGCCCGGCGAAGGCGTTCCGGGTGTCGACGATGAGCTTGGCTGAGCAGGCGATGAGCGCGTGGTCGAGCGCGCGGTGGTGCGTCGCGAGGAGCACGACGTCGAAGGACGCGATGGACTCCGCGGTCAGCTCCACGCCGCGGCGGCCGGCGTAGTCCGCGTGCTCGCGGCTCGGGCGCACGACCGGGATGTGCGGGTCGTGGAAGGCGACCTCGGCGCCGGCTTCTTCGAGCAATCTCCAGAGCGCGTAGCCGGGGCTCTCGCGGTCGTCATCGACGTCGGGCTTGTAGGCGAGGCCGAGCAGCAGCACGCGGGCGCCGGCGAGTGTCTTGCCCTGTGTGGCGAGCGCTTCGCCGACGCGTCGGACCACGTAAGCGGGCATCGCGGTGTTCACCTCGCCCGCGAGCCGGATGAAGCGCGTCTCCTGCCCGAACTCGCGCGCCTTCCACGTCAGGTAGAACGGGTCGATGGGGATGCAATGTCCGCCGAGGCCGGGGCCGGGGTAGAACGGCATGTAGCCGAACGGCTTGGTCTTCGCGGCGGCGATCACGTCCCAGATGTCGATCCCCATCGCGGAGTAGACGACCTTGAGCTCGTTCACCATCGCGATGTTCACGGCGCGGAAGATGTTCTCCGTGAGCTTCACCGCCTCGGCCACGCGGCAATCGGCGACGGGCACGAGCGTCTTCACCACGCGGCCGTAGAGCGCGAGCGCGCGGGCGAGGCACGCGGGCGTCAGGCCGCCGACGACTTTCGGGATCTCGGCGACGTCGGACTTCGGGTTGCCGGGGTCTTCGCGCTCGGGCGAGTAGGCGAGGTGGAAGTCCGTGCCGGCCTTCAGCCCGGAGCCGGCTTCGAGCACCGCGCGCAGCTCGCCGTCGGTCGTGCCGGGATAGGTGGTGGATTCGAGCACCACGAGCGTGCCGGGCGCGAGGTGCGGCGCAAGCGCGCGGCCGGTATCGAGCACGTAGCCGAGGTCCGGTTCGTTCTCGCCCTTCAACGGCGTGGGCACGCAGATGATGACGGCTTGGCAACCGCGGACACGCGCGAGGTCGGTGGTGGTGGTGAAGTTGCCGGCCTGGACCGCTTCCGCGACCCGCGCGGACGGGATGTGCAGGATGTAGGACTCGCCGCGACCGAGGCGGGCGACCTTGGCGGAGTCGACATCGAGACCGACGACCGGGACGCCGGCGTGCGCGAAATGCAGCGCGAGCGGGAGCCCGACGTAGCCGAGGCCGGCGATGGCGATGGGGTCGTCAGGCTTCATCACCGGGTGCGATCAGAAGTGGGGTCAGAAGGATGAGCGCTGTCGCAAGCGGTCCCGGTTGCAGAACTGGCCGGACGGCGACCGAAGCACCGACGACATCCAGCGGCTTTCCCCTCTCCCGGAGGGAGAGGGACAGGGTGAGGGGGAAGGCTGCCCACGGATCGAGAGCCACGGGTTTGCCCGCACCATCCGCCCTCACCCCGGCCCTCACCCTCCGGGCGAGGGAGGACCGAAGGGCCGCGTTGGAGCGTCCGAGGCCGGCTCGTCGGATGGAAGAGGTCCGATGCAAGCCCACGGACAGGGACCGGCAGCCGGGTGACCAGGGCGTTTCGTTCTCTCTCCGGATGCTGCTGACCGCCACTTCTGATCGCACCCCTTCATCACCCTGCAGCTTGGATTGGTCGCGGGCTCCGTGGACAACTTTCACGATGTCCACGGTGGCGTCGGTGACCCGGTAGAACACGACGAACTGCTCGAAGCTGTGGCCAAGGATGACCGACCTCAACCCACTGAGCTCGATGGGACGGAACCGCCGAAGACGGCCCATGCGGGGATTGCGGAGCGGTTCAGCAGAACGCAGCCGGAAAGCGGTGATGAATCCCTCCGCCGCGGCCTCGCCCGCTTCGTCGAGATACCAGTGGTGTTGCTCTCGCAGGTCGGCCTCTGACTCGGGAAACACCCGCAGCGTCAGGTTCATGCGCGGGCGGGGAGCCGTTGGCGGATGCGGGCGAAGACCTCCTCGGTCAGCGGATAGGGTTCGCCGCACAAGGAACGGGCAAGCTCGTGTTCCAATCCGGGATCCGATTCGAATCCGTCCTGTGCCCGGGCCAGTACAAATCGCTGGTCGCCGTCCAGCAGCACGACCGGTTCCAGTCCGGCAGTCTTGAGCACGGCGCGGGGATCGGCCAGCCAGTCGGCAGCGGGGACGGTCTTCATGGTGGTGAGGATGCGCGTTCGCGGCGCGGCGTCAAAACCTCAAGCGGCCGTGGAAGCCCCGAACTGGAGCCCGTGCAGTTTCGCGTAGGTGCCGCCGCGCGCGAGCAGCTCGTCGTGACGCCCTTGCTCGACGATCCGGCCTTCGGCCATGACCACGATGACGTCGGCGTGCTGGATGGTGGAGAGACGATGCGCGATGCAGAGCGTGGTGCGGCCGCGCATCAGGGCCTCCAGCGCGGTCTGCACGGCGCGCTCGCTCTCGGTGTCGAGGGCGCTGGTGGCTTCGTCGAGCACGAGGACGGGCGCGTCCTTGAGGATGGCCCGGGCGATGGCGAGGCGTTGGCGCTGTCCGCCGCTGAGATTGTTGCCGCGCTCGCCGATGGCGAAACCGTAGCCGCCTTCCTTCGCGATGATGAACTCGTGCGCGTTGGCCGCGCGGGCGGCGGCCTCGACCTCGGCGTCGGTCGCGCCGGGACGGCCGAGGCGGATGTTCGCCAGGATGCTGTCGTTGAAGAGGATCGTCTCCTGGGTGACGACGGCGATCTGGGCGCGGAGGTCCTCGGTCGCGACCTCGCGCAGGTCGAGGCCGCCGATGCGGACGCTGCCGCGCTGCGGGTCGTAGAAGCGCAGGAGCAGGTTCGTGAGCGTGGTCTTGCCGGAGCCGCTCGCGCCGACGAGCGCGACGAGCTGGCCGGCCTTCACCGTGAGGGCGACCCCGCTCACCGCGAGCTTCTCGCCGTAGCCGAAGGTGACGCCGTCGAAAACGATGTCCGCGCCGGACGCCCGGAGCGGTCTGGGCGTGGCAGGCTCGACCACCGTCGGGCGCGTCTCCAGCAGTCCGAAGAGGCGCTCGCCGGCGGCTCGGCCCTGCTCCAGCTGCGCCCAGAGGCGAGAGAGGTTCTTCACCGGCTGGTACAGCATGAAGAGCGCGCCGACGAAGCCGGTGAAATCGCCCGCGGAAGGCTTCTTCGCGCCGGCGTACTTCGCGACGTACCCGAGCAGCAGCGCGACGCCGATGGATCCGAAGACCTCGATCACCGGGCCGGGCATCTCCGATGCGCGGATGTAGCGCATGAACTGGCTGGTGATCATCCGCGACGTCTTGGCGAAGCGGTCGGTCACCACCTGCTCCAGGTTGTAGGCCTTGACCACGCGGCTGCCGGTGAAGGCCTCCTGCATCACGTCGCTCAGCTCGGCGGTGTGCGTCTGCGCGGCCTTCCACGCCTTCCGCACCTTGCGTCCGTAGATCACGATCGGCAGCACCACGAGCGGGAAGACGACCAGCGCGACGAGCGTCAGCGTCGGCTGCATGAAGAGCAGGTAGGCGACGAGGAAGACCACCGCGAACGGCTCCTTCGCCAGCGTCGCCAGACCGGTCGCGATGGTGGAATAGATCGCGGTGGTGTCGTTGGTCAGGCGCGACAACAGCTCGCCGGTGCGGGAAGTGCCGAAGAAATCGAGCGACAGCCGCTGCAAGTGGCCGAAGAGCGCCACCCGCAGGTCGTGGACGGTGTTCGCCCCGAGCCAGGCCATCGCGTAGAGGTTGAGATAAGCGCCCATGCCGCGGACCGCCATCGCGACGGGCACCGCGGCGATCAACGCGAAGACGGCGGGCGACGACTGCTCGAGACGCATGCTCTGGAACGCGTCGAGGACCCACTGCTGGAGCGCCCGCGGAAGGCCGGAATGCTGGATCCGCTCGATCGTCTTCGCGCCTTCGCTGGGGAAGATCGCGTCGAAGACGAGGTTCACCGAGAGCAGCATCGCGCCGCTGCCGGCCGCGTAGAGCAGGCCCGCCGCGATGCCGAGCCAGAGCCGCCCTTGATGAGGACGGATGAACTGCCAGAGCTGACGGAGGAACAGGCGCATCGCGGTCGCGGGAAGATGGCGGTCCGGCCGCGGCCGGGGCAACCGTTGGTTGTGCGGGCTGCCATCGTCGGGTGGTCCGCAAGCCGGGTTCTGCCGGGCCGCGGCAAAGTGCTGCCGGCGTCCCGCCGGCAGATGTCGTCACGGATTGCCGTCGGGTTGGCCGGGTGACGGGCGACGCGGATTTCAGCAGGCAGGTGGGAAGGTGCAGCTCACTGGCCGGCGGTCAGAGCCATGACCCGATCCGGTGGTCGTGGTCTGCTCGTTGCCGCCCTGTGCCGCACACTGCCAGAGGGACGCTGGCAGCACGTTGTCGAGCGGTCTGCAGTCAACGGCCCTCCGGCCAGCGGTCGGCTTGGCGGACCTTGGTGCCTTCGACGCGCAGCCGGAAGAGCGGCGTCTCCACCTCGTCGCGGAGGGACTTGAACGCTTCCGGCGCGTCGCGCTTCTGGAGCATCAGCTCGCGCAGGCCTGTGGCGTCGCAGGCGAGCACATCCGCGAAGCCCTTCTTGTGGTCGGCGCGCCCGATCAACCGCGCCGCGCCGGTCGGATCCGCGAGCGGTCCCGATGGGGCGGGATCCTTGGCCAACACGAGGAAACTGTACGGCAGGCTGCGCAGGTCGATGCCGGCGCGTTGGGCGAACCGCGTCCAATCCGAGTCCGCGTACAGGCTCGGCGGCGGGTCGGCGAAATGATGGCACCAATGGCGTTCGTTGCCTGGAGCCGCCATCCCGCATGCGCCGCCGTGCGTGCAGGGCGCGACCACCGAGAACCGCCCGAGCAGGGCTTCGCGGAACGCGAGCAGCGCGCGGCTGTCGGCGTAGGTGCCGGGCTCGACCCACACGACCGCCTCGGCGCGCAGGGCGAGCGATTGGAGCGCGCGGCGCCCGGTGTCGGGCAGCTCGTTCAGCACGTGGCTCACGACGAGCGTCCCGACCGGCGCGGTGTCGTCCACGATCCCGCCGGCGCGGATGCACGGCAACCCCGGGAACAGCTCGCCCGCGCGGGCCGCGGCGAAATCTTCCGCGAGCGGCGACCGGTCATGCACCGTCAGCGACGTGAACCGCTCCGCGCCGAAGGCGGCGATGACGCGGCGCCCGGCGATCCCGCTGCCGCAACCGAAATCGAGCAGCGGCCCGGTCGGCGGCGCCCAGCGGCGGAGCTTGAGCTCGCGGAGGACGGCGTCCCATTTCCAGCCGATCCGTTCACCGAAGGTCGCGTCGTAGCAGGCGAGGTCCGACGTGGAATCCCAGTAGGAGCCGCGCCGCGCGTCCCGGGCGAGGAAGGCATCGCGGATCCGGTCGAGCGCGGCCCAATCGAGGGAGGAGATGTTCATCCAGTGGTGACGGGCGAGAGGTCGAAGCCGAGGCGCGCGGCCAAGGTCTGGCGACGGATGCCGTAGAACGCCGCGAGCGCGCGGACCTTGCGGGCGGCCTCGACGGTGCCGGCCGGGCGCGTCCGCTTGACCGCGCTGATCATGAGGTTCTTGCCGGTGTGCTCCGGCGAGATGAACTCGAACACGCTCGTGGAATAACCGGCCCATTCCAGGAGAGCGGCGCGCAGCGCATCGGTCGCGAACTCGGCCTGCCGCTCGCGCAGGATGCCGTGCCGGAGCGGCTCCTCCAGCACCTCCGGCGCGACCATCTGCGGACGCACCTCGCGATGGCAGCAGGGCGCGACGACCAGCAGCGCGGCGCCGGCGGCGATGCCTTTGGCCAGCGCGTCGTCCGTCGCCGTGTCGCAGGCGTGCAGCGCCACGAGGATGTCGGCCTGCTCCACGGCGGCCCCGTCGATGGTTCCCGCGACGAAGGAGAGGCCGTCCGCGCCGGTGTCCCGGGCGACGCGGTTGCAGAGCTCGACGAGGTCCGGGCGGGCCTCGATGCCGAGCACCCGCGCCGGTCCCGCCGCGGCGCGGGCCAGATGCGCATGCGCGGCGAAGGTCAGGTATCCTTTGCCGCAACCCATGTCGACGAGCGTCCAAGGCCTGCCGGTCGGCAACGGCGCCTCGGCGATCAACGGACCGAGCAGCTCCACGAAGCGGTGGACCTGCCGGAACTTCGCCTCCATCCCTTGGCGGACCTTGCCGTCCTCCGCGGTGATGCCCAGACCGCGCAGCCACGCGCTGCCGGGCTCGACGGACCGGTTCTTCGCGCGGTCGTGCGCAGTCCCGGCCGCCCCGGTCTGCTTCGGAGCAGGCCCGATGTGGATGCGTCCGGGCCGTCCGGGCCGTTGCTCGAACTGTACCGTCGCGGTCGTCGTGGCGAGATGCGCCGTCGCGAAGTCGGTCCCGACCAGACCTGTGAGAATCGCGAGCGCCTCGTCGTCGGTGAAGTTCTTGGTGATGTCCCGCGTGGCGTGGCTCCAGACGAACGCGAAGCGCGGTCCGGACTGCAGCGCGACAGGCCGCACGACGAGCCGGCGAAGGGTCGGGTCCGGTCCCCGGTGGGCGCCGAGCGTGAGCCGCACCAAGGAACCATCGCCCACCGCCGCGCGGAGACGGGTGAGAAATTTCTCGGAGGATTCGTCGGCCACGCCGGGATTGTCCGGCCCGCGGGGACCGACGACAAGCCGCCTGATCGTGTGCATGGGCGTCGTCTCGGCTCGGCCCGACACGGGGCGACTCCAGTATTTTTGGGGATTGTCAGAGAACGCGGGGGATCGCTTCCTACCAAGGCACAGCAACCGACCCTCCCGAGGGCAGTATGGAAGATCACGAACTGTTCACATCCCCGTCGTCTTTGTTGACCACGGGTTCTGCGCTCATCGTCTTCGGCATGTGCGTCGGGTGGCTGCTCGGCGGCTCCTTCGTGCGCCGGCAGGTGCCGACCTCGACGCCCCCGAAGCCTCCAGATCCGTCGCCGGGCCAGGACACGGAACGGATCAACCTCGCGCGGACGGACCTCTTGGCGGCCGTCAACCGGGAGATCCACACGCCCCTCAACAGCGTGCTCGGCTACACGGACCTGTTGCTGGACACCTCGCTCCTGTCGGACCAGCGCGAGTTCGCGGTCAACGTGCGCCAATCCGCGGAGGTCCTGGGCTTCCTGTTGGACGACATCGGCGACTACTCACGCCTGCAGCACGGCACCTTGGAGCTGGCGTCGGTCGCTTTCGACCTCGGCGAGACACTTTCGCAGGTCCTGGACCTGCTGGCGCCGCGCGCCAACGAGCAGGGCATCGAATTGGCGCACGACATCGTCCCGCACGTGGACCTCCGGGTGAAAGGCGATCCGGCGCGGACCCGGCAGGTGCTGCTCAACCTGATCAGCAACGCGCTCAAGTTCACCTCCGAGGGCCACGTGCTCGTCCGGGTGGACGTGCTGCCCGGCACGCCCGGCCAGCTCCGCTGCCGCATCAGCGACACCGGCTGCGGCATCTCCGAGGAAGGGCAGACCGACCTCTTCTTGAAACCGGGCATCGCCGGCGCGGCGATCGTGCCGAAAGCAGGCGGCCCGGGCCTAGGGATCGCGATCTCGCGCAGCTTCATCGAGAAGATGGGCGGCCAGATGGGCGTGGTGAGCCGGCCGGGGAGCGGTTCCGATTTCTGGTTCCAACTGCCGCTCGCCGGCGGCGATCCGGCGACCTCGGCGGCGGCGCCGAAGCCGGTGGTCACCGAAGAGAGCCCGCGCGTGCTCGTGGTCGAGCCGGTGCTCATCGCGCGGCAGATGTTGATCACCCAGCTCAAGGCCGCCGGCTACGTGGTGGAGGCGCTGACGAACGCCCAGGAGGCGCTGGCCAAGCTGCGGCAATCGGCGGCGGCCGGCCGGCCGTTCCAGTCGGCCGTCTTCGCCGAGAAGCTCCCCGATCTCCCGGGCCGCGATTTCGCCCTGGCGGTCCGCACCGATCCCGTGCTGCGCGCGACCGGCCTCGTCTGCCTCCGGCGGCAGGGCGTGCGCTCGGTGACCAAAGGTTCCGCCGTGCTCGGCGTGGTCGAGCTGGTGAAGCCCGTGCTCCGCGCCGGACCTCTGCTCAACGCGGTGCGGGCCGCGCCGAACTTGCAGCCCGTCGTCGAGCCGACCATCACGCCCGGCGCACCCTGGGCGACTGCCGGTCCGGAGGCCGACGGGACGATCGGCAGCGGCACCGGGGTCTTCGCGCCGGTCGGGTTCGCGCTGCTGGCCGAGGACAACGAGCTCGACCAGCGCGTGCTCGTCGAGATGCTCCGGCGCATCGGCTGGGCATGCAAGGTGGCCGACAACGGCGCCGATGCCGTGCGCCTCGCCGAGGTCCGCCGCTACGACATCATCCTGATGGATTGCCATCTCCCGGAGCTCAGCGGCTTCGACGCCACCAAGCGGATCCGGCAGACGGAGACCGCTTCCAAGGCGGCGAGGATCCCCATCATCGCGGTCACCGCCGACGCGATGGCCGACAGCCGCGTCCGCAGCCTCGCCGCCGGCATGGACGACATCCTCACCAAGCCGTTCCGCCGGGCCGAGCTCGAAGCGATGTTGACGCGGTGGGCGCCGCGCACGCGGTCCGTCCCGGCGCCGGTCGTCTAGGCGATCACGCCCTCGACGACGTCGCCCTCGGCGATGGGGATCGGGCGCTGCTGGTGGTTCATCACCTCGGTCTTCGCGTCGATACCGAGCAGGTGGAACACCGTCGCCGCGAGGTCGTCCGGCCGGACCGGCTTCTCCGCGGGATACGCCCCGTCGCGGTCGCTCGCGCCGTGGACGAACCCGCGCTTCACGCCGCCGCCCGCCAGCAGCGCGGTGTAGCAATGCGGCCAGTGGTCGCGGCTCACGTTCGCGTTGATCACCGGCGTCCGCCCGAACTCGCCCATCCACACGACCAGCGTCGTCGCGAGCAGGCCGCGCTCGTCCAGGTCGTTCAGCAGCGCCGGCAAGGTCACGTCGGTCATCGGCAGGTGGAGCTTCTCCACGATGGGGTACATGCGCGTGTTGTTGAAGCCGTGCGTGTCCCAGCCGCCGCTCTCGGTGCTCTGGCCGCCGATGTTGTCGGAGAAATAGACCGACACGAACTTCACGCCGCTCTCGACCAACCGGCGCGCGAGCAGGCAGCCCTGCCCGTAGGTCGTTCGCCCGTAGCGCTCGCGCACCTTCACCGGCTCGGCGGAGAGGTCGAAGGCGCTCCGCAGCTTGTCGCTGTGCAACATCGCCAGGGCCTTCTCGTAATAGGCGTCGATGCCCCGCGCCGCTGCCGCGTGGTCGAGCAGACCCGATTGGCGGTCGATCATCCGCTGCAGCTCGCGGCGCGCCGTCAGCCGCTCGAAGCTCACGCCGTTCGGCAGGCTCAGCTCGGGCAGGCTGAAATCCGCGGCGTTGGGGTCGCGGGTGACCAGCAACGGGTCGTGCTCCTTGCCGAGGAAGCTGGCGTGCTGGCCGGGCGTCACCGAGCCGTCGCGGCAGACATGCGGATAGGCCACGAAGGTCGGCAGCTCGCCGCCGATCGGTGCGAGGGCGTCCACGACCGATCCGTAGGCGGGCGCGAGGTCGAGCGTGTCGCGCAGTCGGATGTCGTCCACCGGCGGCGCGTGCCCGGTGAGCGCGTAGTAGCTCGCCGAGTTGTGGTTCACCATCTTGTGGGTCATGGACCTGATGAGCGTCACCTTGTCCATGACCTTGGCGACGTTCGGCAGCCGTTCGCTGACCTGGATGCCGTCCGCGCTCGACGCGATGGGCTTGTGCGGGCTGCGGATCTTGGACGACGCGTCCGGCTTCATGTCGAACATGTCGATGTGCGACGGTCCGCCGAACTGGTAGAGGAAGATGACCGACTTCGCTCGGGCCTTGGGAGCGGACAACGCGGTGCCCGGCGCGAGCGCCTCGGCGGCGAGCAGCTTGGGCAAGGTGAGACCGAGCATCCCGAGCCCGCCGACCTTGAGCAGCGTGCGTCGCGAGAAGGTCTCGGCGGAATGGAAACCACGGCAGGCGGAGGAGGTCATGGGGTGGATTTGCTAAGAATTGCTAAGAATTGCCACCAACGCAGTTTTACGCAGTTTTACGCAGTTTTACGCAGTTCTACGCAGTTCTACGCAGTTCTACGCAGTTCTACGCAGTTCTATGCAGTTTTACGCAGATATGCATTGCTAACAATTGCTAACCATCGGAACGGCTATAGCGGATCGATCGGGTATTCCCCTGACTCCGCAAAAAACCGCATGGCGAAGACCACTTCTTCAGCAACCGGGAGATTTCGACCTTCGCCGACGGAGACTCGCCAAGCCCCAACAATTCTCGGCACTGCTGTGGAGTGATGGCTCCATGGTCCGCGATGAACTGCTTCACCATCTCGGCGTAGCGGATGGAATCGATCCCCTTGCCCCGCGAATAAACCACCTTGCCATGCAGGTCGCTGGCAAGTGCCTTGGCGAGGTGGTAGGTGCCGCTCTTGGCCCGGCCCCGACGCTCCAGGACCGGATTCGAAGAAAGCGTCCATCGGTCCAGTTCGGTGCGCGTCTCAGGCATCGGCAGTTGGAGCAATTGGGCGGCCTGCTTCGTGTCGATGAACGTGTGGTCGCGGAAAAATGACAGCAAGAGCAGGCCGTTCAGCTCCACTTCAACCCCTTGCTGCTGCCACCTGGCCACGTGCATGGCCAGACGCTCGTCGAAGGCGCCGTCGAAGATCCGCAGCGTGACGTGGGTTCCATCGGACTCGTAGACGGGTGCACGCTTCCCAAGCGCCAAGACAGAGCGGAAAATCCGGCGCCGACCGATCCCTGCGCGCTCCACCAAGCCAAGCTTTTCAAATACTTCGGCCAATGTCCGGTTCCGGCTGATGGATTCGGCCCGGAGGATGGTCATCGGAGTGATGCCGCCGATGAAACCTCCGGGGCTGGTCACCACCAGTTCACGCGGGGCGTGGCGCACGAGCACCTCGCCGGGATCCAGGTAGTCGCGATGCGTCACCGCGTTGAGCACGGCCTCGCGGACAACTTCCATCGGAAACGCCGGGACCCGGAGCTTGAAAAGACCCATGGACACCTCCTGTTCCGGGTTGGCCGGACCGGTGAAGTTCTGCTCGACCTGCTCCAAGATCCGAAGCAGACCGTGCCGGTAGGAATCATTGCGCGTCACCGCCACGTCCGAGGCCTGGAGCACGTAGTGGACCTGATGCTGCGGACAGGTCTCTCGGATGATCTCTTCCCGGCCGAACAGCAACAATCCCGCATGCGTGACCCGTCCGGCGCGCATCCCTCCCAAGGCGGTGGCAAATGCTGGGTCGGCAAGCTGGAGCAGCTCCGACTCCGGCTTGATGCGACGCAAGATGTTCCGGGCACGGGCCAGTTCCACCAGGTCGAGCTCGGCGATCGTCCATCCGGTCGGCTGGCCGCTCCAATCCAATCTGCCCGAGGAAACCTGCGCTTGCTGGAAACCCTGCGGGTCGAGCGGCATGCAGTTATTCCCGACACGTCGTTTGAACAAGCCCTGCGTCGTGCCATGCACGGTGCTACCTTTCGGCACGCGCACGACGAGCAGCTTCCCGGTCCCTTCGGGAACGTCCAGCGCTTCGACACGGATCGGAAGACTGGGCGTGACCGTGGAATACAAACCCCGACGCCAGACATCCAGGTCGTACCCTTCTGCGCCATGGATGGCCCGGCTCCTGCCCGTTGTCTTGTCGGCCACCCCGAACACGACGACGCCCCCTTCGGAGTTCGCGAGGCACACGGCGTACTCGGTCGCAACCTTCATGTCCTCCTTGGCTCCGTTCCACGGCTTGAACTCGAGCCAAAGACTTTCCAGTTCATCGGCAGTCGAATGCTTCAACTGATCGAGCAAGGCCAGGATCTCATCGTTGTCGGGGATACCCATTGGCAAACAGGTCAGACGAACCGGGGCACATCATCAATCGCCTCCGGCTGCTTCGCGTTCAACAGGCCTATGGGATGCCCTCCAGCGCGGCATGCTGGTTCAAAACCGGTTGGCGCAGAGAAGTCCATCATCGTTTCTCGGTCGAAGGTGCCGCTGAAAGCTTCACCTTCGCCAGTTGTTCCTTGAGCGTCGGATCGAAGTCCGAGTGCGCCCGGTTCGTCCGCTCCACGGCCGGCCGGATGATCTCGGCGCGCGGGTCGATGGTGCGTCCCCAGAGCTCCTGCCAGAGGAGACGGGTGTTCGCCATCATGTCACCGCGCTGGGTCTCTTCGTCGAACTTCGGCCGGTAGAGATCCACGGCCTTTTGCAAGTGGCGCAAGAACTCTTGCTCGGTCGGGTGGCCCGTCTTGGCGATGACGAGCCGGAAAGCGTCCAGGTCTTTCTCCTCCAGCCGCTGCAGCTTGCTCACCAGCACGTCCCAAGGATGCACGAAGCGGAACAGGTGCCCGTGCCGCTCCACCTCGATGGCCCGAGCCCGCCAGTCGAAGGTGCTCTTGAACGCCAGCGGGTCGCAAATGCGGACGTCGCATTGCTCAGACTCTCCGGTAGTGCCGTTGCCCTGCGCCATTTCTTGGAACCAGTGGCGAAGTGGGCCAGTTCTAACAGGCGGGGATCCGTCGAGTGAATCCCGCGATTCGATGGACAACCGCAGAGGTGAGAAGCCACAGACAGTGACCGACAACCGGGGCCGACGGGGAAGGGTTCTCGCCAGACGGTCCAAGAAGCGACTGTCGCTCCCAATCCATTCTAAATTGTCCACCATGTTGCTCATCTGGTTTTGGTGTGGTTCATCTCCGCAGCACGAACTCCTTCGCGTTGAACAGGCCCCAGAGGATGTCCTCCAGCGTCGCGCGCTTGTCCGTTGCGCCGTCGACCAGCGCGGCCAGTTTCTCCGATTCCGCCTTGCTCGGCGCACGGGTGAGCGAGGTCCAGAAGAGGTCGTCCACCAAGGCGCGCGCCGGCTTGCCCGAGGCAAGCAGCGCGGTGAGACGGTTGTCCTTCGTGGTGATGAACTCCTGCACGGTCGGCCCGCTGATGAAGGCGAAGGCCTGGCCCATCGCCGGCTCGGTGGAGCGCTCGCATTCGCTCGGCGTCTGCCGCGGCGGCTTGCCGAAGGCGGTGAGGAACTGGTCGAGCCGTCCCGGCGCGCGGCGGGAACCGGTCTTGAGCAGCGGCATCTGGCCGGCGCGCGTGCCGACCGGGAAGCCGCCGAACTCCAGCGGCACTCCGGCCACCGCGCTCTGCGCGTCGAGCAACTGCTCCGCGCCGAGACGCCGCACGACCGTGTGCGAGTAGTTCATCGCGTCGTCCTCCGCGCCCTTCGTCGGCACGGACGACGCTTGGTACGCCCGCGACGCCATCACCCGCCGGATGACGTGGCGCAGGTCGAAGCCGGACCGCACCAGCTCCGCGGTGAGCGCGTCGAGCAGCGCCGGGTGCGAGGCGGGGTTCGTGCCGCGGAAGTCGTCGATCGGGTCCACGAGCCCGCGGCCCATCAGATGGTACCAGATGCGGTTCGCCTGCGTGCGCGCGAACAACGGGTTCTCCTTGGACGTGAGCCAGACCGCGAGCGCATCCAGCTCGGTCGGACCTGCCACCGCGTTGGTCGGTGCAGCGAGACGGGACGTTGGAGGTGCGATGGGCGGCGGCGCGGGACCGTCCTTCATATGCCGCACGGCGAGCGGAGCCGAGGCTCCGAGCAGGCGCGGGACGGAAGGCTTCTTGGTGCGCGGGTTCTGGTGCTCGCCGGAATCTTTGACGAACACGACCTGCTCGCCCTTGAACTCGTGCTTGTCGTTCTCGTCCTGCCGCCGGTTCTCCAGCACCTGGAAATCGACCCGCGCGAAGACGGCCGTCCAGTCGTGGTAGTTGTCCTGCGTCCAGCGCTCGTAGGGATGGTTGTGGCATTGCGCGCACTGGAGGCGCGTGCCGAGCCAGACCTGGGCGGCGGCCTCGGCGCGTTCCACGGGAGTGCGGAGGTTGCGGTAATAGTTCGCGGCCGGCTCCGCGTAGGTGCTGCCGCGCGCGGAGACGAGCTCGCGGGCGAACTGGTCCAATGGTTTGTGCGCGGCGATCGATCCGCGCAGCCACTCGTAGAAGGCCCGCGCGCCCTTGCGGTCGAGCGTCCGCTCGTCCAGCCGCAACAGGTCCGCCCACTTCAGCGCCCAAGATTCCGCGAACTCCGGCCGCTCCAGCATCTGGTCCACCAGCCGCGCCCGTTTGTCCTTCGAGCGGTCGGCGACGAACGCGCGCGCCTCGTCCGCGGTCGGCAGGATGCCCAGCAGGTCGAGACAGGCGCGGCGGAGGAAGACGCCGTCGTCGGCGAGCGGTGACGGCGCGAGGCGAAGTTTCGCAAGCTTCGCCTGGATCTCGCGGTCGATGAATCCCGCCGGGTTCGGGAACGCGCGCGGACCGGGCGCCGGCCGGCTCGGCACGAAGGCGATCCGCACCGGGGCCTGCTGGTCGAGATAGCGCACGAGCACGGTCGTCTCGCCGTCGTTCTTGCGGGTGACGCGGCCGCCCAGAGCGACCTCGGCGACGCCGACGTTCGAGACCTCATAGCAGGCGAGCGCGGTGACATCTCGCCGTTGGCCGTCGGCGAAGATGGCCGTGGCGGTGATCTGCGCGGCGGTCTTCGGCGCGGAGAGGAACTCGTCCCGCGGCGTGACCTCCAGCCGGGACAACGCCGGCGCCGACGCGTCGTCGGCCGCGCGGGCGGCAATCCAGCGACGGAGGATCTGATGCTCGGGCGAACCGGGCTTGATCCGCTGGCCGCCCTCGTGCGGCACCTCGGCGAGCGGCTTGAGCAAGAGCAGGCTCTGGTCGGGATCGGTGAGGCTCAGCCGCCGCCCGGAGAGGTCGTTGACGAGCGCGGCGTGGTCGGCTTCCGGGTCTTGTCCGCGCAGGGAGAGCTTGAAGCCGCCCTTGCCGGCGCGGTTGCCGTGGCACGCGCCGCTGGCGCAGCCGGCCTTCGAGAGCACCGCCATCACGTCGCGGCGGAACGAGACCGGCTCACCTTCCGCGACGGATGGCGTTGCGACCGGTGCCGCCGCGGCGACCAGCCCGATCGATGCGGCGATACCGGCGAGCAACCGGGACCACAGAGATATCCGAAGGTGGAACATGCGGGACGGATCGATGAAGCGGTCGACGCGCGTGGCCAAAGGTTTGTCCGGCCGGACAGCGCCGCGGTCGGGTCACTTCGCCCGCGTGGCGTAGGTCTTCGTGTGGCCGGTCGCGGGGATGTCGATGGTGTAGCTTTTGCCGTCGGCGGCGACGCGGCAATGGATGAAGTTGCCGGAGCACTTCGCCTCCTTGTTGGCGATGAACTCGTCGGGGC